>NZ_JBIARC010000052.1:0-58220 GCF_042889625.1 Streptomyces sp. NPDC002573 | reverse complement strand
CGGGCTTTAAACTTGCCCCCCGGTGGGGCTGTGGGCCGCCCCCGCAAACCGCGCCCCCCCGGGGGGGGGCGCCCGGGGGGGGGGGGGGGTTTTGGTTTTTGGGGGGGGGGGGGGGGGGGCCCCCCCCCCCCCCCCCCCCACCCCGTATCACGGTTCAGGCCTGTCAGTAGGGGCCGTTCACGTTGTCGATCGAACCGTAGCGGTGGTACGCGTAGTTGCACGCGGCGGTGATGTTGGCGACCGGGTCGTAGATGTTCCACGACGTTCCGGCCACGTGGTACGCGTTGAACGTCGGCTGGATCACCTGGAGCAGTCCCTTGGAGGGGATGCCGGCCGCGGCGTTGGAGTCCCACAGGTTGATCGCCATCGGGTTGCCCGAGGACTCACGGATCACATTGCGGTAAATGCCGTTGTAGCTTCCCGGAATGCCGTTCTGCTTCATGACCGCCAGCGAGTGCTTGATCCAGCCGTCCAGGTTGTTGGCGTAGCTCTGGACCGTGGCGGGGGTCGCGGTGGTCTTGGCGGGGGCGGTCTTGGCCGGTGCGGTGGCTGACCCGGTGGGCAGGGTCAGGACCTGGCCCGGCTGGAGGACGTAGGGGCTGAAGAGGTGGTTCGCCGTCGCGATGGCGGGCCAGCCGCCGGGCACCTTGTGGGCGCGGGCTATGGAGGCGAGGTGGTCGCCGGGCCGGACGGTGTAGGTCGCGGCGGTGACCTTGGCGGCGAGGGCCGACTTGATGGCCTTGGTGGCCTGAGCGGCCTTGGTGGTCTTGGTGGCCGGGGCGGCCTGGGCGGCTACGGCCGTTCCGAACAGGGCCGTGCAGGCCAGGGCGAAGGTGCCGACGGTGACGGCGCCACCGGCGGAGAACCGGCGTGTCCGGGACAAGCGCTTAGCGGCGTGACGGGGCATGGTGCGGTCCTCATTCCAACGGATTGCATCGAGCGCAGTTGCCGGTTCCCCTCGGCAATCAGCACCGCATTTCGTCTTGCGTCGTCCTGCGGCGGGCTCATTCTTAGCCGTCGGGAATAACTAAACAATTCCCCCTTTTACTAGGTTGCTTAGTTGGAGGGGCGCGTCGGAACCGGATTCCCGTGCGGAATCCGCAAGATTTAAGGGCCGCGTAAAGCACTAGGGTGCTTCGTAAGTGAAGTGCATCACGCCGGATGAAAATCGGGAATTGATGCTTTGCTATCGCACTTAGCTAACAATTCGGATTAAAGGTCTCAATGGCGCGAGAGGCGATAAAGCGGTACTTTGTGATTCATAGGTTTAAATCGGGCATATGGTGACGATGGAACGGCCGCATACGACGAACGCCGTCGGCGGCCACGAGGGAGTTCCTCGTGGCCGCCGACGGCGTCCGGTGCGCTACGGCCGCGTGGGCCCGGTGGGGGCCTGGCGGCTCAGCCGACCTGGTTGTACATCGCGCCCGCCGCGGGCCAGCCCGTGGGCTCCGGGACCGGCTCCGGCTGGGTGCGGCCGCGTACCTGCGCGGCCGTGAGACCGCCCGCGGCGGGCATGCCGGGCATGCCGCGCCGGTTCTGGGCGGCCGCCGCGAGTCCGGGCAGACCCGTCTGCGGAACGGCCTGCAGACCGGCCGCGGGCGCCGGGACGAACCCCGGGGGCATGGCGGCGGCCGGGACCATCCCCGGCGGCGGGGCCATCGGCAGCGGAGCGGGAGCGGAGACCGGAGCGGCCGCCGCGGGGACGGGCATCGGCGCGGGGACCGGGGGAGGGGCCGGGACGGCCATGGGGGCGGGGACCGGCAGCGGAGTAGGCGCGGGCGCCGGGGCGGCGGCGGCCGGCACAGGCACAGGCGCGGGCGCGGGCGCCGGCGCGGGGGCCGAGCCCGGGGCCAGCTGCGGCATCGCCGCGGCCTGGGCGGCCAGCGGCAGCCCCGTCCCGTTGGTCTCGCTGACCAGCCGGTCCACGGCCGCCGTGCCCGAGCTGTAGCTGGTCCCTGTGCTCAGCTCGGGCACGGCGGTTCCCCTCCTGGCCCCGTAGAGCACCTGTTCCAGGGCGGACACCAGGCGACGCACGTCCACCTCGGGGCGCACCACGAGGCGCAGGAAGCGGCTGGATGAACCGATCTTGTTGCCGCACTCGCGCACCAGGATCCGGTGCTCGGCCAGCAGCCGGTCGCGGACCACGGTGCCCTCGGCACCCACCGGGAGGCGCACGAAGAGGAAGTTGCCCTGGGACGGGTAGACCGTCAGACCGGGCAGCTGGGAGAGCTGGCGGGACATCTCCAGGCGGTCCCGGCGGACCTGGTGCAGGCTCTCCAGGTACTCGGCGCCGTGCTCCTTCAGCATGAACACCACGTGCTCGGCCAAGGAGTTGAGGTTCCACTTCGGCAGCATCGAGCGGATCTTCTGCGCGAGCGCGGGGTTGGCGACCAGATAGCCGAAGCGGATGCCGTGCAGGCCGAAGTTCTTGCCGAGGCTGCGCAGCACGATGACGTTGGGCCGCAGCACGGCGTCCTGGACGACGCTGGGCTCGTTCTCGGCGTCCGCGAACTCCAGGAACGACTCGTCGATCACGATCAGGTCCAGGTCCGCCATCGCGTCCATGAACTGCACCAGAGCCTGCCGCGGCACGAACCCGCCGTCGGGGTTGTTGGGGTTGCAGATGACGGCGACGCGGGTGCCGCGCTTGCGGATGAACTCGGAGTACTGGGCCAGGTCCAGGGCGAAACCGCTCGACTCCTGGAGCGGGAACATGTCGACCCGCTTGCCGGTCTCCATGGGCTGGTCGGTCCAGCGGCCGAAGGTGGGGACGGGGACGGCGAGGGACTCGCGGACCAGCAGATGGTCGATCCAGGTGATCAGCTCGGTCGAGCCGTTGCCCATGGCCACGCACTGCGGCGGCAGCTGGAGCAGATCGCACAGCTCGGCCGTGATCGTGTCCGCGCTGCTCGGGTAGTACGTGATGATCTCGCGCAGCCGGCCGGCCATCTCGTCGTACATGGCGGGCGTCGGGAAGTAGGGGTTGCACGGGATGCAGAAGTCCACGGGCCCCGTTCCGTCGCCGCCCTCCCGCGTCAGCGCCGCCATCGAGGGGCTGTGCGCCGTCGCGCTGCGGAACAACGAGGCGACGTTGTCGGCCATGGAACCTCCGTATGAGCGGGCCCGGTGGGGACGGCGGGTCCGTTGTCCTGGGGTGGCCCGCGCGGGGGAGCGCGGGCCACCCGTTCATACGGATACGGAGGGGGTATTGTTCAACCGGTGTGAAACGAGTGTGACTTCGGGAACCGGTGCCATCGCCGGTGCGTCAGGCGCCGAACGTGTGGATCGTCGTCGACCGGTACGTCTGCCCGGGCCGCAGCACGGTCGACGGGAAGTTCGCGTGGTTGGGCGAGTCCGGGAAGTGCTGGGTCTCCAGGCAGAGCGCGTCGCCCTGGCGGTAGGTGTGGCCGCCGGTGCCGACGAGCGTGCCGTCGAGGAAGTTGCCCGAGTAGAACTGCAGGCCCGGCTGGTCGGTGGCGATCTTCAGGGTGCGGCCGGAGCGCGGGTCGCGGAGGGTCGCGATGTGCTCGGGCCGCGCCGTGATGCCCTTGTCGAGGACCCAGTTGTGGTCGTAGCCCTTGGCCTGCACCTGCTGCACATGGCCCGCCCGGATGTCCCGGCCGATGGTCTTGGCGTGCCGGAAGTCGAAGGGGGTGCCGGCGACCGGGGCCAGCTCGCCCGTGGGGATCAGGCCCGAGTCGGTGGGGGTGTAGCGGCTCGCGGCGATCGTCAGCTCGTGGCCCTCGATGCCGCCGGTGCCCTCGCCCGCGAGATTCCAGTAGGTGTGGTTGGTGAGGTTGACGACGGTCGGCCTGTCGGTGGTGGCCTCGTAGTCGATGCGCCAGTCGCCGTGCCTGGTGAGGGTGTACGTCACCGTCGCCCTGAGCGCGCCCGGGTAGCCCATCTCGCCGTCGACGCTGGTGTAGTGGAGGTGCAGGCCGACGTCGGAGCCCCGGGTGAACGGCTCGACGTCCCAGATGTGCTTGTCGAAGCCCTGCGTGCCACCGTGCAGGCTGTTCACGCCGTCGTTGACGGACAGCTGGTAGCTCCTGCCGTCCAGCGTGAACCGGCCCTGGGCGATGCGGTTGCCGTAGCGGCCGATGAGGGCACCGAAGTACGGGGTTTTCGCCACGTAGTCGCCGATGTCGGCGAAGCCCAGGGAGACGTTGGCGTAGCGGCCGTGCCGGTCGGGGATCTCCAGGCCCTGGACCACACCGCCCCAGTTCAGGACCTTCAGGCGGGTGCCGCCGTTCTCCAGCGACCAGCGGTAGACCTTGGTGCCGTCGGCCAGTTTGCCGAAGGGTTCCCTCACCGGCTTCCTGCTTCCCGAGGCGGCCTGCGCCGTGCCCGTGCCCAGGGTGGTCGCGGCGATACCCGCTGCCGCGGCGCCCGCGATGACCGTGCGTCTGTTCAGTTCCATGTGCGGCTCCCGTGAAGGACGGGCCCCGCCGCCGACCGGCGGGGCCGGAGCTGACTTACGAACCGGACTTGCGCTTGTTCCACACGTCGAAGCCGACCGCCACCAGCAGGGCCAGGCCCTTGATGACCTGCTGCCAGTCGGTGCCGACGCTGAGGAGGTTCATGCCGTTGTTCAGCACGCCGAGGACGAGACCACCGATGATCGCGCCGAGGACGGTGCCCACACCGCCGCTCATGGACGCGCCGCCGATGAACGACGAGGCGATCGCCTCGAGCTCGAAGTTCACGCCCGCCTTCGGCGAGGCCGCGTTCAGCCGGGCGGCGACCACCAGACCGGCCAGGGCCGCGAGCACGCCCATGTTCAGGAAGACCTGGAAGGTGACCCTCTTGTCCTTGACGCCGGACAGCTTCGCCGCCGGCAGGTTGCCGCCGATGGCGTAGATGTGGCGGCCGAAGACGGCGTTGCGCATCACGTAGCCGTAACCGACCACCAGGACGCCGAGGACGATGAGGATGATCGGCGCGCCGTTGTAGCTGGCGAGCAGCATCGTGAGGGCGAGGATCGCGGCGACCAGGGCGACGAGCTTCAGCGCGAACAGCCGCGCGGGCAGCACGTCCAGGGCGAACTCCTGCTGCCGGCGCCGGTCGCGCACCTCCTGCCACACCACGGCGGCGATCAGGACGAGACCGAGCAGCAGCGTCAGGTTGTGGTAGTTGGTGTTCGGGCCGACCTCGGGCAGGAAGCCGTTGCCGAGCTTCTGCAGCCCGTCCGGGAACGGGCCGAGGGTCTGCCCCTTGAGCAGGATCTCGGTGAGCCCGCGGAAGAGCAGCATCCCGGCGAGGGTGACGATGAACGACGGTATGCCGAGATAGGCGATCAGATAGCCCTGCACCGACCCCGCGACCGCGCCCACCAGCAGGCACAGCACCAGGGCGATCGGCCACGCCACACTGTGCTGCACCGTCAGCACGGCCGCGAACGCGCCCACGAACGCCGTCAGCGAGCCGACCGACAGGTCGATGTGCCCGGCGATGATCACCAGCATCATGCCGATCGCGAGGATCAGGATGTAGCTGTTCTGCAGGACCAGGTTGGAGACGTTGCGCGGCAGCAGCAGGTCGCCGCCGGTCCAGATCTGGAAGAGGACGACGATCAGGCCGAGCGCGATCAGCATGCCGTACTGCCGCATGTTGCGGCGCAGGCCGTTCAGCATCAGCCGGAGCAGGCCGTCGCCCGTGGCCGATCCGCTCCTGCCCGGCGGCGCGGGGGCCGGGGTCTTGGCGGTCACATCCGTGCTCATCGGGTTACCTCTTTGTCCTTCGTCATGTGGCGCATCAGCACTTCCTGCGTGGCCTCGGCCCGCGGCACCTCACCCGTCAGCCGTCCCGCGGCCATCGTGTAGATGCGGTCGCACATGCCGAGCAGCTCCGGCAGCTCGGAGGAGATGAAGACGACCGCCTTGCCCTGCGCGGCCAGCTGGTCGATGACCGTGTAGATCTCGTACTTGGCGCCCACGTCGATACCGCGCGTGGGCTCGTCCAGGATCAGCACGTCCGGGCCGGCGAAGATCCACTTGCTGAGGACGACCTTCTGCTGGTTGCCTCCGGACAGCTTGCCGACCGGCTCGAAGACGGTCGGCGCCTTGATGTTCATGGACGTGCGGAAGCCCTCGGAGACCTGGCGCTCCTCGTGCTCGTCGACGATCCCCCGCTTGGCGACCTTGCCGAGCGCGGTCAGCGAGATGTTGCGGTTGATGGTGTCGATGAGGTTGAGGCCGTAGTGCTTGCGGTCCTCGGTGACGTACGCGATGCCGTGCCCGACCGCCTCGGCGACGGTCTTCGTACGGATCTCCTCGCCGTCCTTGAGGACCGTGCCGCCCGCGTACCGGCCGTAGGTGCGCCCGAAGACGTTCATCGCGAGCTCGGTGCGGCCGGCGCCCATCAGCCCCGCGATGCCGACGATCTCCCCGCGCCGTACCTCGATCGACACGTCGTCGACGACCTTGCGCTGCTGGTCGATCGGGTGGAGCACGGTCCAGTCGCGGATCTCCAGGGCCGGCGCCGCGTCCGCCGCTCCCTCGTACGGCGTGCGCTCGGGGAAGCGGTGGTCGAGGTCGCGGCCGACCATGCCGCTGATGATCCGGTCCTCGGTGGTCTCCGGCGCCTTCACGTCGAGCGTCTCGATGGACTGCCCGTCGCGGATGATCGTCACCGAGTCGGCGACCCGGCGGATCTCGTTCAGCTTGTGGGAGATGATGATCGAGGTGATGCCCTGGTTCTTCAACTCCAGGATGAGATCGAGGAGTTTGCCGCTGTCCTCGTCGTTCAGGGCCGCCGTCGGCTCGTCGAGGATGAGCAGCTTCACCGATTTCGACAGGGCCTTGGCGATCTCCACGAGCTGCTGCTTGCCCACGCCGATGTCGGTGATCCGGGTCTCCGGGTGCTCGTCGAGGCCGACCCGGCGCAGCAGTTCGGTGGCGTGCCTGAGCGTGTCGTTCCAGTTGATGAATCCGCGGGTGGAGTGTTCGTTGCCGAGGAAGATGTTCTCGGCGATGGAGAGATACGGCACCAGCGCCAGTTCCTGGTGGATGATGACGATGCCGTGCTGCTCGCTCGCCCGGATGTCCCGGAAGCGGCAGACCTCTCCCTCGAAGAGGATGTCCCCCTCGTAACTGCCGTGCGGGTGGACGCCGGAGAGGACCTTCATCAGGGTCGACTTGCCGGCGCCGTTCTCCCCGCAGATGGCGTGGACCTCGCCCCGCCGGACGGTCAGATTGACGTCCGACAGCGCCTTGACGCCGGGAAAGGTCTTGACGATCGAGCGCATTTCCAGGACGGGTCCCGCCATGGTCGTGCCTTCCAGTCGTTGCGGTCGGTGGGGGTGCGTCGGCTACTTCAGCTGGGCGTCGGTGTAGTAGCCGCCCTTGACCAGGACGTCCTCGTAGTTGGTCTTGTCGACGCTCACCGGCTGGAGCAGATAGGCGGGGACGACCTTGGTGCCGTTGTCGTAGGTCTTGGTGTCGTTGGTCTGCGGCGTCTTGCCGTTGAGGGCGTCGTCGACCATGGTCGCGGCGACCTTGGCGAGCTGGCGGGTGTCCTTGTAGACGGTCTGCGTCTGCTCACCGGCGATGATCGACTTCACCGACGCGAGCTCGGCGTCCTGGCCGGTGATGACCGGCAGCGGCTTGCTCCCCGAGCCGTAGCCGTCCGACTTCAGCGCGGACAGGATGCCGATCGAGATGCCGTCGTAGGGCGAGAGCACCGCGTCGACCTTGCCGCTCTTGTAGGCGGAGGTGAGGACGTCCTCCATGCGCTTCTGCGCGGTGGTGCCGTCCCAGCGCAGCGTGGTGACCTGGTTGAGCTTGGTCTGGCCGGACTTGACCACCAGCTCCTTCTTGTCGATGTACGGCTGGAGCACGCTCATCGCGCCGCCGAAGAAGTACTTGGTGTTGTTGTCGTCGTTCGACCCGGCGAACAGCTCGATGTTGAACGGGCCCTTCTTGCCGCTGTCCAGGCCGAGCTTGTGCACGATGTACGTGCCCTGGAGCACGCCGACCTTCTCGTTGTCGAACGAGGCGTAGTAGTCGACGTCCTTGGTGCCGAGGATCAGCCGGTCGTAGGCGATGACCGGGATCTTCGCCTGGGCGGCCTGCTGCAGCACGTTGTTCAGCGACTTGTTGTCGATGGCCGCGATGATCAGGCCCTTGACGCCCTGCGTGATCAGGTTCTCGATCTGCGAGACCTGGGTGTCCGGGTCGTCCTCGCCGTAGACCAGCTTGGTCTTGTACCCCTTGGACTGGAGGTCCTTGACGACGTTGTTGCCGTCGTTGATCCAGCGCTCGGAGGACTTGGTCGGCATCGCGATGCCGATGGTTCCGCCCTTGGCGCTGCCCGTGTCCTCCTTGCTGCCGCCCGAGCCGTTCTGGCCGCAGGCGGTCAGGGTGAGGGCGAGGGAGGCGGCGCCGGCTATCGCGGTGAGAGCGGCTCTGCGAGTACGCATGCTGATCAGTCCTTGTTCTACTCGTCGTGGAGAGGGGGTGGCCGGCGGTTCAGGCGCCGGTGGGGAAGCGGTTGAGCGAACCGGGCAGCCGGGAGCCGAGCGGCGCCATGTCGCCGTCCGCGCCGTGCCGGGCGAGCAGGTCGAGAGCGAGCCGGCCGCGCCGCACCCGCTCCCGGGCGGTGTCCAGGGTCACGTCCCGCAGATGCGTCCCGTAGGGGTAGATCCCGGGCGCCTTGGACAGACCGAACTTCAGATACAGCGGTGCGCCGCGCCGGATCAGCTCGGCGACCTCGTACATCCGCACATAGCCGCCGAGGTCGTCGGGGGCCTCGATGTACATGTCCATGGGGGCGGCGGAGACCCGCCGGATCTCCGTCAGGTGGTGCAGTGTCAGATCGCTGGGGACGTTGACCGAGTCGGCGCCGAGCCGCTCGTACACGGCGTACGAGGCCGGATTGACCGGGCCGACCAGTGCCGAGACCTTCAGGGTGGTGTCGGCCGGGATGATCCCCTCCTGCCGGGCGCGGTGCAGGGTCCACAGCACGCCCTCGTCGGCGACGAGCAGGCACTGGACGCCCAGCTCGGTGGCTCGTACGGCGTCCTCGACGCAGCCGGCCACCGCGTCGTGGCCGCGCGCCCGCAGACCGGCGCCGCGCGAGTCGGAACGGACCGAGCCGCCGATGTCCCAGGTGCCGCGCGGGCCGGTGAACAGGCACAGTTCGATGTCGCGTGCGCGGGTGGCCTCGACCATCTCGGTGATCTCGGCGTCGGTCAGCATCCATATGCCGCTGCCCTGGCTGATCCGGTGGATCGGCACGTCGAGCCGCGAGGACTCCTTGAGGACCACCGCCAGCGCCTCGGGCCCCTCGCACGAGGGGATCTCGGTGCGCCAGCGGCCGCCTCCCGGGAAGGTGTGCGGCGAGGCGTCGGCGGAAGAGAGCGCGGGCCCGGCCAGGCCGAGCGTGGCGAGGGCCTGCTCACCGGGCCTGCGGGCGGCGGTAGCGGAGTCGGTCACGAGGTGTCCTTCGTGTTCGGCGTGTTCGGTATTTCGAACATCGTTCGTGGCTTGGGGTGTGGGAGGGCCGGGCCCACGCCGGTACGGAGCTGTCAGGTGACTCCGTACCGGCGTACGCCTCCGGAAGCGTCAAGGCCGCAGCAGGACCTTGCCGACCTTCGGATCCCCGGCCCCCACCAGCTCGATGGCCGCTGGGAACTCGGTGAGCGGCAGCTCGTGCGTGACCAGCGGCAGCGGATCGAGCAGCCCGGCGCCGAAGACCCGCACCGTGTGCGCCCAGGCGTCCGGCGGCGCCCCGAACACGGTGTGCACCTCCAGCTGCCGTACGACGAGGTCGGTGGGGTCGAGTCCCTCGGCGCCCGGCGCCGGGATGCCCGTCAGGACGAGGCGTCCGCCGCGCCTGAGCAGACCGGCGGCGGTGCGCGCCGCGGACGCGGACCCGGCGGTCTCGACGACGACGTCGATGTCGTCGGGGAGCGCCTGGTCCCGGGTGCGGAAGTCGGTGGCGCCGAACTGCCGGGACAGGGCCTCGCGGTCCCGTCCGCTGCCGACCACCAGCAGGGCGGCCGGGGAGACGGCCGTCAGGAACTGCACGGCGAACATGCCGAGCGTGCCGGTGCCGACCACCGCGACCCGCTCACCGGGCCGCGCGTTCGCCTTGAGTGCGGCGGCCGCGATGCAGGCGGCGGGCTCCAGGAGAGCGGCGGCGGTGAGATCGGCGTCGTCCGGCAGTACGTGCAGCAGCCGGGCCGGCAGGGTCAGCGTGGCGGCCATCGCGCCGGGCTGGGTGAAGCCGGTCTCCTCGTACCCCGAGGTGCACAGCGTCGTCTCGCCCGCGTGGCAGCGGTCGCAGACCTGGCAGTTGCGAAAGCCCTCCCCGACGACCTTGCGGCCGGTCAGCGACCCCGGCACCCCGGCGCCGACGGACCGGACGGTGCCGGACCACTCATGACCGGGGGTGAGCGGATAACGGACATATCCCTCGGGCCGGTTGCCCTGGTACACCTCGCGGTCGCTGCCGCAGATGCCGACCGCGTGCACGTCGACCAGCGCCTCACCGGGACCGGGATCGCGCGGCGCGTGCGCCACGAGCCGGTGCTCGCCCGGCGCCTCGACGACGACCGCGGTGCTCACTTGGCGCCCTTCGGCCGGCGCTGCTCCCAGCCGTCGGCCCACAGATCGAACCGGGCCTGCTGCTGCGGGAACTCCGCCGCCGCGTCGGTGTCCAGTTCGACCCCGAGACCGGGGGCGTCGGAGAGGTGGAAGTAGCCGTCGACGACCTCCGGCGCGCCCTTGACCACCTTCTTGATCTCCGCGTCGGCGAAGTCGTTGAAGTGCTCCAGGATCTTGAAGTTCGGCGAGGTGAAGCCGACCTGGAGGGAGGCGGCGGTGAGCACGGAGCCGCCCACGTTGTGCGGGGCGACCAGCATGTAGTGGGTCTCGGCGGTGGCGGCCAGCTTCCGGGTCTCCCAGATGCCGCCGATATGGCCGACATCGGGCTGGAGGATGTCGGCGGCCTGGTTCTCGAACAGCTCCCGGAACTCGATCCGGTCGTGGATGCGCTCACCGGTGGCGACCGGCAGGTCCACCTTCTCGGCGACCTTCTTCAGCGCCTTGAGGTTCTCCGGCGGCACCGGCTCCTCCAGCCAGGCCGGCCGGAAGGGCGCCATCTCCTTGGCCAGCCGGACGGCGGTGGCGGGGGAGAAGCGCCCGTGCATCTCCAGCATCAGCTCGGCGTCGGGCCCGATCGCGTCCCGGACCGCCTCGATGAGGGACACCGAGTAGCGGGTCTGCTCGTGGTCCAGTTCGAAGTGCCCGGTGCCGAAGGGGTCGATCTTCAGGGCCCGGTAGCCACGGGCGACGACCTCCGTGGCGGCCTTGTGATACGCCTCCGGGGTCCGCTCGGTGGTGTACCAGCCGTTGGCGTAGGCCTTGACCCGGTCGGTGACCTTGCCGCCGAGCAGCTGCCAGACGGGGACGCCGAGGGCCTTGCCCTTGATGTCCCAGCAGGCCATCTCGACGACCGCGATGCCGGACATCACGATCTCGCCCGCGCGGCCGTAGTCGCCGTACTTCATGCGGCGGACGAGGTCCTCCACGGCGAACGGGTCCGAACCGAGGAGGTGATTGGCCTCCGCCTCCCGCAGATAGCCGATCAGCGCGTCGGTGCGGCCCAGCATCCGGGTCTCGCCGACTCCGGTGAGGCCCTCGTCGGTGTGCACCTGAACGTATGTCAGGTTGCGCCACGGCGTCCCGACCACGTGTGTGCTGATTCCGGTGATGCGCACGGCAGTTGCCCCTCCGCTGTTCGAGATTTCGTCACGCGTTCGAAATGTTGGCGTGACAGTAAGGAGGGGGTGTGGGGGGTGTCAATGGGGCGCACTGGTAACGGTTTCGGCAAGACTTTCGAGAGTTTTTTCGGTTCCCCACAGAACATTCACCGTCCGGCCTAGGAACGTGACGTCTGCGGAACTTAGTCTTCCGGCGTCATGGACTACTGCCTCCCGTGCCGAAGGCACCTCAACGGCGCCCTCGCCTGCCCGGGGTGCGGCACTCCGGTCGAGGAACTGCGTGCGTACGCCGACAACGGCGACGCACGCCCCATCGAGCACGCCCCCCACGGTGACGACGGACGCGACGACAGCGGGTCCGACGACGAGGCGTCCGCCGAGGACCGCGCCGCGCGACCCGGGCGGGCGCAGAACCGCAGGCGCGCCCAGGGGCGCGGTGCGGCCGGTGACCGCGACGACGGCCGTGACACGCGCTCCGGCCGTCGCGACCGCAAGGCCGCCGCGCACCGGCGGCGCCGGCGGCGGGTGCTGTTCGTGGGTGCCGGGCTGCTGCTGGCGGCGGGCGGGCTGAGCCTGGCCGAACTCGGCGTCGAGGCCCCGGGAGCCGCCCCGAAGGCCGCGACCGCCGGGGACGAGACCGCGGACGGCGGTGCCGCCCCGGGGGAGACGACCGGGCCGTCCAAGGGCGCCGCGGGCGCGGGGACCGGCGGTGCGGCCTCCGCGTCGGCCTCCTCCTCCGCCTCCCCGTCGGCGTCCGCCTCCGCGAAGGACAAGAAGTCCGACAAGGACAAGGGGAAGGGCGGCGTCACCCCGTCGGTGACCCCGGCCGGGCTGCCGGGCCGCCCGGATCCGACGCCCACCGCGACGGCGACCACGGCCCCGAGCGCCCCGCCGACGGCGCATCCGACACCGACGAACCCGCACCCCACCCCGTCGCCGACGAAAACGTGCAATCGGTTCCTCTGGTGGTGCACGTAGGTCCTGGCTCCCGGCGCTCGGCGGCGCGATCCGTGCGAACGGCCGCGGGGGCGGTCGTAGAGGCGGTCGTCATTCCTCGTTCTGGGGGGCGTCCCCCAGCATCCGGCGCAGGAGGTTCCGCAGGGACAGCTGTTCCTCGTGAGACAGCCCGGCGAGGGGTTCACGGGCGAAGTCGAGGGACTCCCGCAGGCCGCGGGCCACCCGGCGGCCCTCCGCCGTCGCCGCCGCGACCTTCACCCGGCGGTCCGCCGGGTCCGGGCGGCGCTCCACCAGCCCCCGCGCCTCCAGCCGGTCCACAATGCCGGTGACATTGGACGGCTCGCACTTCAGCTTCTGCGCCACCCTCCGCATCGGCAGCGGCTCCAGCGACAGCAGCCCCAGCAGCCGCGCCTGCGCCCCGGTGAGGGCGTGCTCGGCCGCCGCCTCCTCGTACTCCTCGTGGAAGCGGGCCACCACCGATCCGATGAGGTCGAGGACCTCCATCGTGAGGGGGTCCATCCGGGGTGTCTTCTGCGCGGCCATGCCTTCCAGATTACCTCCTTACTTGACACGCTGAAATATTTAGGAGCATGGTTGTTTCAGGTACTGAAGTATTCGTGCCGAATCTGCACGTGAGGAAAGGCCCCCCATGCCCGAGACCCCCGCCCTCCCCGCCGTCAGCCGTGAATGGCACCTGCTCAGCCGCCCCGTCGGCTGGCCCAAGCCCGAGGACTTCGGCCTCGTCGAGGCGGAGGTGGCACAGCCGGGCGAGGGGCAGCTGCTCGTACGGAACAAGTACGTCTCCGTCGACCCCTACATGCGCGGCCGGATGAGCGCGGCCAAGTCCTACGCAGCCCCGTACGAGCTGAACGAGCCCATGCAGGGCGGCGCGGTCGGCGAGGTCGTCGTCTCCAACGTCGAGGGCATCGAGCCCGGCGACCACGTCCTGCACTTCCTCGGCTGGCGCGAGTACGCGGTCGTGAACGCCAAGACCGCCGTCAAGGTGGACGCGGAGGCCGCGCCGCTGTCGACGTACCTCGGCGTGCTCGGCATGACCGGCCTCACCGCCTACGCCGGCCTGCTGCGCACCGCCGCCTTCAAGGAGGGCGACTCCGTCTTCGTGTCGGGTGCCGCGGGCGCCGTCGGCAGCCAGGTCGGACAGATCGCGAAGCTGAAGGGCGCCTCCCGGGTCATCGGCTCCGCCGGCTCGGACGAGAAGGTCAAGCTCCTGCTCGAGGAGTACGGCTTCGACGCGGCCTTCAACTACAAGAACGGGCCGGTGAGCGAGCAGCTGCGCCAGGCCGCCCCGGACGGCGTCGACGTTTACTTCGACAACGTCGGCGGCGACCACCTCGAGGCCGCCATCGGCTCCCTCAACCGGGACGGACGCATCGCGGTCTGCGGCATGATCTCGGTCTACAACAACACCGAGCCCGCGCCCGGCCCGAAGAACCTGTCCCGCCTCATCCAGACCCGCGGCCGTATCGAGGGCTTCCTCGTCGGCGACCACTACGACCTGCAGCCGCAGTTCGTCCAGGAGGTCGGCGGCTGGGTCCGCTCCGGCGAGCTGAAGTACCGCGAGACCGTCGTCGAGGGCATCGAGAACAACCTGGAGGCGTTCTTCGGCGTCCTGCGCGGCGACAACATCGGAAAGATGATCGTCAAGCTCTGACCGAAGCCGTGACGTGCGCCGACCAGGGTCGTTGCGTACGACGGAGGCCGCTCCCTTGGACGTGGGGTGCGGCCTCCGCTCCTGTCCGGCCCGGCCTCGGGCGGCGGGGTGCGGCTCGGTAAAGTCTCCGCCATGCGTGATCTCGGGGTGGGGTTCGGTCATCTTCTCGCGGGCCAGCGATGGGTGGCCCGGAACGGCAGACAGTACGGATTCGGCCTGCTTCCCGGGCTGATAACCCTGGTGCTCTACGGGGCAGCGCTCGCCGCGCTGGCCGTCTGGGGCGAGGACGCCGTCACCTGGGCCACCCCCTTCGCCGACGGCTGGCCGAGCCCCTGGCCCGGCCTCTTCCGCGGTCTGCTCACCGTGGTGCTGTTCGCCCTGGCCCTGCTCCTCGCCGTCCTCACCTTCACCGCCGTCACCCTACTGGTCGGCCAGCCCTTCTACGAGAGCCTCTCGGAGCGGGTCGACCGTGACGTCTCCCCGGACGGCGGTGCCCCGCAGTCGGATCTGCCCCTCCACCGCGAGATGTGGATATCGGCCCGCGACAGCCTGCGCATCCTCGTCCGCGCCTCGCTCTGGGGCCTGCTGCTCTTCGCCCTCGGTCTGCTGCCGCTCGTCGGCCAGACCGTCGTCCCGGTGATCGGCTTCTTCGTCACCGGCTTCTTCCTCACCGAGGAACTCACCGCCGTCGCCCTCCAGCGCCGGGGCGTCGAACTCCGCGCCCGGCTGCGGCTGCTGCGCTCCCGCAAACTGCTCGTCTGGGGCTTCGGCACCCCCCTCGGAATCGCCTACCTCGTGCCCTTCGTCGCCGTCTTCCTGATGCCGGGCGCGGTCGCGGGCGCCACCCTGCTGGCCCGCGACCTGCTGGGCGAGGAGACGGCCGGGGACGCCGACGACGCCGAGGACGCCGACGCCCCCGAGGGCGAGCGGATCAGCGGTTCCTGACCTCGTCGAACGTCGCGTCCGCCGCCACCGTCACGATCGCCCGCGCCTGCGCGATGATGTCGAGCCGGTTCCGCACGAACGCGGGGTCGGTGACGGTCCCGGTCGCCGGGTCCGTGTTCCCCGCCCCGAACTCCAGGACCGGGGTGTGCAGATGGCCGCAAGGCAGCCGGTCGTGCAGCCCGAGCCGGTCCCGCAGCAGCGTCGCCCGGTACGCGATCTCGTTGGAGAGGTAGTTGCCGCCGCCCCCGGCCCGCGCGGACGACCCCGGGGTGGGTCCGTCCGGCCGTACGACGGGATCGCCGCCGCCCGCCGGGACCTCGGTGACCTCCGTGTGGTCGTAGACCGGGAAACGCCCGGTGGCGGCCGACGTCATCGCCTGGTACGGGAGGGTCGTCGACGTCCACTGCGGCTGGGTGGCCGGGTCGGTCACCGGGATCGTCTCCGTGCTGCCGATGCCGTCGTTGTCCGGGAAGCCGCCCCGCCATGCCCCGTTGGTCCGCTCCACGTCGAAGCGGCTCGCCCGTCCCTGGCTCACCGTCGTGAAGAGGTCCACCCGCGGCAGCCACCGCCGCAGGGCGCGCTCCACGGTCTGATCGGCGAAGTCCTGCCAGCGCACCGGGAAGACGACGGCCTCGATGCGGGCCGGGCCGTCCGCCGTGCGGATCGTGGTGCCGTCGAGCGCCAGCGCGGTGGCCCCGGACGGGTTGGAGATACGGATGTCCCGGTCCAGTGTGAACGGGTCGAAACCGGTGACCAGGATCCGCCTCACGGCCCGGTCGTGCGGATAGCGGACGGCGTCCTGCCCGCGTGAGGTGATCTCCAACTCGGACAGCAGTCGGGTCCGTTGGCCGTCGGAGAGCCCGAAGCCGGGCTGCCAGGTCCGCACTTCCCGGGTCATCCCGAGGCGGGCCCAGTACAGCGGCCGGTCGTCGTCACGGCTCAGGTCACCGTCGGCGGGGCCCCGCCCCTGCGCCCGGTCCACCGCCCGCCGCCACAGAAGGGACCCCCGACGTAACACGGCACGCTCGGCCTGCGCGTACGAGTGGGCCTGTGCGAGCGCCCGCGCCAGCCCTGGTGCCGCCGAGTCGAAGCCGGAGCGTCTGAGGATCTCCTGGGGGACGGCCCCGTCGAGACGCTGCTCCTCGACCGTCGCTGTGGGGGTCGTGTCCGCCGTCGCGGTGCTCGGGGCCGCGAGGCCCGCCAGCAGGGCCAGTCCGAGGATGCCGATCCGAACGCGTATCGCATGCACGGGAGTTGTCGCCCTTCCGTCGCCGTGGGGAGCGTGGTGCCGGACGCCTCGCAGTATCGCGTGACGGAAGTGACCCGGGCCATGGTGCGTGACCTGGGGGAGCGTGCCCCGCCCCGGCTCGCCCTGCGGCACCGCGTGGCATTTGTGAAGGGTTCGTACGAGGTCGCGGCCGAACGCCCGATCGACGACCGTCGCGTCATCCCGACGATTAACGTCTGACCTGGGAGGGGCCTCCCATGAGCAGCCCCGGTCCGGGACCTGACCCTGGACCGGGGCTCGTGGCCCGCTCGGCTACCGCGCGGAGAAGCGGTACACCGTCTCCGATGCGTACACCCCGCCCGGCCTGAGTTCCGTGCTCGGGAAGTCCGGGCGGTTCGGCGAGTCCGGGAAGGCCTGGGTCTCCAGGGCGATCCCGGCGCCGGGGGAGAGCGGGGCACCGAGGTGGTCCGCGGTGTAGAGCTGGAGCCCGGGCTCGGTGGTGGCCACCGTGAGCACCCGCCCGGACGCCGGGTCGCTCAGCTCGGCGACCTCGACCGGGGCCTCGGTCGCGCCCTTGTCGAGGACGAAGTTGTGGTCGTAGCCCGAGCCGACCGTGCGCGCCGCCCGGAAGTCCAGACGGGTGCCGTCCACGTCCATCGGCGGGCCGGCCGGGATCAGCTGTCCGTCCACCGGGGTGTACCGGGAGGCGGCGATCCGCAGCTCGTGCCCGCCCGCGTGCCCGGCACCGGCCAGGTTCCAGTACGAGTGGTTCGTCAGGTTCACCACCGTCGGCGCGTCCGTGAGGGCCTCGTAGGCGATCCGCAGCGCGCCCTGTGCGTCGAGGGTGTAGGTCGCCGAGACCTCCAGCCGGCCCGGGAAGCCCCCCTCGCCGTCCGGGCTCGTCCGGGACAGCCGTACCCCGTGCTCGACCGGGTCCACGTGCCACACCCGCTTGTCGAAGGCGTGGGGGCCGCCGTGCAGCGTGTTCGGCCCGTCGTTCGCCTCCAGGGTGTGGGTGTGCCCGTCCAGCGTGAAACGGGCCCCCGCGATGCGGTTGGCGTACCGGCCGACCAACGCCCCCAGAAACGGCTCGGGATGGCGCAGATAGCCCTCCAGGTCCGCGAAGCCCAGCACCACGTCCGTCCGCCGCCCGTCGCGGTCCGGGACCTCGGCCGACTGCACGATCCCGCCGTACGACAGCACCCGCACCCGCACCCCGCCCCGCTCCAGCGTCCAGCGGTTGACCGGGGTGCCGTCGGAAAGTGTGCCGAATGGTTCGCTCATGTGGGAAACCCTAGGTCACGGGTTCTTCGCCGTGATCGTTCGGTAGGCGATCTCGGCCAGGCGGGCCTGGCCGTCCCGGCTCGGGTGGAACCAGTCCCACTGGCTCAACTGCCCCGTACCGAAGCGGTAGTCGAAGACCGCGTTGCCGTCGAAGCGGCACCGCCGGTCCTTGGCGCACACCTCCCGCAGAACCTGGTTGTACGCCTCCACCCGCTCCTGCACCGCATCGCGCCGCCTGCTCGCACGCGCGTCGAGCGCGTCCGCGTCGCCCAGCATCGACGGGCAGATGCCCAGCTTCCACACCTGCTTGCCGAGCTGGCTGGTGCGGCCCTGCGACCACAGCCGCTTCAGGTTCGGCACGCTGGACACGTACACCTGCGTCTTCGGCAGCGACGCGCGCAGGGAGTCCATCGCCGTCTGGAACTGCTTGCGGAAACCGGCCACCGGCGTCATCGCGGAGACGGTGGAACGGCAGGCGTCATTGGCGCCCACCATCACCGTCACCAGATCCGGGCGCTGCGGCACGGCCTGGGCGATCTGCGCGGGCAGGTCCGCCATCCGGGCCCCGGTCACCGCGTAGTTCCAGCTGTGCTCCGCGGCCCCGGTCGCCCCGAGCAGCCGTACGGCGAGACTGTCCACGGTGGTGTCGCTGCCCGTCGCCCACGACACCTCGGGGCAGTCGGACAGCACCGTGCAGGCGTCGAAGCCGCGCGTGATGGAGTCGCCCACGGCGGCGATGGAGCCGGGGGAGCGGTTCCAGACCGGGGTGGGCCGCGGCGAGGGATGCGCCTGCGCGGTGCTGCCCTGCGGACTGGCACCGCCGCCCCCGGAGGCGTCGCAGCCGGCGAGCCCCACGACGGCCGCAACCGCCATCGCGACGGCGGCCCGAGAGCCACGGCCCCGTTTCCGCATCCCTCGGTCCCCTCGTTCGTCGTACCCGGCGGTCGGCCCGTGCACGGTTCCTCCGCGGTCGTTCGGCAGCGCTTCGAACACGCTGGGTCAGTCCCGCGTCCCCTTGGGTGAAACCTCGGGGTTTGGGAGCACCTGGACCGACGGTACGTCACACTCCTTGCGCCGCCGCACGGTAGCCTCGCCCCGTGGCAGCCCTGCCACGCCCGTTCCGTAAAGTTACAAGATGTCGCGGTCTGCCCGGAGGTTCAGGTGACGACACGTGGAGTCCTGTACGTGCACTCCGCGCCACGCGCACTGTGCCCGCACGTCGAGTGGGCGGTCGCGGGCGTGCTGGGCACGCGCGTCAACCTCGACTGGATCCGGCAGCCCGCCGCGCCCGGCACCTGGAGATCCGAGTTCTCCTGGCAGGGAGAGGCCGGTACCGCCTCCAAGCTCGCCTCCGCGCTGCGCGGCTGGCACCTGCTGCGCTTCGAGGTCACCGCGGAACCGTGCCCGACCGCCGAGGGCGAGCGCTACAGCTGCACCCCCGATCTCGGGATCTTCCACGCGGTGACCGGCATCCACGGCGACATCCTGATCCCCGAGGACCGGCTGCGCGCCGCCCTGGTGCGCTCCCAGCGCGGCGAGAGCGAGCTGGAGGCCGAACTCGCCAAGCTGCTCGGCAAGCCCTGGGACGACGAACTGGAACCCTTCCGCTACGCGGGCGAGGGCGCGCCGGTGCGGTGGCTGCACCAGGTCGTCTGACCGCCCGTCACCCGGCCGTGGACCGGTCCTGTGCCCACTCGCCGTCCCCCGTTCGTACGAAAGGGCCCCCACCGGCTGGTGGGGGCCCTTTCGCATGACTCGCCGGGGCGGCTGCCCGGATCAGATCGTGCGGAACGCCAGGACCACGTTGTGGCCGCCGAAGCCGAACGAGTCGTTCAGCGCGGCGATACGGCCCTCGACCGGCAGCTTGCGGGCCTCGCCGCGGACGACGTCCGCGTTGGCCTCGGCCTCCGGGTCGATGTTCTCGATGTTGATCGTCGGCGGGGCGATCCGGTGGTACAGCGCGAGGACGGTCGCCACCGACTCCACGCCGCCCGCACCGCCGAGCAGATGACCGGTCATCGACTTGGTCGCGGAGACCGCCATGTGGTCGGCGTCGTCGCCGAAGACCTTGCGCAGCGCCTTGAGCTCGGCGATGTCACCGGCCGGCGTGGAGGTGGCGTGCGCGTTCACGTGCACGATCTCCGCGGGGTTCAGGTCGCTGTGGTCCAGCAGGTTCTGCAGGGCGTGCGAGATGCCGCGGCCCTCGGGCTCCGGCTGCACGATGTCGTGGGCGTCGGCGGAGATGCCCTGGCCGACCGCCTCCGCGTAGACGCGGGCGCCGCGTTTGGCGGCGTGCTCGGCCGACTCCAGGATCACGACGCCCGCGCCCTCGCCGAGGACGAAGCCGTCGCGGGCGACGTCGTAGGGACGCGAGGCGCCCTGCGGGTCGTCGTTGTTCTTGGACATCGCCATCATGTTGCCGAACGCGGCGATCGGCAGCGGGTGGATGGCCGCCTCCGTACCGCCGGCGACGACGACGTCGGCGCGGCCGGTGCGGATCATCTCGATGCCGTAGCCGATGGCCTCGGCGCCCGACGCGCAGGCGGAGACCGGGGTGTGCACACCGGCGCGGGCGCCGACGAGCAGCCCCACGTTGGCGGACGGGCCGTTCGGCATCAGCATCGGGACCGTGTGCGGGGAGACGCGGCGGACGCCCTTCTCCTTCAGCACGTCGTACTGGTCGAGCAGGGTCGTCACACCGCCGATGCCGGAGGCGATGACCGCGCCGAGACGGTCGGGGTCGACGCTGGCGTCCTCGCCCGCCCGGTCGGTGAAACCGGCGTCCGCCCAGGCCTCCTTGGCTGCGATCAGGGCGAACTGCGCCGAGCGGTCCAGCCGGCGGGCCTGCGGTCGCGGGATGACCTCCGACGGCTCCACGGCGATCTGTGCGGCGATGCGGACCGCCTGCTCGGCGGCCCAGTCCTGCTCGAGAGGACGGACTCCGGACTTGCCGGCGACCAGGCCCTCCCAGGTAGAGGCCGCGTCGCCACCCAGCGGTGTGGTTGCGCCGATACCGGTGACGACCACGGTGCGATTGGTCGAGCTCACGGGAATTCTTTCTCCAACGGATACGAGGATTCAGCGGCGCCACCGCCGGGTGGCGGGGCAACGGCCCAGGTCACCGGGCCGCCGGCCCGGTGCCGGGCTGTCTGCCCAGGTGATCGGTCGATCAGGCCTGGTGCTTGAGGATGTACTCGGCGGCGTCGCCGACGGTCTTGAGGTTCTTCACGTCGTCGTCGGGGATCTTGACGTCGAAGCGCTCCTCGGCGGCGACGACGACCTCGACCATGGACAGCGAGTCGACGTCCAGGTCGTCGGTGAAGGACTTGTCCAGCTGGACGTCCTCGGTGGGGATCCCGGCGATCTCGTTCACGATCTCGGCGAGACCGGCGACGATCTCTTCCTGAGTGGCGGCCATGTCAGGCGCTCCTTCGTAGTTTTCCAGAGGGTGTGGCGCCCACCGCGTCAGCGGTGGGTGTGTGTTGCTCCCGTGCCGGACCGGGTGACCCGGCACGGAGTGCCTAGGGGAGGGTAACGACCGTCGCGGCGTACACGAGACCCGCCCCGAAGCCGATGACGAGCGCGGTGTCGCCGCTCTTCGCCTCGCCGGTCGCCAGGAGCCGCTCCATCGCGAGCGGGATCGAGGCGGCCGAGGTGTTTCCGGTGGTGCGCACGTCACGCGCGACCGTCACGTGCTCCGGCAGCTTGAGAGTCTTCACCATCGAGTCGATGATCCGCACGTTGGCCTGGTGGGGGATGAAGACGTCCAGGTCGTCGGCTGTGATCCCGGCCGCGTCCAGCGCCTGCTGGGCGACCTTCGCCATCTCGAACACGGCCCAGCGGAACACCGCCTGGCCCTCCTGCGTGATGGCGGGGAACTTGACGTTGCCCTCGCTGTCCACCGGGAGCTTGGAGACGTCGCCCAGCCGGAAGTCGTTCCACGGCACGGTCTGCTTGATGGTCTCGGACTTGTCGCCCTCCGAGCCCCAGACGGTCGGGCCGATGTGCGGCTCCTCGGACGGTCCCACCACGACCGCGCCCGCGCCGTCACCGAACAGGAAGGCGGTGGCCCGGTCCTCGAGGTCCGTCAGGTCCGACAGCCGCTCCACGCCGATGACGAGGACGTACTCGGCGGACCCCTCGACGATCATGCCCTTGGCGAGCGTGAGGCCGTAGCCGAAGCCCGCGCAGCCGGCCGAGATGTCGAAGGCGGCGGCCTTGTCGGTGCCGAGCTTGTCGGCGATCTCGGTGGCGACGGCCGGGGTCTGGCTGAAGTGCGAGACGGTGGAGACGACGACCGCGCCGATCTGCTCGGCGGCGATCCCGGCGTCGGCGATGGCCTTGCCCGCCGCCTCGATGGACATCGCGGCGACGGTCTCGTCGTCGTTCGCCCAGTGCCGGGTCTCGATGCCGGAGCGGGAGCGGATCCACTCGTCGGAGGAGTCGATCTTCTCCAGGATCACGTCGTTGGGCACCACCCGGACCGGACGGTAGCCGCCGACCCCGAGAATGCGCGCGTAGGGAGCACCCTTCCGTGCCTTGATCTTGGACATGCTCTCGGGCTCCTAATCAGGCACTGTGCTCGGCGACGAGGTCGCGAGCGGCGTCGAGGTCGTCAGGGGTCTTCAGGGCCAGGGTCTGGACACCCGGCAGCGCGCGCTTGGCGATGCCCGTGAGGGTGCCGCCGGGGCACACCTCGATCAGCGCCGTGACGCCCAGCTTCTCGAAGGTCTCCATGCACAGGTCCCAGCGGACCGGGTTGGCGACCTGGCCGATCAGCCGCTGAAGGACCTCGGCACCGGTGGCGACGGCCTGACCGTCCTTGTTCGAGACGTAGGTGACGCGCGGGACGGCGGGCGCGAGCGCCTCGGCCGCCTCCGCGAGCCGGTCCACCGCGGGTGCCATGTGGTGGGTGTGGAACGCGCCGGCCACCTTCAGCGGCACCACGCGGCGCACGCCCTCGGGCTTGTCCTCCGCGAGGGCGGCGAGCTGCTCCAGGGTGCCGGCGGCGACGATCTGCCCGGCACCGTTCACGTTCGCCGGCGTCAGGCCCAGCTTCTCCAGGTGCGGGAGCGTCGTCGCGGGCTCGCCGCCGAGCAGCGCCGACATGCCCGTGGGCGTGATGGCGGCGGCCTCGGCCATGGCCAGACCCCGCTTGCGGACGAGCATCAGCGCGGCCGTGTCGTCGAGGACGCCCGCGAAGGAGGCCGCGGTGATCTCGCCGACGCTGTGGCCGGCGACGGCACCGGGGGTGATGTCACCCAGTGCCGCGGCGGACAGCAGACCCGCGGCGACCAGCAGCGGCTGGGCGACGGCGGTGTCACGGATGGCGTCGGCATCGGCCTGCGTGCCGTAGTGGGCGAGGTCGAGCCCGATGGCGTCCGACCATGCCGCGACGCGGGCGGCGGCACCGGGGAGGTCGAGCCAGGGAGTCAGGAAGCCGGGCGTCTGGGCGCCCTGGCCGGGAGCGACGAGTACGAGCACTCTCACACTCTCTCTTGGGGACGGCCAGCGCCGCCCGTGAGGACAAGGACGAAGAACAGCAGGGGGTTTTGTGGGCCCCCGACAAAAGGCTAGGTCTGGGGATCCCCTTCGGCCAGACGCCCCAGGATCAGTGCGATCCGCAACGTGAACGCGGAGCGTACATCAGAAGGCGACCATCCGGTGACGTCAGTCACACGTCGGAGCCGGTAGCGCACGGTGTTCGGGTGAACGAAGAGCATTCGGGCGGCACCTTCCAGACTGGACGCCTGCTCCAGATACACGCTGAGGGTCTCCAGGAGTGCGGATCCCGCCTCCTCCAGTGGTCTGTAGATCTCCTCCACCAGTTGCTCGCGGGCGCTGGGATCACCGGCGATCGCGCGCTCCGGCAGCAGATCGTCCGCCAGTACCGGGCGCGGTGCGTCCTGCCAGGCGGAACACGCCTTGAGGCCTGCCGCCGCGGCCTGCGCGGACCGGGTCGCGGCCTGCAGGTCGGGCACGATCGGCCCGGCGACGACGGGTCCGGCGGCGAACGGGCCGATCAGCGACTTGGCGACGGCGAGCGGATTGTCGCTGCCGCCCGCGACCACGACGAGCCGGTCGCCGAGCACGCCCGTGAGCACCTGGAGCTTGGCGTGGCGGGCGGCCCGCCGGATGGCCTCGACCGTCAGCTCGCTGTCACCGTCGGGTGCAGTACCCAGGACCACGCACACATGCTCGGGCGAGTTCCAGCCGAGTGCCGCGGCCCGGCTGACGGCCCCCTCGTCGGCCTCCCCGCTGAGCACGGCGTTGACCACCAGCGACTCCAGCCGGGCGTCCCAGGCACCGCGTGCCTCGGCGGCCTGGGCGTAGACCTGGGCGGTGGCGAAGGCGATCTCCCGGGCGTAGACGAGGAGCGCCTCGCGCAGCACGGACTCGTCGCCGGGAGCGGCCACCTCGTCGATGGCGGACTCCATGACCTCGATGGTCGTCCGCACCATCTCCACGGTCTGCCGCAGGGTGATGGCCCGGGTCAGCTCGCGCGGCGCGGTGCCGAAGACATCGGTGGAGATGGCCTGCGGGGCGTCCGGGTGCCGGAACCACTCGGTGAACGCGGCGATGCCCGCCTGCGCCACCAGGCCGATCCACGAACGGTTCTCCGGGGGCATCGCCCGGTACCACGGGAGCGTCTCGTCCATGCGCGCGATGGCCTGCGCGGCGAGGCTTCCGGACGATTTCTCCAGCCGCTTCAGGGTCGCGGCATGCGGATGGACGGAGTGCGCTGCGGGCTCGGGGTGGGTGGCTTCGGGTTCGGGCACGGGGACAAGAGTGCCTTATCGGGACGGGGCAGTGCGGCGCCGGGTCCCGGAGGGTGAGACGGCCGGGACTACGGTGGTGGCTGTGATGGACGTACGGCGCGCCGGTGAGCGCTACCGCGGAGGGGATGCGGCCGCGGGGATCGAGTCCCTGCACGCCTTCGGTTTCGGCCCGCACTACGACCCGGACAACCTCCGGTTCGGCGCGGTGATCGCGTGCAACGAGGAGCGGCTGGCGCCGGGCGCGGGATTCGACGAGCACCCGCACAGCCACACCGAGATCGTCACATGGGTGGTGGAGGGGGAGCTGACCCACCGCGACTCCACGGGCCACCGGTCGGTGGTCCGCCCCGGCGACGTCCAGCGGCTGAGCGCGGGGGGCGGGGTCCGCCATGTGGAGCGCAACGACGGCGACGTCCCCCTGGTCTTCGTCCAGATGTGGCTGGCTCCCGGACAGCCGGGCGGCGACCCCTGCTACGAGGTGGTCCACGGCATCGCGGACTCCACGCCGTACGCCGTCCCCGAGGCGGGCGCGATGCTCCATGTCCGCCGGCTGGCACCGGGGGAGCGCACGGCGGTGCCGGACGGGGCGTTCGTCTACGCGCACCTGGTGCGCGGCGGTGTACGGCTGGGCGAGCAGGAGCTCGGCCCGGGGGACTCGGCCCGGATCGCGGACGCGAAGGACCTGGAGGCGGTGGGGGCACGGACGGGGGCGGAACTGCTGCTGTGGGAGATGGCCGGATAAGGACGGGGGGCGGCCGGACGGCTGCGGTGGCCGGGCCGTCCTCACCCTCCGGGGAGGGGACCCGGAGGCTGCTCAGCCCCGCAGCTCCGCCAGCACCGCGTCCGTGAACGGCGTCCACGCCTCGATCGCCCACGGCCCGAACGCCCGGTCCGTCAGAGCGACGCACGCCGCACCCGCGTCCGGGTCGACCCACAGGAACGTGCCCGACTGCCCGAAGTGGCCGAAGGTCCTGGGCGAGGACGAACGCCCCGTCCAGTGCGGCGACTTGGCGCCGCGGATCTCGAAGCCGAGACCCCAGTCGTTGGGGTTCTGGTGCCCGTAGCCCGGCAGCACGCCCTTGGTGCCCGGGTACTGCACGGTCATCGCCTCGGCGACCGTACGGGGGTCGAGCAGTCGGGGCGCCTGGACCTCGGCGGCGAAGCGCACGAGATCGGCGACCGTCGAGACGCCGTCCTTGGCCGGGGAGCCGTCGAGGCTCGTGGAGTCCATGCCGAGCGGCTCCATGACCGCCTGCCGCGCGTACTCGAAGAAACTGATGTCCGTCGCCTTCGCCACATGGTCGCCCAGCACCTCGAAGCCGGCGTTCGAGTACAGCCGCCGCTCCCCGGGCGCCGACGTGACGCGGTGCTCGTCGAACGCGAGCCCGGACGTGTGCGCGAGCAGATGGCGCACCGTCGACCCGGGCGGCCCGGCGGGCTCGTCCAGTTCGACGGCGCCCTCCTCGTAGGCCACGAGCACCGCGTAGGCGGCGAGCGGCTTGGTGACCGAGGCCAGCGGGAAGCGGTGGCCGACCGGCCCGTGCGTGCCGAGCACGGTGCCGTCCGCACGGACGACCGCCGCCGCGGCGGTGGGGACGGGCCAGTTCTCGATCAGCGCCAGGCTCTGCAGGGACATGTGAACGAGCCTATGCGGCTCACAGCTGAAGCCGCATCGAGGGGTCCGGCTTGCGGACGAAGCCCAGCGCCGCGTACAGCGGCTCGGCCTGCGCGGACGCGTTCAGGTCGACCTGCCGGACGTCCCCCGCACGGAACCAGTCCAGCAGCGTCTCCATGCAGGCGCGGGCGTAGCCCCGGCGGCGTGCGTCCGGATCGGTGGCGACGCTGAAGACATGGCCCACCCGGCCGTGCGGATTGCCCGCCCGCCCGATCCGGTACTCGATGGTGCCCACCACGATCGCGGCGAGTGCCCCGGGCCGCTCGGGGTGGTCGATCACGAACGCCGCGAAGCCGTCGTCCGGTGCGCCGAGCCTTCGGCGCAGGGTCGGCAGGGACTCCGAGTGCCACCGGGTGGACGGGTCGGCGGTGAACAGGGAATCCAGCATCACCTGGCGCAGGCGCAGCAGTTCTTCGGCATCCTCGGGCACGGCCCGGCGTACGAGACTCATGACGGGCACGCTAATCACGTGAGCCCGCGCCGGTCTCGGTGTTTTCACGGGTTCCGCTTGCTTGGAGTGCACTCCAACGTTTTAGCGTGGAGCCCATGACGGTGATGGAGACCATGGCCGAGGCGGCCGACCACGTGACCGACGTCTGCTCCGTACCGCCCGAGCGGCATCCCCGTCCCGACGGACAGGACAGCTACACCATCAGCGAGGTCGTGGCCTTCACCGGCCTCACCGCGCACACCCTGCGCTGGTACGAGCGGATCGGGCTGATGCCCCACATCGACCGCTCCCACACGGGACAGCGCCGTTACTGCAACGCCGACCTCGACTGGCTCGATCTGGTCGGCAAGCTCAGGCTCACCGGCATGCCCGTCGCCGACATGGTGCGCTACGCCGAGCTGGTACGTGCCGGGGATCACACCTACGGCGAACGCTACGACCTCCTGGAGGCGACCCGCCGGGACGTGCTCGCCCGGATCACGGAACTCCAGGACACGCTCGCGGTGCTCAACCGCAAGATCGATTTCTACGCGGACGCCGGGCCCGCCCTGGCGTCGGAGAGGCCCCGATGACGGACAGCAGGATCGCGAAGGCGCACCTCGGCGGCGACGGCCCCGAGGTGAGCGTGCAGGGCCTCGGCTGCATGGGGATGACCTGGGCGTACGGGCCCTCGGACGCCGGGGAGTCGCGCGCCGCCCTGGAGCGGGCGTTCGAGCTGGGCGTCACCCTCTACGACACCGCGGACGCCTACGGCGGCGGGGAGAACGAGAAGTTCCTGTCGCCGTTCTTCAAGGCGCACCGGGACGAGGTCGTCATCGCCACCAAGTTCGCGATCTCGACCTCGCCGGACGACCCCATGAAGCGGATCATCCGCAACGACGCGCCCTATATCCGCAGTTGTGTCGAGGCCAGCCTGAAGCGGCTGGACGTCGACGTGATCGACCTCTATTACATGCACCGCCGCGATGTGCGGGTGCCGATCGAGGAGACCGTCGGCACCATGGCGGAGCTGGTGCGCGAGGGCAAGGTGAAGCACCTCGGGCTGAGCGAGGTCACCGCCGGTGAGCTGCGCGCGGCCCAGGCCGTCCATCCGATCGCCGCCGTGCAGTCGGAGTGGTCCCTGTTCAGCCGGGACATCGAGGCGAACGTGGTGCCGGCCGCCAGGGAACTGGGTGTGGCCCTGGTTCCGTACTCGCCGCTGGGCCGGGGATTCCTCACCGGCTCGTTCTCCGACGCCGGCACGGACCTCACCGACCAGGACTTCCGCCGTACGATGCCGCGCTTCACCGGCGAGAACGCGGCCGCCAACGTCCGGCTGCTGGAGCCGGTCCGCACGGTCGCCGAGGCGCACGGGGTCTCCCTGGCCCAGATCGCGCTGGCCTGGGTGCAGCAGCAGACCGCGGTGCACGGCTTCCCGGTGGTCCCGATCCCGGGCACGACCAGGCGCTCGCGTGTCGAGGAGAACGCGGCGGCGACCCGGATCGTCCTGACGGACGAGGAACTGGCGCTCCTGGAGCCGATCGCGGCCAAGGTGGCGGGCGACCGCTACCCCGACATGACGTTCGCGTCGGCGGGGCGGGAGTAAGGAGTCCGGAGCGGAGCCCTAGAGCTCCGCCAGCAGCTCCGCCTTCTTCGTGGAGAACTCCTCGTCCGTGACGAGCCCCGCCTTGTGCAGCTCCCCGAGGTGGCGGATCCGCTCGGCGATGTCCGCCGGGTCCCGGCGCGCCGCCGGTATCGCGGCGGGGACGGCCGAGGGCCCGGCGGTCCGCACCGCGGCCAGCACCGCGGCGGCGAAGGGCAGCGACTCGTGCACCGGGCCGTAGCCGAGGCCGAAGACGACGGCGCCCGGGTCCTGGTCCGGCGGCACCTGCCGCCCGGCGTCGGCGGCGGTGGCATCCCGCCGCAGCAGCCGCAGATGGCCGTCCAGGGCCTCGGGGGAGCTCCACTCGACCCCGCTGAGGGCGCTGACCGGGAAGCTCTGGTCGCCGGCCTTCCACTTGGCGGAGGAAGCGCCCGTCCAGGACCACCGGAAGGACACCACCCGGCCGTCGAAGGACGCCTTCCCGTCGTAGGCCTTGAAGTACAGCGGGGTCTCGGGCGGCGCCACCAGGAACCGCTCGGCCGGGGTGCCGTCCTCGGTGATCAGGGACCGCAGCTCGTCGGCGCAGTGCTCGGCGAGGGAGTGGCGGTCGGCGGGCAGCACCAGCCGGTAGGGGTCCACGGCCTCCTTGAGCTGTCCGGCCGCCGCCTCCATCAGCGGATCGGCACCGGGCCGGGGCACGGCGCGCAGAACGACGGTTCCACGTCTGCCCTGAGTCAGCGTCACCCCCGCGATCGCCTCCAGGGGGACACGGCGGTCACCGAGCGCCTGGAACAGCTTCGGTGAACGGATCCCCCGTTCGAAGCGGATGAGCACGGAGTCGGACTCGAACTCCCAGACGGCATGAAATCCGGCCAGTACGTCACCCATGCGGCTCATCGTATGCGGCACGCGCTCCTTCGTCGCCTCCCCCGGCAGACCGCAATTCCTGTATTTCTACGCGCGTCCGGCCGCCACCGAGTCGGACAAACCCGCCCGGCAGCTGTCGGTGTCGTCGGCGCAGTGCACCGAGTCGTATGCGCCAACGCCGATCTCGGCGAAGTTGCGCAGGCTCTCGGTGCCCGGCGCGAAATAGCCGGGATGCCCCTTCGCCCCCTGCGCGGACAGCACCCGCGCCCCGAAGCCGCGGGAGACCGGATCGGCACCGTGGCCGAGGCCCCCGAGCTCCAGATACGGCACGTCCTGGATCCAGTCGTCGGCGTCCCGCATCGCCCACACCCGGGCCGTGGTGTGCAGCCCGGCGGCCGACTCGGTGCGCATGCCGGGGCTGCCTGCCACGGTGATGTCGGTCACCCGTGACGGCAGGGTGTGCGCGGCCACGCCGCAGAGCACCGAGCCGTAGCTGTGGCAGTACAGCTGGACGGACGACCGGCCGGGCAGGGCGCGCACCAGGGCGTCGAGCCGTACGGCCCCCTCCTCGGCGCGCATCGCGGTGGCCGCCTCCACGCCGATGCCCCCCGGCGAGGTGTAGTCGGCCCAGGCGATCACGGCCGTGGGCGTACCCGGGTTCGCCGCGTGCTCCGCCGCGTAGAGCGACTGGGCCATGCCGACGGGCGCCGAGTACATGCGGTAGGTGCGCTGGAAGGTGAGCAGGTCGGTGTCCACGCCGGGGACGACGACCGAGACCCGCGGGGCGCTGTCCAGGTCGCCGAAGACCTCGGCGATCCGGCCCGAGCCCTCCGGGTCGAAGGCGAGGATCTGCCGCCCCTCGGTCATCAGCGCCTCGAAGCGGTGCATGAGGCGCCCCGCCTCCTGCTGCCCGACCGACGACAGCCGGTCGTCGTGCATCCGGGCGCGCTCGACCTTGCGCTGCTTGTCCAGGGCGATGCGGTTGGCCTCGTAGCGCAGCTGTACCGGCGCCCCGTTCATGTTGCCGACCGCGAGCGGGTAGCGGTGGGCGAGCCGGGCACGCTGGGGGGCGCTGAGCGAGGCGAAGAAGCGGGCCAGCTGCGCGGGGGAGCCCTCGGGGTCCGGCAGCTCGTGTCCGGCGATCCTGCCGTGCTGCCACGCCGAGCGTGAGGCCGCGAGGGGCGTGGCACCGGGATGGCTGCGCACGGCGGTCCAGCCGGTCGTCGCGAGCATCACGAAGACCACGGCCAGCGCGAGCAGCGCGCGCCAGACGTTGAGTTGCGGGGAGGTATCGAAGGAAGTCACTGGAAGGACACACTAGGAGAACGGGAGTGTCTCGCGTTAACCGAGTGACGCGTCTCACGTTTCGCACCCTTCAATTCCGGCAAAACGGGCGCGCTTTAGGATTGATCGTCACACTGCGTCGATGAGATGCACGCCACTTGGTACGCCGTGTCACCATTTCTTCACTCCATCGGCCGTGCCGGCGTCCGGCCTGACGGGAATTCACTTGACGCGTACGGGATCGGCGGGCTGTGAACGGCTCAGTTCGTGCGCCACTTCTCGGCCAATGCCGGACCCACGGCGTCGAGATGCCAGGCGGTCAGCTCGCGGAGCGCCTCCACGGTGATGTCCCGGCCCGCGCACCACAGCCGTTCCGTGACGCGCATCACTCCGCCGAACACCGCCACCGCGACGCGCGGGCGCGGGTCCGCGTCCACGTCGAGACCCTCGCGATCGGCGATGATGCGGGCGATGTCCTCCTCCAACTCCGCCGAGCGGCGCAGATGGGTGGCGAACAGGGCCGGTGTCGACTCGATCAACCGATAGGCGCGCAGATGGAGTTCGGTGGGGATGATCTCCTCGACGGCCTCGCCGATGCTGTCCCAGCCCTCCAGGATCGCCTGCCGCAGCGCCTCCAGCGGCGCCTCGTGGGCCGGTCGCGCGCGCACCGCCTCGACGAAGTGCGACTCCGCCAGGGACTGGACGAAGAAGACGGCGTCCTCCTTGCCGGCGAAGTAGCGGAAGAAGGTGCGCTGCGACACGTCCGCGGCCTCGGCGATCTCGTCGACGGTCGTGGCCTCGTAGCCCTTGGTGGTGAACAGTTCCAGGGCGGCCCGCAGCAGTGCGTCCCGGGTGCGCTGTTTCTTGCGTTCCCGCAGTCCCGGCCGCGACGCCGTCTCCATCGGTCCTCTTTCCGTTCATCCGCCCGGTTCGGGCTATCAGTACATGACGTGACAGTTACTGACTTGTGAATTGGTTTGTCAACTGTCAGTGACTGTCACTAGCCTCGAAAACATGACTAGTCAGACCACCGTCGACGCGACGGAACCGGGGGACAGGACATCCGGTCCGTCGGCAGCACCGCAGGAGCGGGCCCCGGACCGCGGCCTGCGTGGACATCCGTGGCTCACCCTCGTCTCCGTCGCCATCGGCGTGATGATGGTCGCGCTGGACGGCACCATCGTGGCCATCGCCAACCCGGCCATCGCCAAGGACCTCGGCGCCAGCTTCTCCGACGTCCAGTGGATCACCAACGCCTACTTCCTCGCCCTCGCGGTCACCCTGATCACCGCGGGCAAGCTCGGCGACCGCTTCGGTCACCGGCAGACGTTCCTGATCGGTGTGGTCGGCTTCGCCAGTGCCTCCGGCGCGATCGGCCTGTCCGACAGCATCGCGCTCGTCGTGACCTTCCGTGTCTTCCAGGGCCTGTTCGGCGCGCTGCTGATGCCGGCCGCGCTCGGCCTGCTGCGGGCCACCTTCCCGGCCGAGAAGCTGAACATGGCGATCGGCATCTGGGGCATGGTCATCGGCGCCTCCACCGCGGGCGGCCCGATCCTCGGCGGTCTGCTCGTCCAGCACGTCAGCTGGCAGTCCGTCTTCTTCATCAACGTGCCGGTCGGTGCCCTCGCGCTCGTCCTCGGCCTGTTCATCCTCAGGGACCACCGGGCCGAGAACGCGCCGCGCTCCTTCGACCTGCTCGGCATCGGGCTGCTGTCGGGCGCGATGTTCTGTCTGGTCTGGGCGCTCATCAAGGCGCCGACCTGGGGCTGGGGCGACGGCAAGACCTGGCTGTTCATCGGCGCGTCCGTGCTGGGCTTCGTCCTCTTCTCCGTCTGGGAGACGAGGGTGCGGGAGCCGCTGATCCCGCTCGGGCTGTTCCGTTCGGTGCCGCTGTCCGCGGGCGTCGTCCTGATGGTCCTCATGGCGATCGCCTTCATGGGCGGTCTGTTCTTCGTCACCTTCTATCTCCAGAACGTGCACGGGATGAGCCCGGTCAACGCGGGCCTGCATCTGCTGCCGCTGACCGGCATGATGATCGTCGGCTCCCCCCTCGCGGGCCTGCTGATCACCAAGGCCGGCCCGCGCATCCCGCTGGCCGGCGGCATGCTCCTCACCGCGATCGCGATGTTCGGCATGTCGAAGCTCGAGGCGGGCACGGGCAGCGGCGTCATGTCCGTCTGGTTCGCGCTGCTGGGCCTCGGCCTCGCCCCCGTGATGGTCGGCGCCACCGAGGTGATCGTCGGCAACGCGCCGATGGAGCTGTCCGGCGTCGCCGGCGGTCTCCAGCAGGCCGCGATGCAGATCGGCGGAAGCCTCGGCACGGCGGTCCTGGGCGCGGTCATGGCCTCCCGCGTGGACAGCGACCTCCCGGGCAACTGGGCCGCGGCCAAGCTGCCGCCGCTCGCCCCCGCCCAGCTCGACCAGGTCTCGCAGCTGGTCCAGCAGGGTGTCGCTCCGGTGCAGAAGGGCACGCCCGCCCCGATCGCCGCGAAGATCGCGGGCGTCGCGCACGACACCTTCATCTCCGGCATGAGCCTGGCCTGCCTGGTCGCCGCGGGCGTCGCGGCGGTCGCGGTGCTGGTCGCGCTGCTCACCAAGCGGGGCGACAACGCGGAAGCGGGCGCGGGGGCCGCGCACATCTGACACGCCGTTCCGCGGGCGCGTTCACCCATCAGGGTGAACGCGCTAAAGATCCCTCCCACCGGGTGCGCGCCGCAGGCCACAGTGGATCACGTCCTTCGTACGGCTGGGGCGTACGGACCAAGGACGGCCGGACTGCGGCGCGCTGCCGGAGGGGGGCAGCGCGCAGGCAGGAATCGGTGGGGGAGCCGGGGGTACCCGCACATCAAGCCCGAACGGACCGACGAGTTCAGGGAGTTGATGATGGCGAGCTATGGACACGGCACGCGCAGGTACCCCCGCTCACGGGGCCGGACGGGGTCACGATGGGGGTCCCCCCTGTTCGAGCGAAGCCGAGAACTTGGGGGAGGGCCGGATCGCGCAACGCTCGGGATCGTCGGACTCATCTGCGCGATCGCGGGCTTCTTCGCCCTCGGCATCATCCTCGGACCCGTCGCGGTGGCCTGCGGCTGGCTGGCCATGGGCCGTAGCTGGGCGGGCAGCCGCCCGCTGCCGGCCGTGGTCGCCCTGGTCCTGGGCGCGATCGACACGCTGCTGGCGATCGTCCTGCTGGCCGGCCCCGGGAACGGACTGCTCTGACCCGAGGGGAGCCGGGCGGGCTCTCGGCCAAGGGGGTTCAGACACCCCCTTCGGCCGGGGGCCCGTCTTCGCATGCGCCTGCGCGTGATCCCCGTAGCCCACGTCGTCATCGTCGTGAACGACCACCGCACGGCGTCCCCCGGCGTCCTGATGTTCCCGTTCGGCGACCCCCTCCACCGACGGCACGGCCAGCGACCCGAGCAGGAATACGGGCAGGGGCGGCAGGACGGTCGTCCCCGCCGCCCCCGACCCGCTCGGGCAGGCATGCCTCCCGCGGCGCCTACGCGTCGCCGCCCGGCGCCCCGGGGCCGGCAGCCGTCACGTCCAGCAGCCGATAGCGGTCGATGGCCTGCTTCAGCACCGAGCGGTCCAGCTTGCCCGCCCCGGCCAGCTCGGTGAGCACCGCGACCACGATCGACTCGGCGTCGATGTGGAAGTAGCGGCGGGCCGCACCGCGCGTGTCCGCGAAGCCGAAGCCGTCCGCGCCCAGGGACTGGTAGGCGCCCGGCACCCAGCGCGCGATCTGGTCCGGAACCGACCGCATCCAGTCGGACACCGCCACGAACGGGCCCTCCGCGCCGCCCAGCTTCCGCGTCACGTACGGGACCTGCTGCTCCTCCTCCGGATGCAGCAGGTTGTGCTGCTCGCACGCCACGGCCTCGCGCCGCAGCTCGTTCCAGGAGGTCGCCGACCAGACGTCCGCCCGGACGTTCCAGTCCTCGGCGAGGATCCGCTGCGCCTCGAGGGCCCACGGCACCGCCACGCCCGACGCCATGATCTGCGCCGGCACCGTGCCCGAGGTGCCCTCGCTGATCCGGTGGATGCCCTTGAGGATGCCCTCGACGTCCACGTTCGCGGGCTCGGCCGGCTGCTGGATCGGCTCGTTGTAGACGGTGAGGTAGTAGAAGACGTCCTCGCCGTGCGGGTGCTCCGCCGAGCTGCCGTACATCCGGCGCAGACCGTCCTGCACGATGTGGGCGATCTCGTAGCCGTAGGCCGGGTCGTAGGCCACGCACGCCGGGTTGGTCGAGGAGAGCAGCTGGGAGTGTCCGTCCGCGTGCTGCAGGCCCTCGCCGGTCAGGGTCGTGCGTCCGGCGGTCGCACCCAGGGCGAAACCGCGCGACAACTGGTCGGCCATCTGCCAGAACTGGTCGCCGGTCCGCTGGAAACCGAACATCGAGTAGAAGACGTACACCGGGATCAGCGGTTCGCCGTGTGTCGCGTACGCCGAACCCGCCGCGATCAGCGAGGCCGTGCAGCCCGCCTCCGAGATGCCGTCGTGCAGCATCTGCCCGGTCGGCGACTCCTTGTAGGCGAGCAGCAGATCACGGTCCACCGACTCGTACTGCTGGCCGAGCGGGTTGTAGATCTTCGCGGTCGGGAAGAACGAGTCCATGCCGAACGTGCGGTACTCGTCCGGCGCGATCAGCACGAACCGCCTGCCGAGCTCCTTGTCCCGCATCAGGTCCTTGAGGAGCCGGACAAAGGCCATGGTCGTCGCGATCGACTGCTGGCCCGAGCCCTTCTTCACGGATGCGTACGCGGCGTCGCCCGGCAGCTGCAGCGGCTTGGAGCGCACGACGCGTGTCGGTACATACCCGCCGAGCGATTTGCGCCGGTCGTGCATGTACTGCATCTCCTCCGTGTCCCGCCCCGGGTGGTAGTACGGCGGCGGGCCGGACTCCAGGTCCTTGTCGGAGATCGGCAGGTGCAGCCGGTCGCGGAAGTGCTTCAGGTCGTCGACCGTCAGCTTCTTCATCTGGTGCGTCGCGTTGCGGCCCTCGAAGTTGGGACCGAGCGTCCAGCCCTTGATCGTCTTGGCCAGGATCACCGTCGGCTGGCCCTTGTGCTCCTTGGCCGCCTGGAACGCCGCGTAGATCTTGCGGTGGTCGTGACCGCCACGGCCCAGGTGCAGGATCTGGTCGTCGGTCATCTTCTCGACCATCGCGCGCAGCCGGTGGTCGTCGCCGAAGAAGTGGTCGCGGATGTACGCGCCGGACTCGGTGGCGTACGTCTGGAACTGGCCGTCCGGCGTCGTGTTCATCTTGTTGACCAGGATCCCGTCCCGGTCCTGCGCCAGCAGCGGGTCCCAGGTGCGGTCCCAGATCAGCTTGATCACGTTCCAGCCGGCGCCCCGGAAGACCGACTCCAGCTCCTGGATGATCTTTCCGTTGCCGCGCACCGGGCCGTCCAGGCGCTGCAGATTGCAGTTGACGACGAAGGTCAGGTTGTCCAGGCCCTCGCGGGCGGCGATCGACAGCTGGCCGAGCGATTCCGGCTCGTCCATCTCGCCGTCGCCGAGGAACGCCCACACGTGCGACCTGGAGGTGTCCGCGATGCCGCGTGCCTGCATGTAGCGGTTCATCCGGGCCTGGTAGATCGCCGAGATCGGGCCGAGGCCCATGGAGACCGTCGGGAACTCCCAGAAGTCCGGCATCGACCGCGGGTGCGGGTAGCTGGACAGGCCGTACGGCGCCTTGGACTTCTCCTGGCGGAACCCGTCCAGGTGCTTCTCGCTCAGCCGGTCCAGCAGATACGCGCGGGCGTAGATGCCCGGCGAGGCGTGGCCCTGGAAGAAGACCTGGTCACCGCCGTCGCCCTCGTCCTTGCCGCGGAAGAAGTGGTTGAAGCCCACGTCGTACAGCGAGGCGGAGGAGGCGAAGGTCGCGATGTGGCCGCCGACCCCGATGCCGGGCCGCTGGGCGCGGGAGACCATCACGGCCGCGTTCCACCGCGTCGCGTTGAGGATCCTGCGCTCGATCTCCTCGTTGCCGGGGAAGAACGGCTCGCTCTTGGTGGGGATGGTGTTGACGTAGTCCGTGCTGCGCATCTCGGGCACGGCCACGCGCTTCTCGCGCGCCCGCTCGATCAGACGGAGCATCAGATAGCGGGCCCGCTCACGGCCGCGCTCGTCCACGGCGGCGTCGAGGGAGTCGAGCCACTCCTGGGTTTCCTCGGGGTCGAAGTCAGGAACCTGACTCGGAAGGCCGCCAATGATGATCGGATTGCGATCGGATCCGGAAGCCACGCTGTTCCTTACCTGTCAGAGGGCCACTTCTGGCATGTGCCTGCGCCGCTCCCCATCGTGTACCTGGCGCGAGCGAAACGTCATCTCTACCGCGAGGTAACCATGACGGAGAACGGGGCTTCGCGGGCGGTCCCGACCAAATCGCGACGTTAGGCTCGGTCGGTGATCTATGTCGCAAAGCCATTCGAGTCTCGTACCCATGGAGGATTCCGGAATGCGCAAACCGGGCAGAACGGTGTGGTGTAGATCACCGCCGGGCGCGATACGGTGCCAGGAGTTGCGGCGACACGGCCAGGATCGTCACCGTTTCGGCGGTCTGAACGGCCGGGTACTTGCGCGATCCGTCCCGCCCGTGTGGACTACGGCCAATGCTTCGCGTACGCGCGTGGCTGAGATAATCACCAAGACATGATCAGGAGGCAACCCGTGAGCGCGACCGCGGACCACGCGGAGGAGCGGACTAACCCTGCCGCGAGGCTGGGGTTCCAGCCCGAGCAGGTGGTCCAGGAGATCGGCTTCGACGACGACGTCGACCAGGAGCTCCGCGAGTCCATTGAGGAAGTCATCGGCAGCGAGCTCGTGGACGAGGAGTACGACGACGTCGCTGATGCCGTGGTGCTGTGGTTCCGCGATGAGGACGGCGACCTGACCGATGTGCTGGTGGATGCCACCACGTACATCGAAGAGGGTGGCTCGATCCTGCTCCTCACGCCGAAGACCGGGCGTACGGGGTACGTGGAGCCGAGTGACATCTCTGAAGCCGCGACGACGGCGGGCCTGTCGGCGTCCAAGAGCGTCAGCGTGGGCAAGGACTGGAGCGGGTCGCGTCTGGTGACGCCGAAGGCGGCCAAGTCCAAGCGCTGACGCTCCGCCGGCGGTGACCCACACCGCGGGCGGCCGCGTCCGGGGGCCGTGCCCCCGATCCGTACCGGCCGCCCGAACGGCCCCGTCCGTGCGAGCCGGACGGGCTGACATCGCTCAGCCCGTCCGTGGGCCCGCGGTGATCGCTGCGTAGGGTGGTTCCCACCCGAACAGCCTCACCGAAGGGAAGCAGGACGATGGCGATCCAGGTCGGCGACAAGGCCCCCGACTTCGAGCTCAGGGACAACCACGGCGCGACCGTGCGGCTCTCCGACTACCGCGGTCTCAAGAACGTGGTGCTGCTCTTCTACCCGTTCGCCTTCACCGGCGTGTGCACCGGCGAGCTGTGCGCGCTGCGCGACAACCTGCCGCAGTTCGTCAACGACGACACCCAGCTGCTCGCCGTCTCCAACGACTCGATCCACACCCTGCGCGTCTTCGGCGAGCAGGAGGGTCTGGAGTACCCGCTGCTGTCCGACTTCTGGCCGCATGGCAACACTTCGCGCGCGTACGGCGTCTTCGACGAGGAGAAGGGTTGCGCGGTGCGAGGGACCTTCATCATCGACAAGGAGGGCGTGGTGCGGTGGACCGTCGTCAACGATCTGCCGGACGCCCGTGACCTGAACGAGTACGTGAAGGCGCTCGACACCCTGTGATTCTTCGGTTCCAAGGCCTGCAGGGCGTGGGAACCCGTCACTAGGATCGACTCGTTGATCCGACACCAACGCACGACGGGGCTCCCCGCCCCCGGACACCAATGGGAGGACTCGTGGGAGTCAGCCTCAGCAAGGGCGGCAACGTATCGCTGACCAAGGAGGCCCCCGGTCTGACCGCGGTCCTCGTCGGTCTGGGCTGGGATGTCCGCACCACGACCGGCACCGATTTCGACCTGGACGCCAGCGCTCTGCTGCTGAACCCGTCCGGCAAGGTCGTCAGCGACCAGCACTTTGTCTTCTTCAACAACCTCAAGAGCCCCGACGGCTCGGTGGAGCACACCGGCGACAACCTCACCGGTGAGGGCGAGGGCGACGACGAGGTGATCAAGGTCAACCTCGCCACCGTCCCGGCGGACGTCGAGAAGATCGTCTTCCCGGTCTCGATCTACGACGCCGAGAACCGCCAGCAGTCGTTCGGGCAGGTGCGCAACGCGTTCATCCGCGTCGTCAACCAGGCCAACCAGCAGGAGATCGCACGGTACGACCTGAGCGAGGACGCGTCCACCGAGACCGCCATGGTCTTCGGTGAGCTGTACCGCCACGGCGCGGAGTGGAAGTTCCGCGCCATCGGCCAGGGCTACGCCTCGGGACTGCGCGGCATCGCGCAGGACTTCGGCGTGAACGTCTGATCCAGGCCGACGACGGACCCGGACCCGGCCCGGCCCAGGACTCGCTCCTGGACCGGGCGGGCCCGGGACCGACCCGGGCCGGGACTCGCCGATGTGCGGCGCTCTCCCATGAGGGGCACGGCGCCGGACGCAGGGATCGTTTCTCGTCCGCCGGGCGGTGCCGTCCGTCCCGGTCGGCGGGAGACGGGCGTCTCCCGCCTCTCCACGGGCCTCGGCCGTCCGGGCGGGGAGGTGTGCGCCTCCGTCGGCCGTCCGCGTCCGTCGGTGCGGAAGCAGCCGTTCCTGTCCCGTCGGCCGGGAGGCTGCCGTAGCTTCTGGTGGCCCGTCCGCCGCCGTGGACCGGCGCCCGCGCTCGGCGGGAGGCATCGGCTCCGCCCATCGGGCGGTTTGCGTCACCGAGCGCCGTAGGAGAGCCGTCCTGGCTCGTCGGGGGGTTTCCGCCCCCGTTCGTCGGGGGAGCCACCCCCCGACCGCCGAGGGTTCCGCCCTCATGTCGCAGGATGACCACTGGGGGGACCGGCCCCCGACCGCCGGGGGTCTCCGCCCCCGGGGATGACGCAGTATCTCGGGGAGGACCAGCAACATGGGCGTCACGCTCGCCAAGGGAGGCAATGTCTCCCTCTCCAAGGCCGCACCGAACCTCACACATGTGATGATCGGACTCGGCTGGGACGCGCGCTCCACCACCGGAGCCCCTTTCGACCTCGACGCCAGTGCGCTCCTGTGCAGCGGCGGCCGGGTCCTCGGCGATGAATGGTTCGTCTTCTACAACCAGCTCAAGAGCCCCGACGGCTCGGTGGAGCACACCGGCGACAACCTCACGGGCGACGGCGACGGCGACGACGAGACCATCCTGGTCGATCTCGCCAAGGTGCCGGCCCAGTGCGACAAGATCGTCTTCCCGGTCTCCATTCATCTGGCTGATGAGCGCGGTCAGACCTTCGGCCAGGTCAGCAATGCCTTCATCAGGGTCGTGAACCAGGCCGACGGGCAGGAACTCGCCCGCTACGACCTGAGCGAGGATGCCTCCTCGGAGACCGCGATGATCTTCGGCGAGCTCTATCGCTACGGCGGCGAATGGAAGTTCCGGGCCGTGGGACAGGGGTACGCATCCGGTCTTCGCGGGATCGCTCTAGACTTCGGAGTCAACGTTTCGTAAAGCCGGGTACGGCGACGGGGGAGCCCCCTACACATACGGATTGGGTAGCCAGTGCTTCTGAAAACCTTCGGCTGGTCGTTCGTGGTCACCGCGGTCGGCCTCGCCGCAGCGGTCCTCTACGGGGGGTGGACCGCCCTTGGCATCGTGGCGATCCTGTCCATCCTCGAGATCTCGCTGTCCTTCGACAATGCTGTGGTCAACGCCGGAATCCTGAAGAAGATGAATGCCTTCTGGCAGAAGATCTTCCTCACGGTGGGCGTGCTGATCGCGGTCTTCGGCATGCGACTGGTCTTCCCGGTCGTGATCGTCGCCATCACCGCGAAGAAGAGCCCGATAGACGCGGTGAATCTGGCGCTGACCGACAAGGACCAGTACCAGCAGCTCGTGACCGACGCGCATCCCGCCATCGCCGCGTTCGGCGGGATGTTCCTTCTGATGATCTTCCTGGACTTCATCTTCGAGGACCGGGACATCCAGTGGCTGCGCTGGATCGAGCGCCCGCTCGCCAAGCTCGGCAAGGTCGACATGCTGTCGGTCTGCATCGCCCTGGTCGTCCTGCTGATCACCTCCTTCACCTTCGCCACCCACGCCCACCAGCACGGCGGCGCGCACGTCGACAAGGCGCAGACGGTCCTGATCTCCGGTATCGCCGGTCTGATCACCTACCTGATCGTCGGTGGTCTGTCCGGCTTCTTCGAGGACCGGCTGGAGGAGGACGAGGAGCGCGAGCACGAGGAGGAGGAAGAGGCCCGGCGCACCGGCAAGGACCGCTCGGCGGTGCTGCTCGCGGGCAAGGCCGCGTTCTTCATGTTCCTCTACCTGGAGGTCCTGGACGCGTCCTTCTCCTTCGACGGTGTGATCGGCGCCTTCGCCATCACCAACGACATCATCCTGATGGCGCTCGGCCTCGGTATCGGCGCGATGTACGTGCGGTCGCTGACCGTCTACCTCGTCCGCCAGGGCACCCTCGACGACTACGTCTACCTGGAGCACGGCGCGCACTACGCGATCGGCGCGCTGGCCGTGATCCTCATGGTCACCATCCAGTACGAGATCAACGAGGTGATCACCGGTCTCGTCGGCGTCGTCCTGATCGGCTGGTCCTTCTGGTCCTCGGTGCGCCGCAACCAGGCGCTCGCCGCGGCCGAGGGAAAAGGCACGACCTCGGACGAGCTGACTGAGGTCTCGTCCGGGGTGTAGGGCCCCTGGGGGCCCGGTCCGCCGCCGCACGCCCGGTCGGCTCGCTCGCCGATTGCGGCTGCCGCGTGGTGTGGACCGGGCCCCGATGAGGAACGCTCTGTTCGGGGCGGCCGTGAGGACTCGTCCTCGGCGGCCGCCCCGCGGCTGTTGAACCATAGGCACTGGGGGGCGTACATGGGTTTCTGGGACGGCGCGTGGCGTGGGCGCGCGACGGACTTCGACTCGGGCAGCGCGGCGACCAACGCGATCGAGCTGACCAAACGGCACCACCGGGTCTCGCTCACCAAGCAGGGGGCGGCGACCGGCAATCTGCGCATCAACCTGTCGTGGCGGATGCGGACCTCCGACATCGGCGGCCCCGAGCGGGGCGGTCTGCTGCGCCACCCCCTGCGGCTGTTCACCCCGGAGGTGGTGCAGGCCCACACCCAGAGCATGGTCAACGTGGACCTCGACCTGGGCTGCATGTACGAGATGAGCGACGGCTCCAAGGGCGTGGTGCAGCCGCTGGGCAACTTCTTCGGGGAGCTGAACGATCCGCCCTACATCAAGCTCAGCGGCGACGACCGGTTCGGCTCCGGCACCGGTGAGACGATCTTCGTCAATCTGGACCACCGGGATGACTTCAAACGGCTGCTGGTCTTCGTCTACATCTACGACCAGACGCCGGCGTTCGACCGTACGCACGCCGTCGTCACGCTCTACCCCAGCAGCGGCCCGCGCATCGAGATCGGCCTCGACGAGCGCCACCCGCAGGCCCGCTCCTGCGCCGTCGTCCTGATAGAGAACGTCAAGGGCGAGCTGATCGTCCGCCGCGAGGTGAAGTTCGTGTACGGCTTCCAGGCGGAACTGGACCGGCTGTACGGATGGGGCCTGCAGTGGGGGCGGGGCTACAAGGCCAAGGCGTGACCGACGGCCGCCCGCCGCGCCACCGCCCCGCCGCTGCCGCCTCTACCGCCCGATGAACTGCGGCCCCTGCGGCGGCAGCTCGAAGTCCGGGTCGGGCACGGGCGCGGCCGTGGGGGGATAGCCGTAGGCCGGTGCGGGCGCTGCGGCGGTCTCCGGCTGCGGGTAGCCGTACGCCGGCTGGGCGGTCGGCTGGGGGTAGCCGTAGGCCGGCGGTGCCGCGGGCTCCAGGGGATACCCGTACGAGGGCCGGTGCACCACCGGCTGCTCCGGGGGCAGCGGCGCCGACACCTCGGGCGGCGCGGGGACGGACGCCGTGGCCGCGACGACCGAGGACGTGGTCGCCGCCGGCAGCTGACCGGTGCCGGCGGGCGGGGCCTCCGTGTCGTCGACCGAGATGCCGAAGTCGTTCGCGAGGCCCTTGAGCCCGTTGGAGTAGCCCTCGCCGAGCGCCCGGAACTTCCAGCCGTCGCCCCGCCGGTACAGCTCCCCGCAGATCAGCGCGGTCTCCGCACCCGTCTCGGGCTTGATGTCGAAGTACGCGAGCGGTTCGGCGTCGGCGGCGGACGCGTCGTACAGCAGGACGCACAGGGAGCGCACCTGGTCGAAGGGGACGTCGTCCGCGGAGGCGACCAGCAGGATCTGGCCCACGCCGGGCTCGACCCCTGTCAGATCCGTCTGGATCGTGTCGGTCAGCCCCTCCGTCTCCCGCTTCTTGCCCAGCAGCCGGACCGCCCCCGAGGGGTGCCGGGGCTGGTTGTAGAAGACGAAGTCCTCGTCGGACCGCACCCGTCCGTCAGGACCGAGGAGCAGCGCCGAGGCGTCGACGTCCGGGGCGGCCTGTCCCGGCGCCCACCGCAGTACCGCCCGTACCGCGGCGGTCTTGAGCGGTACGTTCGACCCCTTCAGCATCGCGTGCGTCATGGCGTCATCCTGCCCTCTCGGTCCTGGTCACGACAACGCGGGGGTGGTGCCTTCCGGCGCGGTGCCGCACACTCCCCCGCATACCACCGACCGGTCACCGACACAGCCGAGTTACCTGAACTTCATGCCCGACGGGAACCCATGACACGGAGTTCTACGTACTATTACCGGCCACCTGTTTTCGGGTCGTCCAGCCACCATTGTCCGGGTCGTCCAGCACCACGGGGGAGTCTCATGCGTCATTTCGGGCATATCGCCCCTGGGGAGCGGCAGCGTCTCTTCCATCGGGAGCCGGCCGTCTTCACCGCCGACTCGCCCGCCCCCGTGCTCGCGGCGGCCCTCGGCGCCACCCTGTACAGCCCGGCGACCCGGCCGCACCTGGCCGACGACGTGCTCAAGCAGGCCGGCCGCGGGGTGGTCTCGATGGTGCTGTGCCTGGAGGACTCCATCGACGACGCGGACGTCGTGGACGCCGAGGAGAACCTGGTCCGCCAGTTCACCCGCCTCGCCGCGCTCCCCGGCGCGGAACTGCCGCTGCTGTTCATCCGCGTCCGCGTCCCCGCGCAGATCCCGGACCTGGTGGCCCGGCTGGGCCCGGCCGTGCGGCTGCTCTCCGGCTTCGTCCTCCCGAAGTTCAACGAGGAGCGGGGCGTGCTGTTCATGGAGGCCCTGACCGCGGCGGAGACGGCGAGCGGGCACCGGCTGTTCGCCATGCCCGTCCTGGAGTCCCCCGACCTGCTCTACCTGGAGACCCGCCGCGAGGCGCTGAACGGCATCTTCCGCACCGTCGACAAGTGGCGCGACCGGGTTCTCGCGCTGCGTCTCGGCGTCACCGACTTCTGCTCCGCCTACGGTCTGCGCAGAGCGCCCGACATGACGGCGTACGACGTCCAGATCGTGGCCTCCGTGATCGCCGACGTGGTCAATGTGCTCGGGCGCGCCGACGGCACCGGGTTCACGGTGACCGGGCCGGTCTGGGAGTACTTCCGGGCCCAGGAGCGGATGTTCAAACCGCAGCTGCGCCGCAGCCCGTTCCTGGAGGGCCAGGTCGAGGAACTGCGCGAGGAGCTGATCGAGCACGACATGGACGGGCTGCTGCGCGAGATCGCCCTCGACCGCGCCAACGGCCTGCTCGGCAAGACCTGCATCCACCCCTCGCATGTGATGCCCGTGCACGCACTGTCCGTGGTCAGCCACGAGGAGTACAGCGACGCGCAGGACATCCTGCGGCCCGAGCGCCTCGGCGGGGGCGTACTGCGCTCCGCGTACACGAACAAGATGAACGAGGTGAAGCCGCACCGCGCCTGGGCCGAGCGCACCCTCCAGCGCGCCGAGGTGTTCGGCGTCGCGAACGAGGACATCGGCTTCGTGGAGCTGCTGGCCGCCGGCGTGCCGCGCTGAATGCCGAAGCCGCCGTCCAACCGTCGTACTGACAAGGAACCGAGGAAGAACGTGGTCTGGTCCGGGACCTGGGTCGCCGAGCGGCTCGGGGTGGAACTCGTCGGTGACGAGCAGCTGCCCGAGCTGCTGGGGCTGGCGCTCCGGCGCAACCCCAAGCGGGCGCATCTGCTCGTCTCCAACGTGCTGGGCAAGCACGTCCCGCAGTCCCCCTCAGTCGTCCACGGCCACGGGCTGACGCTCGGCCGCCGGGTGCGGGATCTGCTGGGCGCCGACGAGGCCGGACGCGCCGTCGTGCTGGGGTACGCGGAGACGGCCACCGGCCTCGGCCACTGTGTGGCGGACGGCCTCGGCCTCGCGCCCTATCTGCACTCCACCCGCCGCCCCGTCGAGGGCGTCGCGCGCGCGGGCGGCTTCGAGGAGTCCCACTCCCATGCCACCTCGCATCTGCTGCTCCCGGAGGACCCGGCGCTGCTGGCGGGCGACGGCCCGCTGGTCCTGGTCGACGACGAGTTCTCCACCGGCAACACCGTCATGAACACGATCCGCGACCTGCACGAGCGCTACCCGAGGAAGCGGTACGTCGTCGTCACCCTCGTCGACATGCGCTCGCCCGCCGACCTTGGACGGCTCGACGACTTCGCCCGGGAGATCGGCGCCCGGGTGGACCTGGTCACGGCCGCCGCCGGGACCGTACGACTGCCCGGGGACGTCCTGGAGAAGGGCCGGGAGCTGGTGTCCCGGCACGAGTCGGCCGTGCCCCACCGGCCCGCGCACGGCACGGTCACCCGGGTCGCGCTCGACTGGCCCCGCGGGCTGCCCGACGGCGGACGGCACGGGTTCACCCCCGGGCATCGGGCGCGTCTGGAGACCGCCCTGCCCGCCATGGCCGCGCGGCTCGCCGCCGCACTGCCCGCCGGGGCCGGGCGGGTGCTCGTGCTCGGCTCCGAGGAGCTGATGTACGCGCCGCTCCGGCTCGCCCACGCACTGGAGCAGCTCCGGGCCGCCGAGGTGCGCTACTCCACGACCACCCGCTCGCCGGTCCTCGCGGTCGACGACCCCGGCTACGCGATACGCACCCGGATCGTCTTCCCCGCCCACGACGACCCGGCCGACGGCCCCGGCGAGCGCTACGCCTACAACGTCGCGGACGCCGGCTTCGACGCCGTCGTCGCCGTCGTGGACTCGACGGCCGACACCCCCGCGCTGCACGCGCCCGGCGGCCTCCTCGACCGGCTCGCCGCGCACACCCCGCACGTCCTGCTGGCGGTCGTCCCGAGTTACGTCCCCGCGCCGCCGTACGACCCCGAAAGGCCCGCCATGCTGTCCGAGCCCCTCCGCGGCCCCGACTTCTCCTCGTATGCGCCCGACGAGGTCGGCTGGCTGCTGCAGGACCTCTCGGACGTCCGCCTGGAGGCGCCCACCGAGGAGCGCGAGGAGGCCGTCCAGAGCGGCGGCGCGCACTACGCCGAGTCGCTGCCGGTGGAGTACCAGCCGAGCGAGCAGTACCAGGAGCTGTTCCGCACCGCCCTCGACGCCTCGGCCGCCCGGCTCGCACAGGCCGTCGGAGTGGTCACCGAGACCGTGCTCGCCGAGCGGTCACCGCGCCCGGTCCTCGTCTCGCTCGCCCGGGCCGGCACCCCCGTCGGCGTGCTGATGCGCCGGTGGGCGCGGCACCGGCACGGTCTCGACCTGCCGCACTACGCCGTCTCGATCGTCCGCGGCCGGGGCATCGACGCCAACGCGCTGCGCTATCTGGCCCGGCACCACGACCCCCGTGACGTCGTGTTCGTCGACGGCTGGACCGGCAAGGGCGCCATCACCCGGGAACTCGCCGAAGCGATACGCCGGTTCGAGGAGTCGGAAGGCGTCACCGGCTTCGACCCGGAGATAGCGGTGCTCGCCGACCCCGGCTCGTGCGTGCGGACCTACGGCACCCGGGAGGACTTCCTCATCCCGTCCGCCTGCCTCAACTCGACGGTGTCCGGGCTGATCTCGCGCACCGTGCTGCGCGCCGACCTGGTCGGCCCGCACGACTACCACGGCGCCAAGTTCTACCGCGAACTCGCCGCGGCGGACGTCTCCGTCGCCTTCCTGGACGCCGTCTCCGCCCGCTTCGCCGAGGTCGAGGAGGCCGTCGACACCCAGGCCAAGGAACTGCTCGCCGCCGACCGCACCCCGACCTGGGAGGGCTGGGCGGCGGTGGAGCGCATCAGCGAGGAGTACGGCATCCACGACGTGAACCTCGTGAAGCCGGGCGTCGGCGAGACCACGCGGGTGCTGCTCCGCCGGGTGCCCTGGAAGATCCTGGCCCGGTCCGGGGCGGAGGCCGATCTGGACCATGTGCGCCTGCTGGCCGAGCAGCGGGGCGTACCCGTGGAGGAGGTCGACGGGCTCCCGTACACCTGCGTGGGCCTGATCCACCCCCGGTACACGCGGGGCGCCACCGGCGCCGACGGCCGGGCGGTGACCGCATGAGCCCCGTGCTGGTCGCCAGCGACCTCGACCGTACGCTGATCTACTCGTCGGCGGCGCTCGCGCTCACCATGCCGGACGCCAGGGCGCCCCGGCTGCTGTGCGTCGAGGTGCACGAGAGCAAGCCGCTGTCGTACATGACCGAGACCGCCGCGCAATTGCTCACCGAACTCGGTGACCGGGCGGTGTTCGTGCCGACCACGACCCGCACCCGCAAGCAGTACCAGCGCATCAACCTGCCCGGCCCCACCCCGCCGTACGCGATCTGCGCCAACGGCGGGCATCTGCTGGTCGACGGCGTCTCCGACCTCGACTGGCACACGGCGGTGCTCGCCCGGCTCGCGGAGGAGTGCGCGCCGCTGGCCGAGGTGCGGGACCATCTGGCGGCCACCGCGGACCCGGCCTGGGTGCGCAAGCACCGGGTCGCCGAGGACCTGTTCGTCTATCTCGTGGTGGAGCGCGAGCTGCTGCCCGAGGAATGGGTCAAGGAGTTGGCGGTCTGGGCGGAGAACCGCGGCTGGACGGTGTCGCTGCAGGGCCGGAAGATCTACGCCGTGCCGAAGCCGCTCACCAAGAGCGCGGCGATGCGCGAGGTCGCCCGCCGCACCGGTGCCTCGCTGACGCTGGCCGCCGGGGACTCCCTGCTGGACGCGGACCTGCTGCTCGCCGCCGACCTCGGCTGGCGTCCGGGGCACGGCGAACTCGCCGACGCCGACTGGACGGCACCGGGGATCAGCGCCCTGCCCGAGCGGGGTGTGGCGGCCGGGGAGCGCATCCTGCGGGAGTTCCTGAAGGCGGCGCGCCAGGCGTAGAAGGCTGCCGGCTACAGGTTTCAGCCAAAGCTCTGCGGCTCAGCCGCAGCAGCCCCCGCCGCAGCATCCGCCACCCGAGCCGCCTGCTCGGGGGGCGGGTGCGGGGGTGGCGGCCGTGCCGCCGACGGCCACCGTGGACAGCAGCTTCACCGTGTCGTCGTGGCCCGAGGGGCAGGTCGCGGGGGCCGAGGACTCCGCCATGGGACGGCTGAGTTCGAACGTGTCGCCGCAGGTACGGCAGCGGTACTCGTAGCGAGGCATGCGCACAGACTAACCGGCGGTTCCCAAAGGTCACAGGACGGCGAAGGAGCGAGGCCGCCTGCGTGGCGACCCGGAGAATCTCCTTAAGATCTCCTCAATATTTGCGACATGGCCACTTCAGTGCCACTCCTGACCCGAGACATCACATAGGTCGCTGATAATTTATATGAGCCGCGATGAGCCGCAAGGTCGTGAGGGGGGCTCGCCGCCACAAGCGTGGCCGCCGTTTCTACCCGCGCGCGCAATACCGAGTGCGGAGGGAGACGCAGTCGTGACCGAGGCATGGCAGCGAATAGGGGGCCGGCGTCACCGGGCCCGTGGGTACACCGGGGGGTGTCGTGGCTAACGAGGGCGGTGACCGTCCGCACGACCGCCGGGCGACGCCGCGTCAGCCCGGACAGCGCCCCACCGAGGGCAAGTCCCGGGCCGAGGGGTCCTTCGACCCGGACGCCACGATGCAGCTCAAGGCCGGGGTGGACCTCCCCCCGGACACGACCATGCAGTTGAAGGCCGGGGCGGCTCTGCCTCCGGACTCCACCATGCAGCTGAAGGCCGTGACGCCGCCGGATCGCGGTGCCGCGGCGCGCGGTGAGGCGGACGCGGCCACGCCGCCGCCGGACGCCACCATGCAACTGCGCGTGTTCAAGCCGGAGTCGACCGGCCGGCGCGCCGCCCGCAAGAAGGCCGCACCGCCGTCGGTCCTCACTCGTGTCACCACCGCCCTCGCGCCGCTCACCGCGAAGCTTGCGCCCTACGCCCAGAAGGCCGCGCCCTACGCCCGCAAGCTCAAACCGGTGTATCCGCGGCCGGGCCGGGCCGGCTGGCGGCGCTGGATGCCCTCCTGGCGTCAGTGGCTCGGGGCCGTGCTGGCGTCGTTCGGGCTGAGCGGCGCGTTCCTGGTCATCGCCTACGCCGCCACGGACATACCGGACAACCTCAACTCGTACGCCACACAGCAGGACAACGTCTACTTCTGGTCCGACGGCACCCCCATGGCCCGTACCGGCTGGGTGCAGCGGCAGGCGATGCCGCTCAAGGACATACCGGTGCAGGTCCGTTGGGCGGTGCTCGCGGCGGAGAACGAGAGTTTCTACACCGACCCGGGCATTTCCGTCAAAGGCCTCAGTCGCGCTCTGTACCGTACGGTCGGCAAGGGTGACACCCAGGGCGGCTCCACCATCACCCAGCAGTACGTCAAGAACGTCTATCTGACCCAGAACCAGACGGTCAGCCGCAAGTTCACCGAGGCGATGATCGCCCTCAAGCTCGACAACCGGATGAGCAAGGACAAAATCCTCGAGGGCTATCTCAACACCAGCTGGTTCGGCCGCGGCACCTACGGCATCCAGCGCGCCTCCCAGGCCTACTACGGCAAGGACGTCAGCCAGCTCAACGCGAGCGAGGCCGCCTTCCTCGCCTCCCTGCTGAAGGGTGCCGGCCTCTACGACCCCACGCTGAACAAGGCGAACCACCACCGGGCCGTGGAGCGCTGGTCCTGGATCCTCGACCGCATGGTCAAGATCGGCAAGCTGACGCCGGCCGAGCGGGCGAAGTACAAGACGTTCCCCGAGCCGCTCAAGCAGAACCCGCTCTACGACACCGGTAAGCAGAGCGACTATCTGGTGGAACTGGCCTCGCAGTACGCGAAGAAGGCCGCAGGCATCTCGGACCAGCAGTTCGACCTGGGCGGCTACCAGATCTACACGACCTTCGACCGCAAGCGGGAGGACGCGCTCACGGACGCCGTGACCAAGGCCCGCAAGCAGGCCAGGCAGAGCCATGCCGCCCTGGCGAAGGCCGCCCACTACGGCGCCGCCTCGGTGGCCGACGACGGACGGATCCTCGCCGTCTACGGCGGCCCCGACCACCGCACACAGGGCTACAACGAGTCCAACGCGGCGACGGTATCGGCCGGTTCGGCGTTCCTGCCGTTCGTCTACGCCGCTGGCCTGGAGCACGGGGTCCACAAGACCCGTGGCGGGCCCGCGACCCCGGTGACCCCGGAGTCGGTGTACGACGGCAACGACGGCGTCCCCGTCACCACGCCCGAGGGACCGTACTGGGACCGCAACGGCAAGAAGGTCGCCGCTCACAACGACGGCAAGAAGTCCTATGGGCAGATCACCCTCGGCCAGGCGCTGGCCCGGTCCGTGAACACACCGTTCATGCAGCTCGGGATGGACACCGGACTGACCCAGGTGCGCCAGACCGCGGAGGCGTCCGGACTGCTCTCCTCCAGCATCGGCTCACAGGTGCCCGCGCTGTCCCTCGGCAACTCCACGCCCAGCGCCATCCGTATGGCGAGCGGGTACGCCACCTTCGCCGCGGACGGACTGCACACCGAGCCCTTCTCGGTGCGCCGCATCACCCGCAACGGTGGCACCGTCGCCCTGAAGACCCCGCAGTCCCAGCGGGCGGTCGGCGCCACGGTCGCCCGCCAGGTCACCGAGGCGCTCGACGAGTCCTTCCGGCTGGCCCACCCGGCCGGGGCTCCCGCCTCGGTCGAGGTGGCCGGGAAGGCCGGCACCACCTCGGACGACACCGCCTCCTGGTACGTCGGCACGACCGCATCCGTGTCCACCGCGGTCGTCCTCTACCGCATGGACCTGTCCAAGAGCCTTGAACCACTGCCGCTCAAGGGACTCGACGGCATCGCCGCCGCCGTCCCCTACGGCATCTGGTCGAACGCCCTGAGACCGCTCGGCTGACGCCGACGACCGAGACATCGCACGCGCCCACCCCTCTCCTCGCAGAACGAGCCGCCCATGACCACGAGAAACGCTCGTCGCCGCCGAGCACGCCCGTCCCGCTTCTCCCGTATCAACGGCCGTATCAACGGCCGTGTGACCCTGGCGGTCCTCCTCGCCGTCGCGTCCGTCACGATCACCTTCCTCGCGGTGTCCCGGCCGGACAGCACCGCCGCGACCGCCGCCACCAGATCCGGGAAGGACGAGAGCAAGGGCGCCGGAGCCAAGGCCGCCGAGCCCAAGTGGGACGGCAAGACGCAGATCATCGGGGACGGCTCGACCTCGTACACCGGCCCGCAGAAGGGCGAGTTGAAGGCGGTGCCGCTCAAGCCCGGTGAGAAGCCGCCCCAGTTCGTGGTGTTCTCCTGGGACGGCGCCCTCCAGGGGGACGACCAGCTCTTCTCCCACTACCGCGAGATGGCGAAGCAGTACAACGCCCATATGACGTTCTTCCTCACGGGCATCTATCTGCTGCCCAAGGACAAGAAGGACCTCTACCACCCGCCGCAGCACCCGGTGGGCGCCGCCGCGATCGACTACGCCACCAACGAGCACATCCGCACCACGCTGGAGCAGCTCAGCAAGGCGTACGACGAGGGCAACGAGATCGGCACCCACTTCAACGGCCACTTCTGCGGCGCCAAGGGCGGCGGCGACTGGAGCGTCGACGAGTGGAAGAGCGAGATCGACCAGTTCTACTCCTTCGTCGAGAACTGGAAGACCAACACCGGCTACAAGGACATCCCGCCCCTGCCCTTCGACTTCAAGAAGGAGGTCACCGGCGGGCGCGCGCCCTGTCTGGAGGGCCAGCCGAACCTGCTGAAGGCCATCAAGAGCTACGGCTGGCGCTACGACGCCAGTTCCCCGGGCGACTTCCAGATATGGCCGACGAAGAAGAACGGCATCTGGGACTTCCCGCTCCAGCTGCTCCCGTACTCGGAGAACGTCCAGGCGCTGTCGATGGACTTCAACTTCCTCTACAACCAGTCCAACGGCGAGGTCCACGGGGACGCCTCGAAGTACTCCCAGTGGGAGCAGATGGCCGTCAACTCGTACATGAACGGCTTCAATCGCGTCTACTACGGCAGCCGCGCGCCGCTGTTCATCGGTAACCACTTCGAGAACTGGAACGGCGGCATCTATATGAAGGCCGTCGACCAGGTTGTGAAGAACGTGTGCGCGAAGAAGGGCGTCAGGTGCGTCTCCTTCAGGGAGCTGGCGGACTGGCTCGACGTGCAGAAGCCGGAGACCCTGCAGCGCCTGCGCGCCTTGGACCCCGCGCAGTCGCCGGACTGGTCTTCGGTGGCCAAGTGACGCCTGTAAACGGTTGGTTCCACTTGTGCATCCCCCTTCACAACCGTCGCACACGCCATGCGAAGATGCCGTCGTCCGGTAGGTGTACCGGCGTAGAGGGGAAACACCATTGAAATCAAGAAGATTGAGCCGTAGTCGGCGTCGTGCCTCCATAGTCACCGCGGCAGCAGCCTCGGTCGTCGCAGGAGTGGCCCTGCTCCCCAACTGGAGCGCGGGCGCGGCCGTGACCGACGACCCGACGGTGGACCCGGCGACCAAGGCCACCTTCCAGCGGCTGGCCGACGCGGTCTTCACCGACCGCACCAACGCTCTGGTGGACGCCAAGAGCAGCCAGGAGAAGAGCCGGCACCAGCTGACGTCCGGCTTCTCCGGCAAGGTGCGTCTGTCCGGTACGCAGTCGCACGAGGAGAACTCCGCGCTGTCGGAGCTGCGCGGCCGCCAGACCCGCCTCGCGAAGCTGGGCGAGAAGTACAGCGCCGCCAGCACCAGCGTCAAGCTGGACGCCACGCAGGTCAAGGGCCGGCGCGCCACGGTCGACGTCACCGAGACCACGACGCTGACCTACGCGAAGACCAAGGGCAACGAGCCGAAGACCACCGGCTTCCAGGCCCACCACGAGCTGACCTTCAAGGCCGACCGTCAGGGCGACTGGCAGCTTACCGGCATCCGTGACACCGACGACGGCTACCTCGCGGTGAACCAGGTCGCCAAGCCGGCCGTCGCGAAGCCGCAGGTCCGCACCGACGACGGTCCGCCGGACGCGCCCCGCGCCGCCACCACGTGGCCCGCGCCCGCCAAGCCGAAGAGCTTCTCCGGCACCGGCTACGACTACAAGGCCATGGCGGCGTACGCGCAGAAGTACTGGAACCACTACAACCCCGACTACCCCGACTTCAACGGGGAAGCCGACGGCGGTGACTGCACCAACTTCGTCAGCCAGTCCCTGAAGGCGGGCGGCTGGAAGCACGTCCCCGGCGACGGGACGGACTTCCACAAGTGGTTCGGCAACTCCGAGATCCAGTCGGACTCGTTCGTCGGCGTCAACGAGTTCTCGTGGTTCGCCCTGTCCTCGAAGCGGGTCACCAGCCTCGCCAACGTCTACCAGGCGGACATCGGTGACGTGCTGCAGATGGACTTCAACAAGGACGGGTCGAAGGACCACTCCATGATCGTCACCTACCGCAGCCCGCAGGGCGTGCCGTACGTGACGTACCACTCCACCAACACCTACAACAGGTCGGTGGCGAGCATCATCGCGTCGTACCCGAACGCGGCGTACTACGCCTACCGGACCTGACCGGTGCCCTTCGGAGCGGGGGCCGGGCCCGAGCGGTGACGGCCCCCCGCTCCCCCCGGCGGGACGGGCTCAGTGACCGGCCCCCCGCTCCTCCCGGATCTGGGTGACCACCCGGGCCACCGTCTGCCGCACCGCCTCGGTCTCCGTCAGGAAGTGCCAGTAGTCGGGGTGGCGGCCCTCCAGCGTGGCGACCGCGCGATCCAGCCGGGCCACGGCGTCGTCCAGCGGGCGGGCATGACGCGGATCGGGCGTCGACCGGCCCGACATGGCCAGCCGCTGAGCGTCCCGGATCGCGAACCGGGTCCGCTCGATCTCCTGCTGCGAATCCTTCTGCACGGCGTTGAGCTTCGTGAGCCGGTCCCCGGCGGCGGACACGGCCTCGTCCGTCGTGTTCAGCAGCGCCCGAACCGTCGACAGCAGCGATGCCGCGTCCGCCCAGCGCTGGGCGTCCCGCGCCGTCTGTGCGTCCCTCAGCTTCTGCTCCGCCTGCCGCACGGCTTGGGCGGCCTGCTCCGGGACCTGCTGGAGGTCCTGCCAGCACGCGGCCGCGAACCGCCGCCGCAGCTCGCTCAGCACGGGGTCCACCTGCCCGGCGCGGGTGGTGAGCGCCTGCGCCCGGGTGCGCAGGGACACCAGCCGGTGATCGATCTCGGCGGCCCGCTCCGGCAGCCGGGCGGCCTCCACCCGTACCGCCTCGGCCTCCCGCGTGACCCGCTCCGCGCGCTCCAGGGTCCCCGCCACGCCGTGCTGTCCCGCGCCCTGGTTGAGCTTGGTCAGCTCCGGGGCGAGGGCGGCCAGCCGCGCCGCGAGGTCGTCGGCCCGGAGCCCGGAAGTACGGGTGCCGTCCAGGGCGTTGCTGGCGGCGAGCAGCGCCTGGCGGGCGCGCTCCACGGCCGGCGCGATCCGGGCCAGCTGGGTCTCGGCCTTGCCGAGCAGCGGCCCGAGGCTCTCGCCGAAACGATCCAGCTCCTGCTTGACCCGGCCGAGTTCGTCCTTGGCGGCGACGAGATCGGCCCGGGCGCGGGAGGCCACGGAGGCTTCGAGATCGACCCGGTCGAGATCGTGCGCGTCGACGGCCTCGATGTAGCGGTGACTGACCTCGTCGATGCGTCGCCCGAGCGCCTCGAAGTCGGCGAGGACGCGACGGGCGGCGGGGGAGTCGTCGACGGCGGTGATGGTCTCGATCGAGATCCTCAGATCCCGCTGGGCGGTGTCGAGCTCGTAGAACGCGGCCGCCGCGGCGTCCTTGGCGGCCTGCGCCTCGGCCCGCAGTCCCTCGGCCCGTCCCCCGAACCATCGCCGCGTCCCGCCCCCGGCGAACGCCGCGGGAACCACCAGGGCGGCGACGAGCGGGAGGGCGAGCAGGGCGAGGACGTCACGGACGGCGGTGGGCGCGGTGCCAGGCCGGCCGGTGCGGACCGTGGCCGTACGGCCGGCGGACGACGAGGTGTGCTGCGGTGAGGTGTGCTGCGGCGAGGTGCCCGACGGCGGCGCGCTGGGGTCGCCGGAGGCGGCACGGCGGTGCTCGCCTGGCGCAAAAGGCGTGCACGGCTGCGGTGGTGTGGCCCGTGATGGTGTGGCCGTCACATCCCTCTCCCGTGCTGTCATCCGCCCTGCCGGAGTCATTCTCCCACCGGTTGAGGACGAACACACGGGCCGGTCGGTTCGCGGTGTGCCCGAATACGCATGCTCTCTGTCGCCGCCCGGTTACCCCGCCTCCCGTACGGTGACGGACCCGTCCGACGTCCGCGCCTCGATCACATGCGAGCTGGCCGGATCGCGCGGTACGGAGACATGGACCGAGCCGTCCCGGGAGCCTGTGGTCACGCGGTATCTGTCGTGCGGCAGCCCGATGGTGACCGAGCCGTCCTGGCTGCTCGACCGCACCAGGTCGGGCACGGCGCCCAGCTCCAGGTGGACCGAGCCGTCCCGCGTCGTGGCGTACACACGTCGCGAGCCCACCCCCGTCGCGCTGACCGACCCGTCGCCGCTCTGCAGCGTCAGCGGCCCGGAGGAGTCGGTCACCCGCACCGAACCGTCCCGCGTCCGGATGCTCAGTGCCTCCTTGAAACCCTGCGCCCGCACACTGCCGTCGCCGTCCTCGACACGGACGGTGATCCCGCGCGGCACCTGTATCCGGTGTCTGGCGGAGCAGTCCGCGATCAGGCCGGAGCACTTCAGCCGCAGGACGAGCCGGTCGTCCCGCATGGCCCAGGTCACCCGGGGATCCCCACCGGCCACGACGGTGCCCCGGAACCACCGCGTGACCTCGACCTTGTCCACGTCGGCCGGAACGATCTCCAGCGCCGAGTCGTCGGAGTCCACCGTGAGCGTATGACCGCGCAGCGCGAAGGAGCGGTGGTCCGGGTACGGGTCGTCCCCGGCGTTGTCCCCACACGCGCCCACCGTCGCGACGAGCGTCGCCACGAGACCGGTGAAGGCGAGCGCCCGAGCACGCCGCGTACGTCCCCTGTGCATCACCGCACGAGCCATGGCCATGGCACTGTCCCCCCTGAGAGCCGAAATCCGAATGCACTACGACCGTACGCATCCGCGATCACCGGGAGGATGCGGCGGACCACCGGATCGTTGCGGGGGCTATCCCCCGGTCCTCCTCCGCATTCGGGTTTGCGGGGTATCCCCCAAGGCAAGGTAGGCTGTCGACTCGTCCAGGGCGCGTAGCTCAGCGGTAGAGCGCCGCCCTTACAAGGCGGATGTCGGCGGTTCGAAACCGTCCGCGCCCACCCGGACAAAGACCCCCAGCCGATCATGGCTGGGGGTCTTTGACATCCAGATCTGACATCAGCGACGGGCCTACTCGCGCTGTAGGCGCTTCGTGAGCAGCCGGTCCATGTGGCTGACGGCCTCGCGCTGCGTGTCCTGGACGACGTGGGCGTAGACGTTCATCGTGACGGCGATCTGGCTATGCCCGAGGATCTCCATCACCACGCGGGGCGCAACCCCGGCCGCCGTGAGCAGGGTCGCGCAGCCGTGCCGAGCGTCGTGCAACCGGATGACCCGTAGGTCCGCGTTCTTGGCGACCCGGGTGAAGGAGCGGTAGACGTTCCGCGGCTCGATTGGCCGCCCCGTACGCGTGGTGAAGACGTGGCCGTTGTCCTCCCAGTGATCACCTGCCCGCTCACGCATCGCCGCTTGCCACATGCGCTGGTACCTCAGAGGCGCCACGCAGATGGCCGGCAGCGGCAGCACCTGCTTACGGCGGCGCCCCTTGGGATCGTCCTCGTAGGCCTCCCCTCCGACCCGTTGCCGCTGCTTCCGGATCCTGATCTCGCGCTTGTCGAGGTCGACGTCCTGCCACCGGAGTCCGATGACCTCTCCACGACGGAGACCGAGCGCGATGGAGAGCACGAAGGCGGGGTAGAGCGGATCAGTCCGAGCGGCGGTGAGGAAGGTGAGCGTCTCGTCCAGGCTCCAGGGGTCGAGGCTGCGGGACTCGACCCGAGGCGCGTCGACCAGGGTGACGACGTTCCTGGCGATCAGTTCCTCGCGGCACGCTGCCGACAGGGCTGTACGCAAGACCTTGTGGGTCTCCTTCGCCGTAGCCGCGGTGGTCTGCTGCTCCAGCCGGGAGAGGAAGCGCCGGACATCAGCGACGCTCAATGACTCCAGCTTCTTCGTACCGAGCATGGGCACCAGGTAGAGCCGGACATGAAACTCGTACTTGGCGTACGTCGTCCGCTTCCGTCGAGGCTTGATCACGTTCTCCAGCCAGTACGGCAGCCACTCGGAGAGCTTTGCCGACTTGGTGGGCACGGGCACGCCCTGGTCGACCTTGGCGAGCAGCTCCCTGCGCTTGGCGTCGCACTCGGCCCAGGTCTTGCCGTAGGCGAACTTTCGCGGGCGATGGTGGCGGCGAGGGCGGATTCGCCGGGGGTGTGGCCGTGTCCGGCGTACTGCCAGTCAGCGAGGACGAGCACGGTGTCCGGCTCGACGTCGTCCAGGCCGACGGCTTCGCGCTCCTGGGCGGCGCGGTAGTCGGCGCGTTCCCGGCGCAGGGCGCCGAGGGTGGTCGAGTACTGGCGGGACTTGGAGGAGAAGTGGCCGCGGAAGCCGAGCATGTGGGCCCAGGCCCATAGGCGACGGTCCGGGTACAGAGGGTCGAGCAGCTTGCACGCCTGGATGAGTCGGCGGGTGTGGTCGGGGACCCGATGGCGGTCGAGCTCGGCGAGTTCGCCGATGCGGCGGTCGAGGGTGCCGGTGTTCTCGGCGGCTTTGGTGGCGTACTTGGCGACGTAGGAGGCGACGGCCTGTTCGGTGATGTCGGAGCCGTCCCCGAAGGCCTTGACCGGCCGGACGTCGAGCTGGGTGCCCCAGCGGAAGGTCCAGGCCGGTTGGTCGGCGGCGGCCGGGACGGAGACCGAGGTGTAGGAGTGCGTGGCGGCGGCACGGATCGCGTCGGTGAGGAGGCCGACCGTTGCCCAGGCGGGTGGTGGCGTTTCGGGTCCGTCTGGGCCGTCGATGCGGATCACGGCGTGGAAGTGCAGGGCGCCGCGTTTCTGGAACTCGGCGACCTTGCCGTAGGAGAGCCGGGCGGCTTCCTTCAGCTCGCGCTGAGAGAGGCCGGCGCGGGCGGCGATCTCGCGGCGGAGTCGGTTGGTGAAGCGCTGCCAGAGCTGTCCGGCGTGGTTGTTGAACAGGACGGCGCCCGCGTAGTCGTAGGTGGCCGGGTCCAGGGCGGTGCCGAGGGTGGGATCGGCGGCGCCGTGGGGGGTGCCGCAGCGGCAGGTGCCACGGTCGGGGCGGTTGTGGACGGGGCCGAAGGACGGGGCGGTGAGGGTGGCGAAGATGCGCGGGTGATCGCGGA
>NZ_JBIARC010000051.1:0-59314 GCF_042889625.1 Streptomyces sp. NPDC002573 | reverse complement strand
CTGCTCGGGGCCGACGACTTCCCGGCGGACCTGGCGGCAGAGTACGGCTACGTCAACCGCGTCCTTCCCGAGGGCGAGCTGGACAACTTCGTCGATTCCTTCGCCCGCCGTATCGCAGGGTTCGACAAGGTCGCCGTAGCCGGAACCAAGGCCCTCATCGACGCGAGCACCTCGATTCCGGACGAAGAGTTCGGATCCGCCCTGTCCGCCTACTTCCAAACGGTGGGACGGCCGGTGAACGAACACCGCGTACGGCGCCTCTTCGAACATGGCCTGCAAAAGCCGGACGGCGTCGAACTCGACCTCGGCAAGCAGGTCGCGGAGAGCAACCGAAACTGACGCCCGCAACACAGCACCCGGAGCGTTCCAGGACGGGTGCAGAACCAATCAGGGCCCCAAGGTCCACGAGCAGGCCGCTACCGCACGTCAGCGGGCCGACGACGTGGGACGTGCCGTGACCAGTCCTGGCCGGGCCCCGGGCAGTCTCCCACCTGGGGGTCCGGCCGACTGGCAAGAAGGGAGGAAGGTATGGCATCCGACGAACCGTGGTGCTCCATACAACGCAGTCTGCACGTGCTCGGCGAGCGCTGGAGCCTGCTGATCATCCGCGAGATCTTCAGCGAAAGACACCGCTTCACCGAAATCCAGTCAGCACTGGGAGTCGCATCCAACCTCCTCACCACCCGCCTGAAGAAGCTGGTGGACGCCGGAGTCCTGCGAAAGCAGACCCACCAGGAGCCCGGCAGCAGAAACCGCATCAGATACCACCTCACACCAGCCGGCGAGGAACTGCTCATCGTCCTTGCCGCCCTGCAACAGTGGGGGGACCGCCACTGCCCACGTCCGTCCGGACCCGCCGTCCTACGCCGCCAACGCTCGTCCGGACTCTCCGTGCACGTCGGCCTCATCTCCGACACCGATGGTCGTGAGATCCCCAACACGGATCTCGACATGGTGAGCGTTCAACCTGGCCGACCGTCCCCCTGCTGCGGGTGTTGACGCTCTCGCTCACGTTGGCCCTGCGGGCGATTCGGCAGATCCGCGTCGGAACGGCAGGTACTGCGCCCAGGCGTTCCGCTCCAGTGCATTTGTGGACTGGATCTGCTTCCCCTGGCGTTCCGGGAAGGCCGCGAACCGTATGCGTGCCGACCACCTCCGTCACCCTATGCGACCTGTACATACTCATGGATGAGGCCGCCGAGGCGGTCACGCTGGAGGATGCGCGACGGGCCGTCGATGGGGGGCGGTTCGGGCGCGCCGACACCGTCGGGGCGTCGCTGCCCGAGGGATCGATGAGGCCGATGTTCGTTGTGGTGGGCCGGCGTACTCCTCGACCGTCGCCCCCTCCCCACTCCCGACGTCCCAAGCCGAAGATCACCGTACCGGCACGCCTCGAACAACCTGGCAGAGCCATCCGCTCGGCCACGAACCGCCGCCAATGTCCTGGCTTGCGCGATTGCTTTCAAGACTGGAGGTTTTGCACCTCGCCGGTCAGGAGGTGGCCGCCGAGGCGGACTCCGAACACGGTCTGGTGCGTCTCGCTCACCTCAAGTCCCTCGGCACTAGACGAGTCTTTCCGAACACGGTCAGTGGTCCCTACCTTGTTGATCGGGATGAGCGAGCCCTTCGTATGGTTGGCCCACCCAGGGGCGTCGGGTGTGGCTTTCAACCTTCTGCTGCTCGTGGTTGAGGGGGACCCGGCAAACTTGCCGGGTCCCCCTCAACCACGGGGGTAGGTCTGGAAACCGAGCGGCTATCACGCGGCGGGGGCCACCCGGAGCCCTGGGCACACCGTCTCCAGCAACGGTCTCGGGTGGCGCCGCCATTGGTCACAGGGAGCAGGTGAGTGCTCCGGAGCGGCAGATGATTTGGTCGGTGCGGTCCCAGTTGCTGCGGATCCCGTTGAGGTAGTTCTGGGCGTTGGTGCCGGGGGACTGGCTGCCGTTGATGATGGGGGTGATGTTGTCGACCCCGGCGTTATAGGCCATCGCAAGCAGTTCGTCCCGGGCGTAGGCGGTCGGCCAAGTGGCGGGCATTTGGGTCTCCAGGGCCTTGAGGTACCAGGCCTCGGCTTCGACGTCGAGGGCGGGGTCGTGGGCGAGGTCCTGCCAGGTCCGGCCCGCGAGGAGGCCTTCGGATTGCTGCTGGGCCTGGGTGAACGCATTCTGGCGCATGTTGGCGATGCCCAGGCTGGTGGGCAGGTGGGACCGCAGCTCTTCGCACCACGCGGTGTGGGGCATGCCGGGGAAGTGGCAGCCGTCTTCGTTGCGCAAAATGTTCATCATCAACCGCGGGTCGATGGTTGCCTCGTTCGCGTACTTGACGACGAGACCGAGGTACTTCACCGGGCCGCCGCAGGTGAGGGCGTCCAGGGGGATGTCTCCGACCGAGCAGGTGGCCGGGATGTCCGTGGAGTGCTGTACCGGGTCGCCGTCGGTGAGCTGGGTGGCGGCCAGAGTGGCGATGTTCTTGTTGCCGGTGGTGCCCTGGTCGAGGCGGGGGTCGTGGCCGCCGCCGGTGGTGGTCTTGGTGGGGCCCTCGCACGGCGGAGCGGTCTGGTTGACGGGCGCGTTGGTGTGGACGAAGGCGTCTGGTACGACGACCACGTCGCCGAGCGGAAGCTGGCCGGGCATGCCGGCGTTGGCGGCGTCGATCTGGTCCCAGTAGGGGTCCGTGCCGCCGGGTCCAGCGGCTTCGGGACCACTGACCGGAGTGTGGGCGGTCAGGTAGCAGGTGATGTGGACCTCGGTGCCGTCCGGGAACTGTCCGACGGTGGGCAGGCTGGTGGTCAGGGCCGGGCCGTTGGGGTTGATCACAGCGCCGGAGGGATAGCCGTGAACGGCAAGAGGATTGCCGGCGTTGTTGACGATGCCGTTGTAGGAGGCGGTGGAAGCGTCGTTGGCGACGGTGCGGATGGTGTCGCTGCTGTGCGGCGCGAAGCTGCCGACGGTGTGCAGGTAGACGCCGGTGGCGGCGATGGCTCCGGCCGCGAGGACGGCCACGCTGGCACGCCAGGTGGGGCGAGGTGCCGGGCGGCGTCGGAAGAGTCCGGGCATGGTGAGTCTCCCTGATTGAGTGGGACGAGCCGGGTGAACGAAGCACCACGGGGTGCTCCCGGGGATGTCGGGGGCTTCGGGCTGGGCAGGCCACGGGGTGGGCGCGGGGCGGTCAGTACCAGGTGTGGGCTTGCCAGAAGGCCCAGGCGTTGCAGGCGTTGCCGTAGCGGGCGTCGATGTAGGCGCGCATCCAGTGCAGTTGGGTGGCGGGGTTGGTTCTCCAGTCGGCGCCGAAGGGGGCCATCTTCGCCCCGGGCAGGGCCTGGCCGAGGCCGTAGGCGCCGGAGGAGGCGTTGGCTGCGGTCGGGTCCCAGCTGGATTCGCGGGCGATGATCTGTGCGGCGCAGCCGTACTGGGTGCCGAAGATGGCGGCCGCGAGCTGCTGTGGAGGGTCGGTGGGATGGGTGGGGGTGTGGATGGGCGCGATGGTGATGGCGGAGTGGGGGGCGGATGCGGTGCCGGGGTGACGGTAGGTGTCGACGGCATCCGGTGGGGGCAGTGGGGCGTAGCGGACCGTGGTTCCGGTGTGGGCGGCTTCGATGACGTGGCCGCTGCCGGCGTAGAGCTGGACATGGCCGAGGTGATCGGTGAAGACCAGGTCCCCGGGACGGAGGTGGCTGCGGTCGACGGAGAGCCCGGTGGTGGCCTGGATGTAGGTCGGGCGCGGCAGGTCGACTCCGGCCGCGGCCCAGGCGGCCTGTACCAGGCCGGAGCAGTCGTACCCGTGCTTTCCGGTGCCGCCGAACTGGTAGGGGACGCCCAGCTGCCGCTGTGCAAAGCCGACTGCGGCCAGGCCGGCCCGGTCACGGGTCGTGGGTGTGCTGGTGCTCGCCTGGCTGCGGGCGGGCGCCGACGGCATCGTCGTGACTGGGGTGCGGGTGGGGGGCAGCAGCAGGTGGTGGCCGGCGTAGATGAGGGTGGAGTGCCCGAGGTGGTTGAGGGTTTGCAGGGTGGCGACGGTGGTGTGCCAGTGCTGGGCCAGTGCCCACAGGGTGTCGCCGCCCCGTAGCAGAACCTTCGTGGGATGTCCGGTGGAGGAAGCCGTGGCATGGGCGGGCGCGGCCGGCTGTGCGGGGACCGGGGTGGTGAGGGGGGCCGGCCGGGCCGTGGCAGGGGTGTGCCGGGATGTGGCGGCCGAGCTGCTACTGGTGGTGGTGCAGGCGATCAGGGCGATCAGAACGGTGAGGGTGGCCAGGAGGGCGCCGAGGAGCCGTGCGGCGTCAGCCGGCAGAGCGGGTCGGTGGGCCGGACGCCTGTGCGGCGAGGTGGCGGGCATGGCGGTCTCCTGAACCGGGGTCGGCGGGTGGGGTGCGACTCCAGTTCAGGGCCGGATTTTTTGACCAGCCAGGGGCTTTTGTTGACTAGTTGGCTGGTCAGCTTGGTGACGGTCAGTACGTGGGCGGGGTGACCGACAGGTCCTTGGTCCAGCCATCGGGGGCTTGGATGCGCCCGGATGCGGTGACGGAGGTGTTGGCGCCGTAGGCCATGTTGGTCCAGGTGCACGTCATCCCGGGCGTGATGGTGCAGGTCTGCCAGGTGCCCATGGAGGTGCAGTCGCCCGGGTAGCAGTTGGTGTAGCTGCCGTTGGTGATCTTCACGCGGCCCTTGTAGTCGGGCTTGAAGGCGGTGACGGCCCAGTTGGTGCCGCAGGTCTTGGAGTAGTAGATGTCCACGTAGCCGACGACTCCGTTTCGGTCGGCCTCGGCGCGCTGGACGCGGTAGGCGTTCATGTGGGAGCAGCCGCTGTTGAACGGATCCTGTCCCTGGCAGCCCCAGCCGTTGGCGCCGGAGCCGCAGTTGTAGGTCGGGGCCGGGTCGCGCAGCCCGGAGTTGGCACCGCCTCCGGAGGTACCCCCGCTGCCGGTGCCGCCCGAACTGGTTCCGCCCGAGCCGGCGGTCCCACCGCCCGTGCCGGTGGTCCCACCGCCCGTGCGGGTGGTCCCACCGGACGTGCCGCCGCCGGAGCCGCCCACGATGCCGCCCTCGGTGCCACCTGCCGTTGCTCCGCCGCTTCCTCCGGTCAGGCCACCATTGGTCGGCACCGCGGGCGTCCCGCCACTGGATGACAGGGAAGGGAAGGGCGGGCCGGAGCTGAAGCCGCCGGACGCCCCTGTGCTCTGACCCGGGAGGGGCGCCACCGGTTTGCTGGGGCTCGGGCTGAGGGTGATCGCCTGCTTCCCGAACCCTCCACCGTAGATCATCAAGGCCACCACGGTGGCCACCGCGAGGACGACCGGCAGCAGGGCCGCGCCGGTCAGCCACCCCCGCCGCTGCGACACCACGGCCCCGCTGGTGTGGCCGGCACTGCCCGCACCGGTGGCGGCGAGCTGACCGGCTGAAGGGTCGGCGGGAATCACGGCACGGGAGGCGGCATCGCGGGCCTCGGCCTCGCGGCGCGCAAGATCCCCAGCGAGGGCCTTGGGCAGCCAGCCGCTTGATCCCCCGACCTGTGGCGCATCGATGCGGGAGACGACGTCGGCCGGGGCGAGCCGCTGGTTGAGGTTCTTGTTCAGGCAGTCCTCGATCAGGGCGGCCAGATTGTTGTCCACGCTGGTCAGGCCCTCAAGGTCGGGCTCGTGGTGGACCACCCGGTACAGCACGGCGCTGGTGGAGCCCTCACCGAACGGCGGCCGCCCGGTGGCCGCGTACGCCAGCGTCGCGCCCAGGCTGAACACATCCGTCGCCGGCGTGGCCTCCGTGGTGCCTTCTGCTTGTTCTGGCGCCATGTACGACGGGGTGCCCAGCTGGGCACCGGTGACGGTCAGTCGGCTGGCGTCAGCGGCGCGGGCGATGCCGAAGTCGATGACCCGCGGACCCTCGGCGGACAGCAGCACGTTGGCGGGCTTCAAGTCCCGGTGCACGATGCCGGCGGCGTGGATGTCGGCGAGCGCCCGGGCGAGGCCCGCGGCCAGCACCCGCAGCGAGGTGGGCGGCAGCGGCCCGAAGACCTCGACGGCCTCCTGCAGCGTGGGACCGGGAATGTAGGGGGTGGCCAGCCACGGCTGCGCGGCCTGCCCGTCGCTGGCCAGCACCGGCACCACGGCACCGCCGTGCACCTTCTGTGCGGCACGTAGCTCCTGGGCGAACCGGCGCCGGAAAGCGGCGGAATCAGCCAGCTCAGGGCGCACCACCTTCACGGCAGCCAACTGCTCCTCGCCGTCGGCCACCCCGAGGAACACCCGGCCCATGGCCCCGGCCCCCAACAGCCCCACCAGCCGGTACGGGCCGGCCAGAACCGGGTCGGACGCCGACCGCTCCCCCACCACCGCACCCGGCACCAGACCCGGTTGCGGGCTCCCGCGTTCGTCCGGGTCGCCGTCCGGGGCAGCCGGTACCGATGCGGCCTGCGGTGCGGCATCGGGCGGCAGCAGGCCGGGATGGGTGGCGCGCAGCTGCTCAGCCAGTTCCTCCCAGCGCTGCCGCCAGGCCTCCATGTCACCGCCGCACGCCCCGACGTAGGCCAAGGTCACATCCAGCGAGGGGAGCCGGTCTGCGGAGGCAGCCGCCGACAGCGAGGCCGGGGAGAAGCCGGCCCTGGCAGCCAGCTTGCGATAGCTCGGCGCGCCCGGCGCCTGGCGGCGTAACTCGCGCAGATCGAAAGCGAACCGGTGCAGCCGACTCTCGTCCGGGTTGATCTCTTTTTCCGGCCTGCCCACAGCCACGTCTCCCGCCCCCTTGAACACCACTGTCTCGGCCCGAGATTGACCACCACGTACCGCCGCTGAACACCAAGGGGTCGCTGGTCAACAATCCGCGCCGTACCACGGGAGTCAACCAGTCGGCGAAGCCGCATGACAGGGCTTCACCAAGGAAATGGAGGACCTCCCCATGCGCATCGTGGCGCGCCCACTCACCCTGCGGTCCATCCGCCGCAAGACGCCGCCTGGTTTCGGTCGGCGCGGGCGCGAGTGGACCCTGGCCCTGGTCACCGCGAGCCTGCTCGCGGTCCTGATCGCCGTGATGCGGCCAGGTGCCGACGCCCCGTCCAGCGTCGTGCTCCAGGCGGCTCCGGCCGACTACGCGGCGAACGACTACCCCGCCGACCCCGCTCGGCCCGGCGCGCCGCATGCCGACTCCCTCGACAGATGGGGCTTTTTCACCGGCGAGTGCACCTCCTTCGTGGCCTGGCGCATCCGCCAACACCTGGGCGTGCCCGATTTCACCAACGGCTACCACGGCGGTCTGTTCGGCTACGCCTGGCACTGGGCCGACAACGCGGACGTGCTGGGACTGCCTGTCGACGCCACCCCCACCCCCGGCTCAGTCGCGGTCTTCCCGCCCAACACCGCTAACGCCGGGCCCTTGGGGCACGTGGCCGTCGTCCTGTCCGTGAGCCCTGCCGGGACGGCACTAGTCGAGGACTACAACTGGCGCGACGCCTGGGACAACTACCAAGAGCACGCCTACAGCCAGCACACCGTGCCCACCGCGCAGCTGCAGTTCATCCACTTCCGCCCGCCCTCCCCTTCAACGCCCCGCCCCTCCGTCAAGCCGCTGACGATGACGCCGAAGACCACTGCCCCGGTCAAGCGGCCTGCCCCCGCCGCCCAGCAGCAGCCGCGCCCCCACGTTTTCCACGTCTACGCACCCGCCGGCCTGAGTGAACGCGCCGCACCCACCCTCAGCGCCCCCATCCGTGCCCGCCTTGCCGCCCACACGGCCGTCACGGTCACCTGCCAAACGACCGGCGATCGGGTCTTCGGAACCGGCGACAGCAGCACCGTCTGGGATCGCCTCGCCGACGGCGGCTACGCCACCGACTACTGGATCGACACCCCCACGATCGACGGCTTCAGCCCCGGCATCCCCCGCTGCTGACCCGAGCCACACCTGCAAGCAACCGACACCACTCCCACACACACGGATCAACGGAGGACACCATGGCCATCCGTCTGGCGCCCGAAAGGCTCCACCAGGTCAACCGCACCACCCGGCACGGCATCGCCGCCGCCCTCGCCCTCACGACCGCCGGCGCGGCCCTGTTCGGCGTCGCCGAACTGCGACATGCGCAGACCCCCACCACCCTCACCACACAGAACGCCGCCGCCGCCCGCCAGACCACCACCGGCACCGTCCTCGCCACCCAACCCCTCACCATCCGCGCCTACAACCCCCAGACGACGCCCCACCCCTCCACCCAGCTCCCCGCCACCGGCCACACCCTCACCAGCCCCAACCAGGTCACCATCGACTGCTACTACATCGGCCAAGCCGTCCCCGGCCTCGGCGCCCGGGGCGGACCCACCGACTCCTACTGGGACCGTCTCAGCGGGCCCGGCATCCCCCAACTGCCCAACGGGTCCGTCCCCGTCGCCGCCGACGCCTGGATCGATACCGGCGCAGACGTCACCACCCGCGTCGGCCCCTGCACCGACGCTCCCGCATCACCGCAGCAGGCGACCACACCGGTCAAGATCCCCCTGACCCAGGATGCGAACGTTTCCGCCGGCCTGGACCGCAACAACGACCAGTCCCCCTTCGCCGGCGGTGGCTCGCTGTACTACCAGGTCAACGGAGGCCCCCACGACGGCGGCATCGGACGATGCACCACCGGCTTCGGCGTGCACAGCACCGTGGACAACCGCACCTACCTCCTCACCGCCGGACACTGCGCCGCGATCGGCCGCACCACGTTCCACGCTCAGCACAACGGCACCTCCGACATCTTCGGGAACTGGCACTACGACAAGACCACCGTCGGCACCTTCACCCACGCCGACGCCAGCCAGGACATCGCCATGATCGAAGCACCCAGCACCAACACACTCTTCGACGGCGGCGGCGCACCAAACGCCTTCCAAGGCGATTGGCGGCTCGGCGACGGCATGCCCGTCGCCCACCCCGGCACCGTCGACACTCGCCGCACCTTCCTCAAGCCCGTCGACGGCATCTCCCACCCCGGCATCAACGACACCGTGTGCGTCTCCGGATCCGCCACCGGGGTCGCCTGCGGACTGAAGATCGCCGCCACCGGCATCTCCGTCACCTACCAAGACGACAACGACCAGCCCTACGCCGTGCACGGGCTGATCGCCGCCGAAGTCCCCGCAGGCCAGCAAACCGCCACCCACGGCGACAGCGGCGGACCGGTCTTCACCCTCAACCCGACGAACGGCCACGCCTACGCCGCCGGCACCATCAGCGGCGACTGCACCGACGCCATCCCTGCATCGGTCAAAAAACCAGGCGCCTGGTACCTCTGCTACGCCCCCATGGACGCCTACAGCAACACCTTCCACATCACCGTGAACACCCCCACCCAACCCCCCACCATCGGCCCCAACTGGTAACCCCCTCTCCCCCGCCCCGGATAGCGAGCTCTCAGGGGCGCCGTCCTACCGTCGCCCGTCGCTCCGCGGGGTTCTGTTGCCCTCCGGGCACTGGGACGAGCTTGGACGCTGGCACAGCGGTTCCGCTGGCGGTCGAGCAGGCCCAGAAGCCGATGTCGCTGGTGATCACGGCCGGACAGCGCGGTGACTCCCCGCAGTTCCAGGTGGTCCTGGGTCGCATCCGGGTGCCTCGGCTCGGGCCGGGCCGTCCGCGAACCCGGCCGGACAAGGTTCGCGCCGACAAGGCGTACGGCTCCCGCGCAAACCGCGCCTACCTGAGCAAGCGCGGTATCCGATGCACGATCCCGGAGAAGAGCGACCAGATCGCCAACCGCAAGAAGCGCGGTTCCCGCGGTGGCCGGCCACCACTGGGGGCAAGTGGAGGAAGCCCCGCAGATCGCTTGATCACACGATCGCGGACTCCACGAAACTCGGGGCAGCTCAGATCGCTGGCCGATCCTGAGCCTGGCGTGCGCACCGGTCACCGTCGCCCTCGCTCAATGAGACAGGCCGGGCCGTCACTACGGGGGGAAGCGACGGCCCGGCCTGCGTCCACAGTGCCACACCAACGGATCAGATGCAGCACGTCCGGACGCGAGTCCGGCACCAAGTGGATCACTTTTGATCCGCCGTCAGAGGGTCAGCGTTTCGGCCGTCGTCGAGACATGTCGGCAACGGGTCCTCGCTGGGACCATCCCCGCGAGTGCGGGGAGCAGTTTCCGGCACCCTGACCGATCAGCCGGACCTCGGGACCATCCCCGCGGGTGCGGGGAGCAGGAAGCCCGCGCCGAGGCCATCGAGGAGGAGTTGGGACCATCCCCGCGGGTGCGGGGAGCAGCGTGCTCCACAACCTCCCGCCGGTCCACGGCGGGGACCGTCCCCGCGGGTGCGGGGAGCAGCCGTCCGTGCAGATGCGCACGATCCTGTGGCCGGGACCATCCCCGCGGGTGCGGGGAGCAGTACCAGACCATGTTCCGTGCCAGCGTCTCCACGGAACCATCCCCGCGGGTGCGGGGAGCAGCGGCCCCGAGCCTAGGCCCCGGCAGGACGAGCGGGACCATCCCCGCGGGTGCGGGGAGCAGCGGCCCCGGCACCAGAACCACCCCGGTACCGAGAGACCATCCCCGCGGGTGCGGGGAGCAGCGCTGCGGGTGATGGCTGATGGCTGCCAACGGGGGACCATCCCCGCGGGTGCGGGGAGCAGTTGGCGCCGTCGGGCAGCCTCCGATAGACGATGGGACCATCCCCGCGGGTGCGGGGAGCAGACGATGACGGCGTTCGCCCGCGCACGCTGGGCGGGACCATCCCCGCGGGTGCGGGGAGCAGTGACCCTGGTACGTGCCGCGGAGCGTCAGATCGGGACCATCCCCGCGGGTGCGGGGAGCAGAGCTCGACGACGTAGCTCCTGCGCCCGGGCTGGGGACCATCCCCGCGGGTGCGGGGAGCAGAAGGTGATGCACAGGCCGAGCCAGTAGGCGGTGGGACCATCCCCGCGGGTGCGGGGAGCAGCCCTCGTGCTTCGCGGGCAGCTGCCAGGTGCGGGGACCATCCCCGCGGGTGCGGGGAGCAGTCGGTGCGGTTCTCGTGGGCGTCCAGACGCCTGGGACCATCCCCGCGGGTGCGGGGAGCAGAACGGACCGCGTAAAAGGAGCAGTTGTGGCGAAGGACCATCCCCGCGGGTGCGGGGAGCAGCGTGCTCTGCCTGCACGCGCAGGAGCTGGCCGCGGGACCATCCCCGCGGGTGCGGGGAGCAGTCGGCGAGGCGGCTGCGGTCGCCGGGCGCGGCGGGACCATCCCCGCGGGTGCGGGGAGCAGGGAGGTGTACCGCGGTGCGTACGGGTCACCGGGGGACCATCCCCGCGGGTGCGGGGAGCAGACTTCGCGACCTGCGGGTCTATGACCGCAGGTCGCGAAAATTGAGCACTTTCACAGAATCCGGCAAATGTTGTGAATTTGAGCATATCGGGCGTCCGGTTGATCAGCGATTGCCGAAGCGGCGGCGTTTGGCCGCTTTGCTCCAGTCCGGGCGGGGCGTGGTCGTCGGGGAGGGGGCGGAGGCGCGGTCGTTGGGGCGGCGGATGACGGTGAGGCCCTCGTGGTCGACGGGGTGCCAGGCGTGCTCGTGGGTGCGGAAGGTGAAGCCTTGCTCATTGTTGGTGGTGTGGGCAAGCAGGGCGCGGCCCTGACCGGAGTACTGGCGGACCTCGTGCCACAGGGCGTCGCGGACACGGGCGGAGGGGTTGCTGATGAAGACGCCGGGTGAGATTTCGATCAGCCAGCGGGTGAGGAAGCCGCGTAGGCCGGCGGGGCAGTTGGTGAGCACGATGACCGTCACCAGGAACTCTCCACGTCGTGGTTGACGCCCGCGGCGACCTGCATGCCCCGGTCGGACTGGAGAGTGACCTCGTCGATGTCGTCGTCGAACGCGGCGGGCGTGGCGCAGTCGGGCAGGAGCAGGCGGTGGATGTCACCGACGACGCGGTCCAGCAGCCGTAGCTCGTGGATGCGGTCGCGCAGCGCGCGGCGGGTGCGTGCGCCGACGTCCTCGGGTGAGGCGGCTGCAGCGTCGAAGGCGACGGGAATGCCGACTTCGGTTTTGTACAGGTCGGCGATGTCCAGTACGAAGGAGAGCTCGTGCCCGGAATGGACGAATCCGAGGGCGGGCGAGCAGCCCAGTGCGGCAACCACGGCGTGGGCGACGCCGTACATCGCCTGGGCGGCGGCGGTGATGGCCTGGTTGACCGGGTCGCCGGAGGCGAAGTCGCCGGGGGTGTAGCGGCGGCCGTGCCAGGGGACGCCGGTGCGCTGGGATTGAGCGCGGTAGCAGTCCTTGACACGGTGGCCCTCACGGCCGAGCAGTTCCTTGCGGGTGCAGCCGGAGGGGTCCTCGTCGGGGAAGCGCAGCTGGTACATCGCGCGGGCGATGTCCAGGCGAGTGCGGCGGTTGGCCCAGCAGGAGGCCTGCGCTTCGGCAAGGGCGGCCGAGCGGGACAGTGCCCGCCCGGCCGCGTAGTAGCGCACACCGTGCTCGCCGACCCAGACCACACCGGCCCCGGTCTCGCCGAGCACGCTCATCGCCTGATGGGTGATGCGGGTGCCGGGGCCGAGCAGCAGAGTGCCGATGGTCGCGGAGGGGATGTGGGTGGTGCCTTCGGCGTCCTCGGCGGTGATGGCGTTGGCGTCGCGGTGGATGGTGCAGCGCTCGAGGTAGATGAAACTGGCCCGGTCGGCGGCCCGGGCCAGTTCGCGCGGGCTGCTCGCGGGTCTGCGGCCGACGGTAGTCACCGGCTCACCCCACCGGGGCGAGCGTCATCAGCCCGCAGCCGTAGGCCTTGGGCCCGATCCCCTCCACCTTGCCGAGGTGCTCGGACTCGATGAGAAGACCGCGATGCGTTACGCCGACTCGACCCGTCAGCTGCTTCTGGCCTCGCCCGGTGAGCCCCCCGGCGGAACTGTCAGAGAAGCCGAATAAAGTCCAGTGACGTCCGTATCCAGTAGGAGAGACCGTGGCTCTCGAGGCCGTTGAAGCGATCCGCCAGCTTCAAGACCGGAGTTCCGCCAAGCGCCGCTTGGCCGCGAAGCGACTTCGAAAACTGGGCGACTCAGATGCCGGTCCTGCCCTGCTCGAAGCCCTGAAGAATGAGGTGAGGGATTCGCGGACCTGGGAAACCCAGTACCAGATGACGATGGCGCTCGGTACTTGCGGCTCCCCGTCCGACCTTCCCTACCTGCGAGATCTCGTCCTTCAGCGCGACACTCTCCATGCGGTTCACACTGCCGGGGGCGACGCCATTGTCCGGCTGAGCTACATGGAGCACACCACACTGAGGCGATTCGCTGGTGCATGAGTACCGGTAACGAGACTCTTGTGGGCGGAGCGTTGCAGGCCGTGGCCATGCTCCGGCTTGCCCTGGATCAGGAAACCGTGACCGACGTCCTCGACTTCATCGAAGCTAGGTCCCCACAGGATGGGATCTACTTCTGGCCCGCTGTTGCCGCGGCCGGCTGGACGGGGCAGCGAGCGCACGCCTTCCTCACCTCATGCGTCTCCAGCCCCCGATCCGATGTCGCCGAAGCCGCCACGAACTCCCTTGCCGGGAACTACGGCACCTACCGACCCTTGTAAGCGGTGCCACACCCCGGGTTCGTCGTGAACCCGGGCCTCCTCGCCTGAGAATGGTCAGTTCAGGCCTAGCTTGGACAGGGCGGTGGTCCAGTCAGTGACGATGGCCTGCTGCGCGTCCGCGAGGGTGACCTTGCCGGAGCAGACGGCGGTGTGCAGTTTCGTCTCCACCGGGTCCTTCTTGTTGTTGATCCCGCCGCCCGGCTTGTGGCCCGGGTCCGCCGGCTCCACCCACAAGTTGCGGGCGTCGTTCGGGTCACCCCCGAGCTGCAGGGAGATCAGGTGGTCGTACTCGGCGTCCCCGAGGCTGCCCTTGTAGCCGTACGAGGCGGCGTTCGCCTGCTTCTCCTTACGAGTGATCGCCTCCGGCGGCCGGATGTTCTTGGTGTAGCCGCCCTTCCGGCAGATCGTCGTGGCCAGGTTCGCCTGCGTCACCACCGGAGAGACAGCGCCCGGGGTGCATGCCAGGTCCTCGAGGGGCTCGCCCTGCTCGTACCGGTAGTGACAGCTGCCTGCGGGCGGCTGCTGCTGCACCGTGTACGTCGTCTGCGGCCCCGCACCCACCGGAATCTTCGCCGCCCCCGCGGGCACGGCGCTTCCCGACGGCGCCTGCACCGACGCTCCGCCCTTCCCCGGAGTGTCCGACGCGGACTGCGAACCGGACGAACAGCCCGCCAGCAGCAGACAGGAGAGCAGCACCGGCGGCACCGCGCGGCGGATAGAACCCATGACGACCCCTCACGAACAAGCGACAACTGGGCCCATGCTCCCCCACACGGACCGCCTCCTACCGCTCATCGCCCGGCGCACAGGTGCGCGCCTGGTGACCCGAGCACGGGTGGCCCGCTTTCGCAGTGATGCTGGACGCGTTCGAGATGCGCCTATGCCCTCTCTTTCGGATCTTCCTGGGCGAGCGGCGTTGGGCACCCCGGCAAGATCCGAAAGAGAGAACCTGGGCCTCAGCCGACCCGGTCGAGGACAGACGCCAGCGCGGCGCGCAGTTGTTCGTCCTCGCGGATCATCGCGTGGTCGGACCCGGAGACGACCAGGCGGCGGTCCCCGGTGGCGAGCGCGGCCAGCCGGTCGTGCTGTTCCAGCGTCAGGGCGGCGGCGCCGAGGGCCCGCAGGGCGTCGCAGGCGCCCTTGAGGTCGGCGCGGGTCTCGGCCGAGTGCAGCACCGCCTCGGCGAGCCGGGCGCGGTCGAGGCCGGCCGGATCGGCGACGGCGAGCAGCCCGAGGACGGCCGAGGGTGCTTGGGCCGGGTCGTCGAGGAGAGCTTGGAGCCGGGCGGTCAGCGGGCGCCCGGCAGGGCCGAGCACGGCGATCTCGCGGGCGGCCCGGGCGGCCGTCCAGTGGAACCATTGTCGGCCCTCGCTTCTGTCGAATACCGAGGCCAGCACCGGGACGACCTCGGCGGCCTCACCGGCGATCTGCCACAGGGCGAGCGCGAGGGCGAGGTCGGTGTCCACCTCCGGCGTGGTGTCGCGGTCGTTGGTGCGGTCGAGCGCCGTCCGCAGGGCCGGGGTGAGGCGGGTGGCCGCCGGGCCGAGGTCGGCCAAGGCGCGGGCGCCCTCGACGCCGCCGCGCACACCGGTGGCGAGCGCCGCCTCGGCGGCGGCGAACAGCGGCCCGGTCTCGCCGGTCAGCTCGTGCAGTGCCCGCGCCACGACCAGCTTCCGGGCGCCGGCCCGCAGAGCGGTGGCGGCCTGCTCGCGCTGCTCTGGCCCGGTGCCGGCGGCAACGGCGGTGATTGCGGTGGCGGCGTACTGGAACCGGGGCAGGACGGCGCACAGTTCGGGCAGCGCCTCGACGGCCTGTGGGCCCCATTGCCGCAGCAGGTGGACCAGCTGGGCGGTGTCGTTGTGGTCCTCGGTCGTCGAGCAACCGCAGTCCTTGCACCCTTCGGGACGCTCCAGCGCCTTGGCGGCCAGGCGAGCGCGGACCGCGGCGAGCAGTTCCGGGTCGAACGGGAAGGGCGTATCGGCCGGGGCGTGGGACCCGGCGGCGCACTGCATGGCGCGCGGGCGCCGGCCGAGGGCCCGGGTCAGCAGCGGGGCGGCGGCCTGCGGCGCCACCAGGACGAGCGCGGCCAGGGCCTGGTCGGCCGCCTCGTCGTCCGGCTGCGCGGCGAGTTCGGCGAGGACGGGCGCGGCCTCTGCGGCGGCCGGGCCGATCTTGCCCAGCAGCCGGGAGGCCGCCCAGTCGGCGGCGAGCGGGGCGATCGCGGGGATCAACCGCTGCGGGGCGCTGCGGGACAGGGTGCAGGCGCGGTCGGCCGCCCACAGGGCCTCGGCCCGCACCTCGGGCCGCTCGTCACGCAGCGCGGCGTCGAGCAGCGCGAGGGCACTCTCGCGGTCGGCGTCGGTGTCCCGCCCCAGCAGGATCCCGACGATAGTGCGCAGCGGCTCCCGGTGCTCGTCCGCGTAGCCGGACCTGGCCGTCTCACGCGCGGGCAATAGGCCGAGGACGGCGTCGCGGTGCGCGGCGAGCCACGGCTCCTCGGCGTCCAACGCGGCGAACACGGCGGCCAGGCGCAGCGGCGCAGGCGTGTCCGGGCCGAGCAGGACGCGAGCCTCGGCCACGGCGCCCGCGCGGTCCAACCGACCGTACGCGGTGAGGAGTTCGGCCCGGACGGCGGGCGCGGTCTCGGCGGCCAGGCGGGCCCGGACGGCGGGCAGGGCGGTGCAGGTGTCCCGGGTGTGGCCGACCGTCCAGCCGGCCGCCTGCCGGACGGCAGCGTCCTCATCGACCAGCAGCTTTATGAGCAGCGGCAGTTGGGCGGTTACGGCGGCCCGGACGGCGCCCGGCTCGACGCCGTACTCGTCCTCGCTCTCGGCGAGGCAGCCGAGCAGCCGGAGCGCGTCGACGGTCTGCCGGCCGGAGGCGGCGATTCGGGCGAGGTACGGGGCGGCGTCGACGCTGGCCGCGTACACGGTGCCCTGGTGCACGATCGAGCCGTACAGCTCGTCCAGTGCCTCCTCGGCGTCCTCACCGCCCTCGGCGAAGGTGCGCAACAACCCGGGCAGGTCCTCGGCGGGGCCGTAGGCGTGGTTGACGGTGGCCCACGGGTGGGCGTCGAGCCCGGCAAGGGCGGTGGGGAGCTCCATGGCCGTGATCTTCGCGGGGACCTCCGACATCCGCTCAGGCCAGGTGCCGGAGGTAGGCCTCGGGCCGTTCGAGGAAGCGGCGCCAGCGGTCGCCGAGTTCAAGGTCCTGCCAGCGGGCGGTGCGGACCCCGTGCACGCCGACCTCCAGCACGGCCGAACCGAGGGGGCGAGCACCAGCGAGTGGGTGGCACAGACCACCCCCGGCGCCAGTGCGGCCAAGGCCGTGCAGCAGGCCGACCAGGGCCAGGGCCGCGGGTGCGGGGAGCAGCCGTCCGTGCAGATGCGCACGATCCTGTGGCCGGGACCATCCCCGCGGGTGCGGGGAGCAGGCCAGATGCCCGACGATGATGCGCACCTCATCGGGACCATCCCCGCGGGTGCGGGGAGCAGGTCCACGGCGCACGGATGGTGCGGTCGGTCTGGGGACCATCCCCGCGGGTGCGGGGAGCAGTCCGTGGTACGGGGCCGCAAGGCCCGGAAGGTGGGACCATCCCCGCGGGTGCGGGGAGTAGCTTCCGTAGGTCGTCGTGCTGCCGGTGACCAGAGGACCATCCCCGCGGGTGCGGGGAGCAGTGCCAGCCCGAACCGTAGGTGTGCACCGCGTAGGGACCATCCCCGCGGGTGCGGGGAGCAGACCTCGGAGGCCGCGAACGCGCGCATGCCTGAGGGACCATCCCCGCGGGTGCGGGGAGCAGCGGTTCGAGCTGCGCCACCGGGACCTCGACCTGGGACCATCCCCGCGGGTGCGGGGAGCAGTTGTCCCCGTCGTGGAACTTGACGACGGCCGGGGGACCATCCCCGCGGGTGCGGGGAGCAGGGCTGGTAGATCAGGTCATCCCGGTTCCCCCAGGGACCATCCCCGCGGGTGCGGGGAGCAGCAGCTGGACCAGGGCGCGCAGGCCGTCGTCACGGGACCATCCCCGTGGGTGCGGGGAGCAGTTCCTGATCTTCCGGTGGACGATGCAGATCATGGGACCATCCCCGCGGGTGCGGGGAGCAGCACCACCTACAACTGCACACCCGACTCGGACGGGGACCATCCCCGCGGGTGCGGGGAGCAGTGCTTGGCGACCGCGCCGGCCGGGACAGTCGCGGGACCATCCCCGCGGGTGCGGGGGTGCAGTCCGGCCTCACCCACCACGCGCCATGCACGTGGGGACCATCCCCGCGGGTGCGGGGAGCAGGCAGACCCGAAAAGGTCGAAGTTGCCGTTCGTGGGACCATCCCCGCAGGTGCGGGGAGCAGCCGATCTCGGCCGTGCCCGTGCCGTTCTGGTAGGGACCATCCCCGCGGGTGCAGGGAGCAGTCATAGACGATCTGCATGTCGTCGTAGATCTCGGGACCATCCCCGCGGGTGCGGCGCGGGTGCGGGGAGCAGGTCACCGGGGACACCGAGATGGAGTTCGTGAAGGGACCATCCCCGCGGGTGCGGGGAGCAGCCGTCGATGGACTCCGACCGGAGGCCCTGCGGGGGACCATCCCCGCGGGCGCGGGGAGCACGGGTCCCACACGAACCGGTAGCCGGCGCCGTTGGGATCATCCCCGCGGGCGCAGGGGTGATGGTCGTGGAAGCTCGACCAGGCTGTGGCCGCAGTGCTCATCCCTGCCTAGGGGGATGAGCACCCAGCTCAGGACGGAGGCCAGACATGGCTACCGTGCTCCCTGCGTTGGCGGGGGTGGGCCCACTGACTCCCGCGGCAAGGACGCCATGACTAGGTCCTCCCTGCGTGGGGGTGTGGGTTGGTGGTGGTCCCTGCCGACGCGGGGAATCGGTCGATGTCTTCGTGTGCATCTGGCCGATCTCCGCTTGCGCGGAGAATGTGTCCGGCCGGAATCAGGGAGCCGGGCCGGTGGGGATGCTACTTGCGTACGAGGACGAGGCCAACTCCGTAGGAGCGGGCCTTGCCGAGTCCTTCGCTGAGGGTTCGGGCGAAGGTGGCAGGGTCGGTGACGGTGAGGTGTCCTCGAACTTCGGCTCGGACGATTTTCAGGCCCTTCTTCTCCGTGGAGACGAGGGGCGGCAGCATCGTGGTGGTGATGCGGGCCGGGTCGGCGTCGGCACCGATCCGCTTGATGCTGGACGGCCCGATGGGGGGCTCGCCTTCGGGCTGGAGCCGCTGCGTGAACCACTCGGCCGCGTGGTGGGGGGACATGGTGGCCATACGCCGTCCGCGTTGGCCTTTCTTCGGGCCGTCGGTGTGCATGACGGCCCGGATGGGATTGATGAACGCGCGGAAGGTGTAGGTGTCGCCGGCCTTGATCGTCTGGTCGACGCTGATCAGGTGGGGGGCTTCCAGGCGTGCGGCGCGGGGGACGGCTGACCAGTCGGGGGTGACGCGGGCCTGGGTGATGAGGGTGAGGGTCTGGGTGCGCAGGTTGACGGTCCAGGCGGAGAGCAGGCCCATCTGCGAGCGTGCGTCGTCTTCGCCTTCGGGTACCCAGCCCCGGTGGCCGCTCATGACGAGGCGGTGCATGTCGTGGACGTCGTTCATGGCGCGGATGACGTCCGGGTGGCGGGTGTCGAGGGTGAGGACACTTTGAGTGGCGACGAAGCGCGTGGGTGTGCTCACGGGGTCGGCGTCCATTCGATGGTCGGGGTGGGGGTGATGCGGGTGCGGGTTTCCCAGCGGGTGGCGTGGGTGCGGTCGTCGGGGTGGAAAGTGACGGGCTGGTCATCGGCAGGGACGGCGCGGGGTGTACCGGGGGGTGCGTCGGTCCAAGCCCAAGGGCGTTGGGTGGCGGCTTCGGGGAGGAGGGGGGCGTGGGTAAGGACGTGTTCGAGAGTGCCGGGGTGAACGCCGCCGGAGAGGTCGCCGGTGGGCGGGCAGGACTTACGGCCGAGCCACAGCAGCCGCTGCGGGTGTTCGAGGTGGTGGGAGATGGTGTTGAGGAGGGTGCTGTCGTGGTGTTCGACGGCGGCGACGAACGCCGCGTCGGCGAGGTACCAGCGCTCGCTGACGGCGGGGTTGCGCAGGACGGCCTTGGCTGCGGTGAGAAGGTGACCGGTGTCTGGGTCGGCTTCGATGTACTTGGGGGCTCCGTACCAGCCGTCGATGGGGTGGTGGCCGAAGTGGGGGCTGGTGGCGTTTTCCAGAGTGGTGGCTTTAGCGGCGCGGCGATGGTCGGTGATGAGATCGCGGGGGCGTATGGGGTAGGGGCCTCCACCCACTACGTGGTAGTCGCGGTAGGGGGTGCCGGGGCGGTCGGCGCGGACGCCGTAGCGGAGTTCGGCGAGTCGGCCGAGGGGATCTTCGCGGTCGTAGCCGAGGGCGGCGGCGATGAGACCGATGACCGCGGATTTGGTGGGCCGCATGTGGGTGGCGCGACGCTCGAATGCGCCGGAGGTGCCCCAAGCTTGGAGGGGGCCTGCGAGGCGGATGAGAAGCGTGGCCACTTCCCTGCCTGCGCGGGGAGTAGTGCTGTTCATGCGGTGAGTTCCTCCAGGGTGGTGGCCTCAGAGGCGGGGAGAGTGCCGTCGGCGGTGAGCTGGTCGATCAGTTCCTGGATGTCGAGGTCGTAGGTGAGGATGCGGCCGGGAGTGGCGTCGGTGCGCTTGGTGGTGATGAGGCGGTGGTGGTCGAGGAGCCTCTTGGCGCCGGCGAGGGCGGCGGGGCCGTCGGAAGTCTCATCGATGTGGGACTGGAAGGCGGCGGCGTAGAAGTAGGGGCGGGCACCTTCATGGGCCAGGACGAGATTGGGGAGGGTGCCGGTGGATGCGGTGCTGTTGGCCTTGGCGCGGGGGACGGCGTCCACGAATGCCTGGATGAATTCGGCTTCGGCGGCCTGGGCGGCGGTTTCGGCTTCGTCCTCGGTCATGCCGGAAGTCCTGAGGTTCACTCGGAGCTTGTGCCGGTCGAGGGCTGCGTGGCGGTAGAAGGTGCCGGAGATGAGTGACTGATAGCCGGTCATGCCCGCTCCGGCGTTGTCAGCAGCGTCGAGGAAGTCGAGGGCGCTCAGCCGGCGCTCGAGCTTGGCGTCGTCGGCCGCAGCGTAAAAATCGTCGATGTGCTCGGCAGGGGCGATGGTGAAGGCCCAGGAGTGCTGGGCGGCGCCGTCCACGGTGCGCAGCTCGGCGACCTCGGCGAGGAACCGGCCGAAGACGGTGATGTCGATGGCGTCGCGGGGGGCGAACGCGGTGAGCATGCCGGTGCGGAGTTCCTTGGGCAGCGGCGGGATCTTGACCTCCTCTTCCTTGCTGTCCTTGGCGGCGGTCTCGGCCGGCTCGTCGGCGTCGGCGGTGGTCTTCTTCCGGGCGTTCTTCCGGGCGTTCTTCTTGGCCTCGTCCTTCGCAGCGGCTTCCGCCTTGGCGGCCGTGTACTCGGTCAGCCACGTGTTGAAGGCGTCGGCGTGGGTGTTGAGGTGGTTGGCGATCCGGTCGCCGGAGTCCTCGGGAGCGTAGATGAGCACCTTGGTGAGGAGGCTGGTGGATTCCTTCTCGCCGAACTTCAGGCCGAGTCCTTCGAGTGCGGCCTTGGCGGCGTAGATGGCCTGGTCGGGGTCCCAGTCGTGGTTCTTCACCAGGGCGTCTCGGGTGAACAGGGCCCATTCGCGGGTGCGCCTGCCGCTGCTGTAGGAGGCGAGGGGGCCTTCGCCCTGGTTGGCGCGGTGGCGGGAGTGGGTGCGTTCGGCGCGGCGGCGGGCCTGGGCGGAGATGGCGGTGCGTTCGGCACCGCCGTAGACGAACGCTTTCGGCTGGCCGTTCTCGTCGCGGACGGGAAGGGCGGCGGCGAAGGTCTCCAGGACGTGCAGGGACAGGTACTGGGGTTTGCTGGTGGTCACTTGGCGGCTCCGTTCGTGCGGGTGGTGGTGCGGCGGCGGGTGTAGAAGTCGTCGCCCCACGCTTGGGGGGTGGGGCGTCCACGGTCGGTCCATTGGGTGAGGTCGGTGATGAGCTGGGCCCAAGAGGGGGGCCTGGTTTCGCCGGCGCGGATGCGTTCGATGGCGTGCTGAAGGTGGCGCCAGGGGATCTGGCGGGCCGGGAGGATGCGCATCATGAGGCGTTCGGCCCCAGGGTTGGAGGGGCCTCGGGCTCCGTCGTAGCCGATGGAGCGGATCGCGGCGCCCATGCTGCCGCTGCCGTAGTGGGGCTTGGCTCTGCCCGCGTGGTAGCGGGCGAAGAGGAAGCCGACCTGACGGTAGAGGGCCCGGTGTTCTTCGGCGGGGGCATAGGCGCGGGCTTCGAAGTGGGTGGGGCTGTCGGCGGTCGCGGGGCGGCGCAGGTCGGCCAGCTTGCCGTACTGGTGGGTGTGGACGAGGCCGCCCAGCCAGGCGACGTACTGAACCGGCGCGGCCGTGGGTTCGGCGGCGGCCTGTTCGGCGTCGGGTGGGGGGCTGGGGTGGGGAATCTCGAAGAGAGGCAGGGTCATGCAGGCTGCTCCTTTCGCAGATAGGTGGGAGCCTTGCGGGGGTTGTTGAGGATGTCCTCGAGCTTTTCGCGGGCCTCGGTGGAGGCTTGGTGGCCCTGGCTGCTCGGGGGCAGAGAGCGGAGCCGGTCGGTCAGGAAGCGTTCGGCGTTCGAGCGGACCTCTGCGGCGTAGGCGGTGAGGGCCTCGGGGACGGGGGTGCCTTCGGCGGTCTCATCCAGGAGTTCGTGGAAGAGGGGTTCGGTCGCGGCGAAGTGGTCGCCGGCGGCTTTGAAGCGGGCCAGCTGGTGCTGCTTGTCGGCCGGTTTGGAGTTCGGGTAGGCGATCCGCCAGGCGGCGTAGGCGGCGTCGTCCAGGGCTGCGGCGACGTACTCGGCGATGGCGCAGCCTTCTTCGGATGCCTGGCGCAGGGCGGTCTCGCGGCCGGGGATGCAGGGGAAGGCGTCGTTGACCCAGGCGATGAGCTTGCCGGGCTTGGCGAGGAGGCCGACGGTCCACAGAGTGACGCGGTGGCCTTCGGGGAGCATGGCGAGGCGCCCGTAGAGGTCCATGCCCTTTTCCCGGCGTGCGGTGGCCGCGTACAGGGAGTGGGCTTCCCGCCACAGTGCTCGCGCGGCGGATGCCTTGAGGGGGGCGTCTTTTTCGATCACGGCGTCCTGGAGGGCGCTGGCGTGGGTGAGGTCCACGATGTCGCCGGCGCCCATGAGGACGCGGTCGACCCCCCAGCTGCCATCGGGCAGTTTGGCGGGGCGGGTGAGGATGGACCGGCCCAGGACGCTGTGCAGGTCGGCCGGGCCGTCGGGGATGCGGGCGGTGGGCTTGGCGGTGAAGGAGCGGCGCGGCCGGTCGGTCCACGTGCGGTTGTAGCTGCCGGGGTCGCCGTCGTGGGGGTGCAGGTTGAGGCGGAGGGTGTCACCGAGGGTCCGGCCGAGCGCGGTGACGTGGACCCGTTGCCCGGCCCGGCACATGGCCTGGTTGTTGAGGGCGGCACCGAGGAGATTGCCGGGGATCATGCCCCGGCCGCCGTTGCCGCAGACATGCTGGGTGATGACGGCCATGAAGGCATCGGCCGCGGTGAGGGGCTCACCGTGGTGGAGGTGGTGCCGGTCGAAGAGCTGCACGTAGTCGCCGACGTGGTGCATGACGACCTGCGATGTGCCGACGCCGTGTTGGTTCATGAACGGAGCCAGAAGCGCGTTCTGGAACAGCGGCCGGTCCGGGTGGAAAAAGTTCCAGTGTTCGTCGGACTGCTGCCTGAGCCAGTCCGCGACGTCCGTGAACGGGCGGCGGCTGGTAACCCACGTCCGCCACTCGCCACTGGTCTCCGGGTAGACGTCGGCCGCGTACGAGACGGCCTTGAGCAGCTCCAGCACAGCGAGGGTCTCACCGGGATGGCGTCCGGCCACGCCCTGGTGGTCGTCGGCCTTCTCGAACGCCTCGATGAGGTCGAGGCGGCTGGGAAGACCGGCCGTTGTCAGTGCCGGGATGCAGTCTTGGGTGCGGGGATCCCAGTACGGAACCACGTCACCTCCTTCAGATGTATCTCATCATGTGCATCGTTGGTTAGGCGTAGCGTGCCGGGCAAAGACGCTAGCAGCGCGAGGAGTTGATGGTGAGCCGATTCCAACTCTTGCTCCACGCCGTGGTATTGGCGTGGGGCAAGACCGACCAGAGCGGTGACAGCGCCCGGCGCGGCGACCCGGCGTGGACACCCCTGCTCGCTCACCTCCTGGACGTCGCCGCCACGGCGGGCGTCCTGTGGGACCGGCACCTTCCCCCGCACATCCGCCAGCGGCTCACGGAGGCCTTCGGCGCCGGAGACGAGGCGACCGCCCGGCAAGTGGTGATGCTGCTGGCAGCCCTCCACGATCTCGGGAAGGCGTCCGACTGCTTCCTCGGGCAGTGGCAGCACGGCCGGGGAAAGCCCCAGTTGAAGCCGCAGGCGAAGGCGTGGGAGGAACACGCCCGCACCGCGGGTCTGCCTCTCGGAGACGACCTGGCCCACGCCTTCTACGCCCGGCACGAGCACATCACCGCCGTGGTGCTGCCCCGGCTGCTGGGCTGCACGTGCACGGAGTGCGGCGGCACCGGCGAGCGGCATGAGGGCCTGCACGATGCCGGGGTGCTCCTCGGCGGCCATCACGGGCACATCCCGAACCCGGAGACCGTAGACCGGGCTCGAGGGGCCGCAACGGTCGCCCAGTGGGGCGACGTGCACGCGGCGATCGTGCAGACCGTGGCCGACACCGTCGGACTCGACCTCGGCACCGTGGCACAAGTGGTCGATCCGCGGCGGCCGTCGGCACGGGTCGCGTTCCTGTATCTGGTCTACCTGGCGGACTGGGTCGCCTCCGACACGGAGTTCTTCCGCTTCCGGGTACACACCACCCCGGTCACCGACTGGTGGCAGGCCGCCATGCAGGAGGCCGACCAGGCGGTGCGGGCCCGGCGGCTCGCCCGCTGGCAGGCCCGGCCCATGACGTGGGAGGAGATGTGGCCCGACACTCCCCTGCCACGTACGTTCCAGACCGACGGCGTGCGGCTGCTACCGGACGAGGGACAGGCCATGGTCGTGGTCGAGTCGGACACCGGCTCCGGCAAGACGAGGCTGGCACTGTGGATGGCCCACCATTTGGCGCGCACATGCGGGTACAGCGGCCTGTACATGGCGCTGCCCACAAGAGCAGCCGGCAACCAGGTCGCGAAAGAGCTACAAAAGTTCCTGAAAGCGGTGCTGGCGCCCGGCGAGGTGCGGGATATGGCGCTCGTACACGGCACGGCACAGGCCACAGACCTCGTGCACCAGCTGATCGACGCGCACCAAGCACAAGGGGATCCCCTGACCGACCTGTCCAGCACGGTGGAGGCGGCCACCTGCACCGACGACAGCGGCCTGGCAGTGCTGGACCCGTGGTACCTGCGGCGCTGCCTGGCCCTGGTGGCCGGGTTCGGAGTCGGCACGGTCGACCAGATCGCTCTCGCCCCGCAAGGGTCACGACACTGGGCACTCCGGCTGGGCGCGCTGATGTGCAAGGTCGTCATCATTGACGAGGCGCACGCCTACGAGCTGTTCCAGCAGGACCTGCTGGGCGCCGCGGTGGAGTGGCTGGCGGAGGGCGGCGCCTCGCTGGTGGTGCTGTCGGCGACGCTCCCCCGCAGCATCCGGGACGAACTGACGGCCGCCTGGCGGCGCGGCCTCGGGGTGACCGGCGACGATGACGGAAGCCGGGGGCCGATCATGATGATCGACGAAAACGGCCGACTCCGCCGCGGCGGACCCCTCCCCGAGGACCCCGAGACGCCGAAACTGCTGACAGACATCCAACTGACCGAGGACCCCCGCGAGATAGACCTTGTCCCCGGGCTGCTGGACCAGGCCCGCAACGGCGGATGCGTCGTGGTCCGCAGCACGCGGGTCGACCCGTGCCGCTCCCGCTACCGGGAAGCAGTCCAACTCGCCCGCGCGAGCGGCTGGCAGCCGGACGAGATTCTCATCCTGCACGGAATGCTGCTCCCCCGACACCGGCTGCAATTGGAAGCCCGGCTCGCTGACCTCCTCGGGCCCGGCCCTGAAGGGCAACGCAACCCCAACCGGCCGAGCCGACTTCTGGTGTTCGCGACGGGGGTGATCGAACAGTCCCTGGACCTGGACTTCGATCACGGTGTCACCGACCTATGCCCCATCGACGTGGCCGTACAGTTCCGCGGCCGGATCCACCGGCACGCCGTCAACAACCCGCACCGGCCATCCTGGTGCCGGACGGCACGCCTCACCATGCTGTGGCAGCAGGACCAGGAGGGCCTGCCGGTCGTGGAACCCCCGGACTTCCAGGCCGGGCGACCGACCGGCACCTATGACGGCCTGGTCTACGCTCCCTACATTTTGGCGGCCAGCTGGCACGCCCTCACTCAGCGCCGCGACGGTGACGGGGTGGTGCGGCTTCAGACCCCGCGCGACTCCGCGTGGGCGCTGGAGAGCGTCTACGGCGACCCCATCCAGGGCGCGGGGCCGGCGCAGCGGCTTTTCGACCGCACCCACGCCGCCTACCTGGACGCTCTCGCCGGCGAGGCTCTCCAGGCCGAAGCCCGGATGTTCCGGCCGTACACACGCCGTCGACGAACCCCGGTGGCCACCTACGACCTCGCATCCGGCCACCACCACGGCGACGGCGACAGCGGAGGCATGGCCGGGATCGCAGCCGTGTCCCGCCTCGGAGAGGAATCCGTCGACTGCCTGATCCTGTACCAGCAGCCCGACGGCACAATCACCTTCGACCACGAAGGCTTGCTGAAGGCCGACCTAGGCCAGCGCTCCCCCGGCCGGGACGTGACCGCGTACCGGCGCCAGCAGAAAGACCTCCTCGCCAACACTCTCGCCATCCCCGCACGCTGGTGGAACGGCCGACGCGGCCTTCACCCGATCACGGACTGGCCCAAGCACTCCGAGCCCGCACTGAGGAACAAGCCCGTCATCCTCGTTGCGCCAGACGGGACTTGCCTCAGCGGGCCTGTCGGCAGGCTCCGATACGACCACACCACCGGACTGGAACGCATGTAACTCCCCTTCCTCCCACCGCGCCGACAAGGAGGCACCCTCGGGTAAGAGCAAGGAGACTGAGCATGAACGGTGCTCCCCGCGCGTACGGGGATGGTCCCCGGGACGACACCGGCGCCCCAAAGACCGCCGTGTGCTCCCCGCACTCGCGGGGATGGTCCGATCTGGGCTGGCAAGATGGGCGCGTACGATGCTTGCTCCCCGCGCATGCGGGGATGGTCCCTCGTCCGCGTACACCGTCCACCCGCGCGATTCGTGCTCCCCGCGCATGCGGGGATGGTCCCGATCTGGTCATCGACATCGTGGCCACCAGTGGGTGCTCCCCCCGCATGCGGGGAGCGGTCCCGTAAAAATCGCACGTGACGCAGTCTGCTCCCCGCGCACGCGGGGATGGTCCCCAGCGTCCGCGAAGCCGAGGACCGCGTGCGTAGTGCTCCCCGCGCATGCGGGAATGGTCCCCGGACGCGGTTGATGGTGCCGGCGGTCGCCGCGTGCTCCCCGCGCATGCGGGGATGGTCCCCAGCACTGACATCATTGGGGAATTGAGCGAAGGGTGCTCCCCGCGCATGCGGGGATGGTCCCCCACGGTTTCCCATGAGCGGGTGCGGGAACCGGTGCTCCCCGCGCATGCGGGGATGGTCCCAACAACGCCTGGACCGCGATCACCCTGGACACGTGCTCCCCGCGCATGCGGGGATGGTCCCCCGCGCCGCAGTACCCCCACCCAGACGGCGATGGTGCTCCCCGCGCATGCAGGGATGGTCCCGCCCGGGCCTGCTCCTGGAAGTACACCGTGGTGTGCTCCCCGCGCATGCGGGGGATGCTCCCTGCTCGAAGCGGAGAATCGGCATGGACTGGAAGTGCTCCCCGCGCATGCGGGGATGGTCCCCCGCCGATCGAGCACCCGTGGATGTTCTGGCAGTGCTCCCCGCGCATGCGGGGATGGTCCCCATGGCTAGGTGGGGAATCGGCGGTCTGGGCAGTGCTCCCCGCGCATGCGGGGATGGTCCCTCCGTTCGGCTGGTGGCCGGGATGGGGTGTGGGTGCTCCCCGCGCATGCGGGGATGGTCCCGTGAAGGACTCGTTCGAGGCCTATACCGCCTAGTGCTCCCCGCGCATGCGGGGATGGTCCCCCGGTGTTCGTCCTCCCGACCGGCTACCGGCCGTGCTCCCCGCGCATGCGGGGATGGTCCCGCCCGACTCAACCGCCACGCCACCGTGATGTGGTGCTTGTCGGCGACGGCTCAATATGAGGCCAGCTTCGGCGCTTCAGTTGTGGGCCATCCGTAGTCTCGTTGGATGGTGTGTCCGTCAGTCGTTGCTGCTGGTGGATGTGCGGCCGAGTTCGCGGCCGCGCATGCGGTATGACTCGCCCTTGAGGGAGTGGACCTCGGCGTGGTGGACGAGGCGGTCGATCATTGCGGCGGCGACCGTCTCGTCGCCGAAGGTCTCTCCCCAGCGGCCGAAGGGCTTGTTCGAGGTGACGATCACGCTGGCCCTCTCGTAGCGGTTCGAGATCAGCTGGAAGAACAGGTTCGCCGCCTCGGCCTCGAAGGGGATATACCCCACCTCGTCGATCACGATCAGCGGGTAGCGGCCGAGTCTGACCAGCTCGTCCTGCAGCCGGCCGGTGTGGTGAGCGGCGGCGAGGCGGTCGACCCACTGGGCGGCGGTGGCGAACGCGACCCGGTGTCCGGCCTGGCAGGCTCGGATGGCGAGCCCGGTTGCGATGTGCGTCTTGCCGGTGCCCGGCGGGCCGAGGAAGACCGCGTTCTCCTTCGCGGCGATGAAGTCGAGGGTGCCGAGGTGGGCGAGCTGTTGGCGTGTCATGCCCCGCAGGTGCGCGAGGTCGAGTTCCTCGATGGTCTTGATCGCGGGGAAGCGGGCCTGCCGGATGCGTTGCTCGCCGCCGTGGCTGTCGCGGGCCGAGACCTCGCGCTGCAGGCAGGCGACGAGGTATTCGAGGTGGCTCCAGGACTCGGCCTGGGCGCGTTCGGCGAGCCGCTCGGCGGCATCCAGCAGGGCGGGCGCCTTCATCGCGCGGGCGAGGAAGGCCAGGTCAGCTGTGGTCTGACGGGTGGTGCGGGTCGCCGGACTCTTGGTGGGGGTCGTGGTGGTGGGCATCAGGTGTCCTCCTTTCCGGCACCGCCCTCGATGAGGGTGAAGAGGCGGTCGTAGGAGCCGAGCTGGCGCTGTTCGACCTCGACGCCCAGGTCGTCCGGGGCAAGGCCGGCCAGGCCTCGGGCCCGGGCGTGTGAGGCCCGCTGACGGATCGCCTGGCCGCGCAGGATCTCGGCCGCGGCGGCGTGCTCGGGGTCGGTGATGGTCTGGTGGCGGGCCCAGCAGCGGCTGTGGTGGGCGACGGTCTCGCCCGCGCGGGTGGTGGCGACGATCTCCTCCGTGTCCGCGCGGACGGTGATCTGCTGGCCGATCGCGCGCGGGTGGACGGAGTAGTCGCAGGTGTCGACGCGGATGTAGTGGTCGCGGCCCAGGCGGGTGTGCAGGGGCCACCAGTTCGGTGGGGCGACCGGCGGCAGGCCGAGCATCGCCGACCTGTCGGCCTCCCAGCGTTCAAGGGGCCGGCAGCCGATCGTGCGGTGGTGCCTGCGGTTGGCGACCTGCAGCCATCCGGCCAGCTGGGTGTTGAAGTCGCCCGGCCCGGCGAAGGTGCGGCCGGGCAGGAAGCTGGTCTCCAGGTAGCCGTTCGCCCGTTCTACCAAGCCTTTGGCTTCCGGGTCGCGGGGCCGGCACAGATGGATCCGGATCGCGAGCAGGCCCGCGAACGCCGCGAACTCGGACGTCAGCTTGCCCTGGCCCACCCCGGGTTCGTTGTCCCAGACCAGCATCTTCGGGACGGCCTGCCAGCCGGTCAGCAGCCGCCAGTGCCCGTCGATGAGGTCAGCGGTGGTCCGCGACGGCAGCATCCGGGCCGTGATCATCCTCGAGTAGCCCGACACCATGACCAGGACCGGAGGCCGTCCCGTCTGCCCGTAGCCCAGCGGGATGTCCGTCGGCGGGAACCACAGGTCGCACTGGGCGAGCTCGCCGGGTGAGTAGACCGTGCGCGAGACCGGGTCGACCGGCAGGTAGGCGGGCCGCAGCTCGCGCACCCGCTCCTTGAGGATGGTCAGGCCGCGGTCCCAGCCGATCCGCTCGGCGATCACCGTGGCCGGCATCGTCGGACTCTGCTTCAACAGCTCGCGGATGGCGGGCTCGACCGCATCAACCGCCGAGCCCTTCAGCGGGCGCTGGTAGACCGGCGGCCGGTCCGAAGCCAGGGCCCGCAGCACGGTGCCCCTGGAAATCCCCAACCGCCGAGCCACCGCCCGCGCCGACAGGCCCTCGGCCCGGTGCAGCCGCCGGATCTCAGCCCAGTCCTCCACGCCGATCACCTCTTCCCTCCTGACTCCCGTACCAGTGAAGTCAGGATGATTAAGAGATCACGCAGTGGCCCGCTTTTGATCCGCCGTCCGTGGCCCTCATTTCACCCGTCGACGACAGTGCTCCCCGCGCATGCGGGGATGGTCCCGCCCGACTCAACCGCCACGCCACCGTGATGTGGTGCTCCCCGCGCATGCGGGGATGGTCCCGCCCGACTCAACCGCCACGCCACCGTGATGTGGTGCTCCCCGCGCATGCGGGGATGGTCCCTTCACCTTCGCCACGGCGTCCAGGCCGGGCCCGTGCTCCCCGCGCATGCGGGGATGGTCCCCCCGCGGCCGACGCGATCGGCCTGGAGGGCGGGTGCTCCCCGCGCATGCGGGGATGGTCCCCGGACCCGGCGTATCGGGTATTCCTCGGCGGTGTGCTCCCCGCGCATGCGGGGATGGTCCCATGAGCCGGAAAACCCGAGGTCAGTTCGCTCAGTGCTCCCCGCGCATGCGGGGATGGTCCCTACGACAGCGAGGCGGCCGTCTCCACGTTCCTGTGCTCCCCGCGCATGCGGGGATGGTCCCACCGGCGTGAGCCTCGGCTCGGCCTACGCGACGTGCTCCCCGCGCATGCAGGGATGGTCCCGTCGAGCAGTCGACGGGACCGGCGACACCCGGGTGCTCCCCGCGCACAAGCTCCGTGAGTCCGCCACCTGATGCCTTGGCTGGCCGTTGCCAACCACCAGGCTGCCGACTCCTCCTGCACACCCGGGGGATTCCAGCAGTCTCTATTGCCTGCCTTCGGGGTTCGGCCCCCGATTGTCAGACTGGGACACCATCATTGGTCTATGACCGCACCTGACCCTGTCCAGCAGCTCGCGGCCCACGTTCGGACAGCTCTTGGCGACGGACCGTTCCCCCCGCCCGGCGGCTGGACACACATGGGCGCTGTCATCTGCGACGCCAGCTTCCAGGCGCGAAGTAAGTACGAGTTGACGATCCGGCCGCGGATCCTCCAGCTCCAGGTGGCGTGGCCCGATGCTGCGACGGTTCGCGGTTTCCAGGCGCGTCTCGCCACGGAAGACCTCGCCGTCGCTATGGACTTCAACAGTGCCCGCAAGGTCGCTCCTGCGGACGCGGAAGTGCTCCCCGCAGATGCGGGGATGGTCCCCCGTTCCGGCGTCGGACCGGGCCTCAGTCGCCGTGCTCCCCGCGCATGCGGGGATGGTCCCCTGAACATCACGGCCGGGTCCGGCACCACGGCGTGCTCCCCGCGCATGCGGGGATGGTCCCTCGATAGCCCGCTCGGAGGTGAGCCGGGCGACGTGCTCCCCGCGCATGCGGGGATGGTCCCGCCTGGCTGTCGTCGCCCTGCCAAGCGTGGTTGTGCTCCCCGCGCATGCGGGGATGGTCCCGGCATAGATGTCTCCTCGTTCCAGGACCCGAAGTGCTCCCCGCGCATGCGGGGATAGTCCCTCGCGTGCGGCCCTTGTTCTCGTCGTCCCAGCTTGCTCCCCGCGCATGCGGGGATGGTCCCGCCGCGCTGAGCGCTTCTGCGCTGGAACAGGGCTGCTCCCCGCGCCCGCGGGGATGGTCCCGGCAATTCCCTGCATGTAGCGAACGGGTCCGGTTGCTCCCCGCGCATGCGGGGATGGTCCCGTTCACCCGCGGCACCAAGACCGACGCTGGCTCTGCTCCTCGCGCCCGCGGGGATGGTCCCGGTTCCCGCACAAGAACCGCCCGATCGAGCGGCTGCTCCCCGCGCCCGCGGGGATGGTCCCTACGCGGAATACGTGGACGCGTACGGCGGGGACTGCTCCCCGCGCATGCGGGGATGGGCCCGACGTCACCATCTACGTCACCCGCAGCTTGTTGCTGCTCCCCGCGCACGCGGGGATGGTCCCAGCCGAAGAAGTCCCCGGTCGTCGAAGGCGGGCTGCTCCCCGCGGACGCGGGGATGGTCCCGAGGAAGCTGGCGAGGGTCTTACGGTCGTCACTTGGACTGTTGGGCGCGCTCGGCTCGGGCCTGCCGAAGTGCGGCAGCACGGGTGGGCATCGGCTCGCGCCTGTCCGCCGGACCACCCAGCCGGCCGTACGCGGCTTGGCCTTCGCCGTACGGCTGTTGCCTTTCTTCCTCGCCGCCTCCAGTGCGGACTGCAGCGCGCCCCTGGCCAGGTCGACGCCGGACAACTCCTCACTCATTCCTGCCCCCAGGGGGTGTAGCTGAGGCTGAGATGGCCGGGGTCGGCCAGACGTTTCAACCGGTCTACCAGCCGCCCGGTGAGACAGTCGTCGGAGTGCTCGCCCACCGCGGCGCCGGGGAAACGTAGCTGCTCACGACGATGCAGGGCGTGGCTGCTAGCTCCCACGGGGCGACCGTGGCGAACCCGGTCGTCGGTGACGTCGGGGGCGTGGTTATCGGTCTTGTCTGACCATTGCATGTGCTTCACCATCTGTGATCAGACGGATACGGCCGATGGTGGGGGTGGCGATGTCGTCGGGTACGGGTGGGGGTTATTGGGCGGACAAGGCGTTGCCCAGCGTTTTCAAGCACGATCTCCTCAAGCGGTATCTGCCGCAGTTCGGGGGGATGACGGGCACGCAGTCCCACGACAAGCGGGTGGTTTACCTCGACGGGTACGCGGGTGAGGGCCGCTACGAGAACGGCGATCCGGCGTCCGCGGAGATCGCGCTGAGGGTCGCCTTGTACCTGCGTGGTAAGCCCGGGCTGACGCTGGAGTGCTTCTTCTGTGAGCCCCAGATGAAGTCATTCGACCGGCTACAGACGGTCGTCCAGCAGTACCTGGCCCGCGGCGTACGGGCCCACGCTCACCGCGGAGAGGTCGACGGCGTCCTCGACCAGGTCGTCGAACGCGCCGTGCGGGAACCGCTGTTCCTCTTCCTGGATCCGTGCGGCCTGGTCCTGCCGCAGGACCGCCTGGTGGACGTCCTCGCCAGCAAGCGCCCGCAGAAACGGCCGGCGACCGAGCTGCTGATGAATTTCAGCATGATGGCCGTGTGGCGTCTGGGCGGGCACGTCCGCTCCCCGAAGGGCAACGAGAGGTCGCTGCAGCGGTTCGACGACGTGTGCGGCGGGACCTGGTGGCGGGAGTACTTCGCTGATGCGGTAGCCGCTCGGAACAAGGAGGGCGCGGCCGAGGACGCGATTGAGGCGGTGGCGGCCGAGTACGCCCGTCGCCTGGAACGGCGCACCGGGATGCTGGTGCAGTCGGTGCCGGTGTCGCACTCGCCTCGCAAACGGGCCGTGTACCGGCTGGTGTTCGCCACCCGCAGCCCGTATGGCCTGTGGGTGTTTGGGGACACGGTGGCCCGGGCCCGGGCCAGGTGGTGGGAGACGCTTGAGGAGCGCGAGGAGGACGACGGGGTGCTGTTGACCATGGCGTCGGTGACTCGCCCTGATCCGAAGGAGGTCGAGGCTAGGGCGGTACCGGAGATCGCGGAGAACTTGGCGAAGCTGCTGGCGCGGACCCGGCGGCCGGTCAAGGTCGTCGACCACACACTGGAGATCTTCGGGTCCTACTACGGGCAGGTCACCGAACCGGTGGTGCGCCAGGCCGTGCGGCTCCTGCACGAGCAGGGCAGGACGCCCAGCAACGGGGTGGGCGTGAGGAAGACCCGGGAGATTACGGTCTACCCCGGGAACCTCGCTGCCTGACATTGTGGCCGGGCCAAGGCTGGCCCGGCCAACGGGCGGATGGGGTCAGGCTGCGACGGTCAGCGGCATCTGGTCCCAGGTCCGGCCCTGCAGCAGGCGGCCGCCGGCCTTCGGGGTGCGGCCGCCCCACTGCTTGAAGAAGAAGGCGACGCCAGCGTCCTGACAGGTGTCGCGGATCTGGGTGAGCCAGGCTTCGTCGAGCGGCCGGTGGCCGGGGCCGGACTCGCCGCCAGCGATCACCCAGTGGATACCGTCCAGGTTCAAGCTGGGCAGGGGCCCCAGCAGCGGCTCGCACGACAGGAACCGGACAGTCGCGGGCACTTCACGCAGATCATCGACGCGCGGCAGTTCCTTCTCGGTCTCCACCGACACGCCCATCCAGAGGTTGTCCGGCCACTCCAGCTTCGGGGCGATCTGGCGCAGGCGCCGGGCTCGTTTGGTGAGGACCTGGTAGGTGTGCTGCGGGGTATCGGCCATGACCTGGAAGACCTGGCGGACGAAGCTGATCGGCACCTTCGCGTGGAACAGGTCGGACATCGAGTTCACGAACACCGTCCGCGGGCTCTTCCAACCGTAGGGAACGTCGAGGGCGTCAGGGTGCAGGGTGACACCGAACCCCGGCCCGGACGTGCGGGGATCACCATCGTTCTGGTACTTCGCCGCGCCCATCGCCTTCAGCCGCTTCGCCAAGGTCAGGGCGTAGCAATTGTCGCAGCCCGAAGAGACCCGGTCGCAGCCGGTCGTCGGATTCCAGGTCGCCTCGGTCCACTCGATCGAACTGCGGTCGCTCACCGGTCTCCTCCAGCCATGACGTACGCGGCCTCGCCCCCGAAGACAGCCGCAGCGTGCTGCCCAACGATGCCCTGCAGGCCGGGACACTGCACCAGCAACGCCGGTATCCGCACGCCCTCAGTCGTCTCTCGTAACCTCACGTCTCCATCCTCCGTTCAAGAACCTAGCTCTTGTGATCGACCACGATCGCTCGTCCGGTCGTGTTCTATGAGCACCCGCGGACACTGGCTGTGCGTCTCGCTGTCTGTTCCAGGTGCCGCGGCTCCGCCTGACGCTCGGCTTTCTCGGCACGGGCCCGGCGCAGCGCAGCGGTCTCGGTCGCCGCAGCCTGGCGGCGACGCTGGACGCGGGCCGCCACGATCGGCGTCGGCGCATCCTCCTGGACAGGATCGGTTTCGGGGAACGCCTTCCCGCTGAGCTCGCGCATCCCGGGAAAATGCCGCTCAACTGGCTCCGCGATGGCCAGGTCCACCCAGCGACGGCAGGGCCGCCGGCTCGGCGTCGGCAGGCTCGGGCGCGGGAACGGAACCAGGCACGAGGATCCGCAGCGCGCGCGGCCGGCGCGGGCCTGCTCCAGGCGGACTTTCGTCGCCCAGGCCGACGACTTCGGGCACACCGTGAGCTGCCCGAAGTCCGCGTCGTAGCCGATGGCCGCGACGTGCCCGGCCAGCTGCGGGGCGACGGCCGCCCACTGCTCGCGCAGCGAGGCGCCGGCGGCCGGGAGCTCCCACGCGCGCTCGGTGACCAGCGCGCCGATCGCGGCACCGAGGCTCATCGACTCGCGCCTGTCTCGCCGGACCACCCTGCCAGCCGTACGCGGATTCGTCTTCACCGTACGGCTGTTGCCTTTCTTCCTCGCCGACTCCAGCGCGGCCCGCAGCGCGCCCCTGGCCAGGTCGACGCCAGACAACTCCTCACTCATTCCTGCCCCCAGGGGGTGTAGCCGAGGCTGAGGTGCCCGAGGCGGGACAAGCAGGTCACCTGCGCGACGAACACCCTGGTGAACAGGCGCTGTGCCGAGTGCTCGCCGTAGCGCTCGATGTGGTCGAAAACGACCTGGTGGTCCTTGGCCGCGCGGATGCGCCAGTCCAGGACCTGCTCGCGGGTCAGGTCCTCGAGGACCAGGTCCTGGACGACGTCCTCGCCCTGCGGCTCCGACGCGGGAACAGCGGGTACCGGGCGTGGGGCGAGCAGCACGGCCGGGGCCGATGGCACGGACGCTTCACGGGCAACGCTCTGCGCGGCCGCACCTTCGGCACGGGCCTGAGCTGCGGCGGCCTTCCGGGCACGGACCTGCTCCCACCGGTGCTCACGGGCCCATGCCTCGGTGGTCACCGTCTCGTGCAAGTGTCGCTCGGTCACCGCACGCCGTTCCGCCTCGGAGGCGTACGGCATCGCGGCATCGACGGCGGCCGCCACCGCGTGCCGCTGGGCGCGGCGGTCGGCCTGCCGGTCCTCACAGCGCGGGCAGTCCCGGCCGGAGCCGATCAGCATGCGGTCGTCGCACAGAGCGTCGCCGCACTCCTGCCGCTGAGGCAGGGCCCAAGCGAGCAGCCAGCCCACCGGGTCGTTGATCGGCCCGTTCAGCCGCATGTGGTCGTCCAGGCGCCGGGCGAGCCGGTCAGCGAGGACATGCGGCGCGTCAGCCCGACCGACGAAGCCCCTCACCTTGTCCAGCTCGGCACGGGCCGCAGCCTCCACCAGCTTCCGGGCAGCCGCACGGCCCAGCCGCGCCCACACAAGGTCAACCGGTGCCAGAGCCGCCCGCAAGTCCTCCGGCGGCAGGGGCACCTTTCTCCGCTGCTGCTTGCCCTGGCCCGCACCGTCCAGGACCCGCATCGAAACGCCGACCACCGGCCCGCGGTCGCCTGTCACGCCTTCGACGACCGACTTCTTCGGCTGTTCCCCGCGTCGCGGGCCACCGTCCTCGCGCACGCACACGCGGTCCGGCAGATCACCGGACCCACCACGGCCTTCGCCGGAAAACCCACCAGAGAGCGCAAGCGAAGAGACAGAGGTACCCACAGGAGGGTGATCAGTGTGAAGGGCTGCCGTAACGTCGGGCTCTGCCACACCAGGCCCATCTGCCACCGCCAGGTCGTTGACCTGCGACTCTGCATCCGGCTTCGGGGCCTCACTACCCCCTGCCGCAACATCGGGGTCTGAAAAATCGGCGCCGGGGGCCGTCGCACGGTCCTCCCGCGCATCGGCGGCACCATGCCTGCCGTGCGCGGCCGCGACGGCCGGCACCAGCAGCCGCGTACGGTGCGCGAGACCTGAGGCCGTCGCCACCCGGACCCGCTGGACCAGGCCCCGGTCCTCCAGGCGCTCCAGCACGCGCTCGCCCGTCGACGCCTTGCAGCCCAGCAGCCGGGCCACCGTCGCCGCCGCACGGCCGCGCTTGCTATCCACCGTGCCGCCGCACTGCCGCACCCGCCCGGTCTCCCGCGCCTCCAGCACCAGCAGAAGCAGCGCCAAACGATCCGTAGCCGCCCCGCGGCCCGTACGGTCCCCGATCAGCCCAGCCGGAGTCACCGACCCATCCCGGTGTACCCAACCCGGCGCCATCACGGCTTCCAACAGGCGCAGCAGCGTCGCGAACTCTCTCTTCTCCAACGCCAGCGGATGCCCGACCAGGCTCCGCGCGGCCCACACCGGCAGCACACAGCACTCCAGCCCGATGTCTTGGCCGAATTCCCCCTCAGCCGTGTCGATGGCCACGAGGCCGGACCGGCGGAGCGCCGGAATCACGTCCGAGGCGACGTACGACGCCGACAGCCCCAACCACCGACCCAGCTCCCGCGTACGGATCTCCACCACACCCGACGCAGACGGCGTTCGGGACACCAGCACGATCGTGGCCAGTCGGACCGCGTCCGACGCACCCTCCAGACCCTCCGCGTCCAGCAGTGCGCGCACCGCGCCCACCAGCCGGGCACGGGCGTCGCGACCCAACACCAATGGGTGCGCTGGACCACGCTCCGGTACTGGACCAGCCTGCGTGGGCACCGGCCGCAGTCGACGGCGCGGAAAGCCATCGATGGGTTTGGTGACGTTCGACGGGGCGCCGGCCGACGCCGCCACGGCGCTCACCCGCACGCCTCCGTGCACATCAGGCGAGCTGTGAAGAGCGACCCGGCCCAACACTTTGTTGGCGAACTGGCGCTCTGAGACGAAAACTGTGACCGAATAGAATTCGCAAAATGCGCCAATCGGGCACAAGAGAGCTGACAAAGGGCAGCACGATGCTGCAACATGGCACTTGCCTTCCCGCGAACGCGAAAGAGGGCACAACAAAGCCCCGTGTGGGCTTCGTGGTTCTGGGTGAACCAAAGATCGAACCGCTCGCAGCCGGCTGGCACCGGGACGAGCAGCTCCTCCGGCTAGGCCCTGGCAGGCTGAAACGGAGAGCAGATGGGGCACCGCGCCTAGGTGACTGGCATCACCGTGAGGCCGGGCCCCGGGCGGCTTGAAGTCCCGCGGAGCGGGCGCCGCCGATCGCGGCTACGCCATCTCGCCCCCTTCCGGGGCTGAGGTGCGTCCGTGCGCGGATCGGCACGGGGAGACAAAAAGGGCACCTTGCTGGAGCGACGGGCGGGTCGCTACTACGGCGGGTGCCTTGGTGCGTGTCTGTGGGTGGGTACGGGTACCCTGCTGCATGTCGATCACCTTGCTCGCTGAAGGGAAGGGTGGTCGGCTGGCCTCGGGACTCCCATCACAAAGTCCCTGGCCTGCCCCCTCGACTTGCCTAAGGTCTTGGGGGCCTTCTTGCTCTATTGGATCAAGCTCGGGGACACGATACTCCCCTGGCGCGACCTGCGTTACGGCCGGGGAAGACGTGTCGTCAGGGCCGCCTAACCATCCGGTTCTCGAAGCTCGTACACCTGATTGCGCTTGAAGAGGGGCAGGTGCCAGGAAGTCCATTGACACCGGGGCTTTCGAGGCGACTACCTGGGGCTCATGAGGCGCAACCGCGTGCCTCTCACGCTGCAGCAAAAGGGACTTCACTCCGCCACCTGTTTCCGTGCGTCGGCCAGCAGCTGGAGCAGCGGCTGGCGCAGTCCTGGTGCTACGGCGATCGTCGCTGCAGACAGCAGGTCGTGGTTCTGGCCGTCTGCATCCAAAACAAGAGCTCCCGCCTCGCGGGCGATTGCCGTGCCGGCAGCCATGTCCCAAGGGTGGTTGCTGAGCGCGATGCTGCCGTCCAGCCTTCCAGAGGCGACCCATGCCAGGTCGATCGCGGCAGAGCCGAGCATCCGGACTCGCAAGGCACGTTCAGCAAGGAGCTGGGTGATCGCGAAGCGGAGCTCGTTGCGCTTCTGAGCGTGCGCACCCACTGCGTAGTCGCCGATCGCGATCACCGCCTTGGACAACTCATCACGCGTACTAGGAGTGAGGCGCTGCTTGTCAGCATGTGCGCCGAGTCCCTGCGCCGCCTTGAACCGCTGGCCTAGAAACGGCAGATCGATCACTCCGAGCACAGGCGACTCGCCCGACACTAGCCCCAGAGATACCGCGCACAGAGGGATGCCGTTCACGAGGTTAGCTGTGCCATCCACGGGATCCAGGGCCCACGTGAGCTGTCGAGCTGGTTTAACAGATCCCTGCTCTTCACCGAGAAAGCCAAGTTCAGGCGTTTCACGTGACAGGAAGTCTCGAAGGTCCTGCTCCACCGCCAAGTCGATGTCCGAAACCATGTCTCGGTCACCCTTAGGCCTGACCTCCCCGACGGCCATCCGGCTGACCAGGGAAGATGCCCGGTCCACCGCGGCCGAGGCGATCTGAAGAAGCGCACCCAAGTCGCTCACGCAGGCTCACGCCTTTCCCACATGGCAGAAAACACTTGCTCGAACGAGGCGTACAGACCGCCGGTAGGGCGGCGCTTGCGGATCACAAAAGTTGGTGAATCAACGCCACGGGCCTGTGGCAGATACGTCTGCGCCACGCACAACTCGGCATCGATAAGTAGTACGTTGAAGCGGATTGGCTCGTCATAGACGCCAATTTCAATACGCCCTTGAGCTTCCGGCGATACGCGTGCTGCGACGTGCTCGCGTAAGATCATAAGGTTCATCGCCGTCAGATCGGACAGCCGGTTCTCTGGGTACCCCTCCTCCTGTTCCCGCTCTCGAATGAAGTGACCGTATGGCTTGAGGAAGAGGCAGCGCAGTGTGGTTCCTTCCTCGATGAGTTCACGAAGCCGCACGTCTGAGTACGACTGGCACAGCATGTTGAGAGAGAGCCCACATGCGCGAATCTCCTTGGCACCCTCGAGGAGATCGGAAATTGGCAACTTTGCTTGGAATTCCGACCGAGTCGAGTAGACGGCTTCGAGGTCGACGAACCGGTCTCCCATGACTTGTGCCGCAGCATCGAACGCCTGGCGGTTACTGAGATCGGGCGGGCTCTGGCGGACGATCAGTTCGCACGCAACGAGCACGTCTCCCGGCGGTGCTGCGTTCTGCTCCCAGGCTTTGACCAGCCCAGCACCGACCGGCCAGCCGAGGAGGCTCTCAAGGAGTGCTGCGAACTCCTCCTCAGTCATGCTGCGGGCGGATCGGGCGGCGGCTACCTGGTTTCTTGCAACTTCGCCCAGGTCCAGGCGATTGGGACCGGAGCCGAACATGGAGATAACGGTCGCCTCTTGACCGGTTGTCATCGCATTCCTCCTAGGCCTCAGGCACCATTTGTCTTCCGGGTACGACCAGCCTCGTTCGGCGGCTCGACGTCTCGCGGGTAGAGCTGGCCCAGCCGGCCGTACAAGTCCATGAGGCGTGACTGCAGGAGGTCGACCGAACGCTGGAGGGCGCCAACTTCACTCCGAAGCGCATCGAGGGCACGGGTGTCCGGCGCCTGCAGGCTATCGATCTGGGACCGAACCTCCGCCAGTCCTTGAGCCAAGCCCTCCAGCGTGAACTGCTCTTCCCGGACCTCATCGGGTTTGGCAAGCACGAACACGGCCTTGCCTGGCTGTCCTACCAGAACGCCCTCTTGAGTCAGCTCCCTGACCGCACGACGGATCACAGTGCTCGATACGCCGTACTGGGCCGAGAGCGTGGCTGTGGAAGGGATCGGCTGGCCCACCTCGAGCTGCTCGCTGGAGATCTGTTCAAGGAGATCATCCATGACTCTCCGGTACTCCGGCCGTCCGACTTTCTCTGCCACGGACTCTCCCTTGCCCTTGTGCACCATGTTGTACAAGCCGCCCCTAGTCCAGCACATCGTTGGCAGGGGAAGAAGCAGGGCTTCGGATCCGGTCATGTGTGGCCACCTCCTTGACAACCATATACACATGGCTCAGCTTTGTGTATATGGTTGCAGCCAGCCGGTCACGCCGAGAGGACCGAAACCATGCAGACCCCGACGCCTTCCGAGTCACCCACGGTGACGTCACCACCTGGTCCAGCGCCGACATCGAGAGCTACGAGCACACGCTGGAGGCCGCGAGCCCGGCCTACGCCGAGGCCATCGCCTCAGGCCGCTTCGTTCTCGTCCGCAACGTCGCCCGGTGGAGAGGTGGTTGTCGTGCTGGGCACCGCGGAGGACCTGGCCAAGCACTTCAAGCCCAGCACGCTGCAGCCGCTCATCGGCGGCACGACGCGTAGCGGCCAGACCAGCTACGCGCTGCTGCAGCAGATGGGCCACGTCGCCGGCTGATCCCGTTCGACGCCTTCTATCGGGACCGCGTGGCGGATCGGTCCCTGTGGTGGGCGCCGAACCTGATGGTCCAGCCCCTCAACTTCATACGTCTGGTTGTCCGTGCTTACACGCCGGTCCGGGGTGACGAGTTCGACGCGGTCCTCCGAGAGCAGCAGCCAGTTGCGCGACCCGCAGCCGTTGTGCTGCCCGTCGGCCAGGAGCAGGGCCTTGTCCAGCCCCTGTCCGGCGGAGAACGCAACAGCAAGGGAGACGACACAAAATGCGTCACAACGGACGTGCCCCCATCAAGGCCAGCACGATGCGGCCCGAAAACCTCAACCTCCGCGAGAACGAGCCCCGTATGGCGGTCTGCCCGGACTGTCAGACCTGGCGCCGCCTCACGCGATCGATGATCGCGCCGCACCGCGACGGCGTCGACGTCCCGAAGTCCGACGCCCGACGCTACTTCGGCGACAAGCCAGCAGGCGGACGTCGCTGCCCTGGCAGCGCGCAGCGCATCGATATCGACATTACCCCGGAGCAGTGGAGCGAGAAGCTGCTGACGGCCGAGACCACGACCGTCAGCCGCCGCACCACCCACCCGATCCGCAAGCCCCGCCCGGAGGCGGCGCCCGCGCCGTTCCAAATGCCCGCCGCTACTTGCCCGCTGCGCGAGCAACTCGCCGAACACCTTCAGAGTGGCTGCCCCCGCTGCCGCGCTGGCCGCTGCGCCCGCGCGATCGAGCTGCGCCAGCGGATCCGTCGCACGGCCCAGATCGTTGCCGCTCCGTCTACCCCGATCTACGGGCAGCTGCGGACCGCCATTCGTGAGCACCGCGCCTCCTGCACGCCGTGCACGAACGGGGCCCGGTGTGACGCCGGCCGCCAGCTCGCGGCCCGCATCGCCAGGGACCACCTGAGCCGCACCGCCTGAACCGAACCGCGACGAGCAGCCACGGCCGCCCCACCTTGTCTCCTTGGTGGAGCGGCCGTGGCTGCTCGTACGAGAACCACCCTGACGACTTGGAAGCTCGCAGCCTGCGCTGCCTCACAGGGCCGTCGTCCCTCAACGCGGCGGCCGTGTGGGAGTGCGCAGGGCGCACTGCCCCGCTGCTGTGCGGGGCCCGTACGCGACGAACCCCCAGGGATTGGCCCCCTGGGGGTTCTTGTCGCAGGTCACCTTCCGCGAAAGGACGACCCGCATGCACAGCATTACATCTGCCGTTGCCACCACACAGCGGCCCCCGCTACCGATTCGGCCGACGCCGCACGAGCGGGACGGGCGACAGCCCGCGCCCGCCGGCGGCCGCCCGCACCCGCAGCGGTCCGCCATCGCGGACACCGATCCGATGATGAGCGAGGCACTGCGTCGCGTCATCGACGCTCAGATCGGCCCGCGGAGGCCGGGCGCGCTCTACCGGAACGTGGACGGCGCGTTCGAGGTCCTGGTCGTGGTCCGCGACCCGGACCGTGCCCGTGCTCTGCTGAGGCGCCGGTGCGCGCAGTGGGCGCTGATCGTGAAGGACGTGCTCAGGCCGGGTGCGGAGCCGTTCGCGATCGGGTCCGCGTGGACGACGTCCGACTACCTGGTCCGTGAGGGCAAGGCCGCCGCGACCGTCACTGTTGGGGGGATGCGCTGATGGACTGGCGTCACGACGCGGTATGCGGGGAAGACCCCGAGCTCTTCTTCCCCATCGGCAACACTGGCCCGGCGCTCGTGCAGATCGAGGAAGCCAAGGCGGTCTGTCGTCGCTGCCCGGTCATCGAGCAGTGCCTTCAGTGGGCGCTGGAGTCCGGTCAGGACTCCGGTGTCTGGGGTGGCCTGTCCGAGGACGAACGCCGTGCGATGAAGCGCCGCGCCGCCCGCCGCCGGCTCCAGACGGGGAAGTAGGCGGCCTGATGCGTACTCGTCTGGCCGTGATCCTGCGGCACCTATGGCAGTGCCCGGTGTGCGGCTGCTGGTCCGACACCCAGGAGTGCCAGCACTGCTGAATCCGTCACTCATACAAGCGGCCCGGGCGGCGCATCATCGCGCGGCCCGGGCCGCCCGCTCGGTCGGTCCCGCACACCCGCTTACCCGCCTGCTCCTGGCCGCCGCCGCGGTGACTGCCGTAGCGGCGTGGGAGGCCGGGTACCGCGTCACCGATGTTCACCTGCCCCGCCCGCACGATCACGAAAGACGGTCGCGTGCCTGACGACCTGCTCCAGCGCTACCAGGCTGCACGCCGCGCATACCTGGCCCACACCCGTTCCTGCACCCGCTGCACGGACACCGCCCACTGTCCCGACGGCGAGCGGCTGTACGCGAGCTTCACGCGGCTGCAGGACGCCTACCTCGCCAAGCAGCGGCGAGACTGACCGCACGGCGGGAGGCAAGTCGAACTCCCTTCCCGCCCCGCGTTGTTCGACCAGGCCGGTCGCCTGCACGACGGGCGGCCGGCCTTTCACACGCCTCCAGCCCGGGAGGTCATCTCGGGCTTCCCCCGGTAGGAGAACCCATGCGCAGCAGCACCCAGCCCGACACGGCGGCGACCACCGGCACCACCCGGCTGCCGGACTCGCTGTGCACCCACACGCCGAAGTGCCCGACCGCCAGCAGCCCGGACCGAGAGGCCGCGCACACCATCGCGTCCCACCCGGAGCAGGGCTGGAGCCTGCTGTGCAACGGCGTCCTGGTCTTCGACGACACCGGGGACCTTCTGCCCGACGGCCGGGTCATCGCCCCGCGCCGTCCCCTCGCGGTCACGGCCTGAGGGCTGCCTGATCCGCTCGCACCAGCCGCCATCACCACGGCGGACCGGGTCGGGTGGTGACGGGGAGTCGGACAGTCCTACTTTCGCTCCCGCCCGGCGGGGGCCACGGACAGTTTCGAGCCCGCCCCCCAGCACTACCTGGGGCCTGCCGCCCGCACCGCGGGCGGCAGGCCTTTCAGCACGGCCCGCTCCGGGAAGGCATCGGCCCTTCGGGGCCCGTTTCGGCTCCGCAGGCCGTCGTTTCGGGAGCAGCCGCTCGCGTTTCGGGAGCGGTCCCCACCGTTTCGATCACGCCCTGAACCGCCCCTTCCGGAGGCCCTCATGACGATCAGCGACATGTCGCGGAACGCGGCCAACAACATCCCTGTTTCGCGGACACCGGCCGCAGTTTCGGACGCACTCGAGTTCGCTTCGGGGCCGCCCGGGTTCGTTTCGGAGACGCAGAAGCGGAACGCGGTCAAGCCCCGGCGGGACCGTTTCACGGCCGCCCTGCCCTACGTCGCGGCGATCTTCGGAACGCTGGTCGGCGGCATTGGCTTCGCTACGTCCTACAACACCCTCGCTGAAGTCGCTTTGAGCTGGGGCTTCGGCGAGGATCTGGCCCGCTGGTTCCCGATCGGCGTGGACGCCTCGATCCTCGCCTTCCTGGCGCTGGACCTGTACCTGATCCTGCGGGGAATCCCGTGGCCGGTGCTGCGTATGGCCGCGCATGGGATGACCGGCGCCACGATCTGGTTTAACGCCAGCGCCCAGGGCGACATCGGCGCCGACCCGGTCAAGAGCGCCAGCCACGGCGTCATGCCGATCCTGTTCGTGATCGGCGTGGAGGCGGCACGCCGCCTGTTCATCCAGAAAGCGCAGCTCGAAGCTGGTACGGCCACCGACAGGATCCCGCTGCACCGCTGGATCCTTGCCCCGGTGGCCACGCCCCGCTTCTACCGCCGGATGAGGTTGCACGGGGTGACTTCCTACCCGGAGATGATCCGCCGCCAGCAGGAGCTGACCGCTTACGAGCAGTGGCTCAAGCGCAAGCACGACGGCGATCTGTCCAAGGCGAGCGACGACGAGAAGCTGCCGATGAAGATGGCCGCCCATGGCTACACCGTCGCGCAGGCTCTCGCCATGCCTGAGCAGCAGGAACGCGAGGCGGAGAAGCGGGCGGAGGAAGCCGAGCGCCGGCGCCTGGACGCGGAGACGCGCCGGGAGGTCGCGCAGAAGAAGGCCGAAGCCGACCGGCTGGAGGCAGACGGTGAGCTGGAGGCCGTCCGCGCCCGGGTGGAAGGCAAGACCGCCCAGGCCCGCGCCCACGCCCGAGCCCAGGCCAGCGCCGCTGAGCGGGCCGCTGAGCTGGAGGAACAGGCCATGGAGACGGCCCTGGTCGCTGAGGCCCGGGCCCGGCAGGCCGAAGCCGAGCGCAAGGAGGCCCAGGAGCGCGAGGCGCGGGCCGCCGCGGACGTCAGTGCGGCAGAGCTGGAGCGTCAGGCAGCCGAGAAGCGGAAGCTCGCGGCGGAGGCTGACCGGGTTGCCGCGGCGGAGGACCGGGCAATCGAGACGGCCAAGATCGCGGAGGCTCGCAACCGTGCTGCCGAAGCGGACCGGGCTGCTGCCGAAACGGTGAGGGCCGCTGCCGAAACGCGTCGCCGTGCCGCCGAAGCCGACCGTCTGACGGCGGAGGAAGAGGAGCGCACGGCGACCGCTCGGGCCAACATGCAGGCCGCCCGTGAGCGTGAGGCCGAAACCGAGGTCCGTGCCGCCGAAACGCGGCTCGCCGCCGCCGAATTCGAGCGGCGCGCGGTCGAAATCGAGGACGCCGCGAAGCTCTCCCCGCGCGAGCGGTCGGTCCGCAAGGTCGCGCGCATGGCGCTCGCGGCCGGCGTGGTGACCGTCGGCCTGGAAGCCGATGGAATCCACCGCGAGCTGTGCCGGGTGATCTCGATCGCCGACATTCAGCGGGAATTCGACGTGTCGTCCACGGACACCGCCTCGAAGTACCGCCAGGAGGCCGTCGCGCTGCTCGCCGGCGGCTACCGCCCCTGATCCACCTGTCCGGCACACACCAGTGAGGGCCAGCCCATCGGAAGTGGGCTGGCCCTCACTGCGACTGCCGGAAGGCAGCCGACAGCCCCCCAAGTACACCAGCCAGATCCCCAGCACACCAGGAGGAGTACCACCGTGACCAGCAAAGACATCGCTAGCCGCGTGAGCACGGGCGTGCAGTCCCTCGCGCTGCCCGGGCAGCGCGAGGGCTGGCAGGACCAGCACCGAGGATCCCTGCTCAACGACGCGCAGACCTACGACGCGCTCGCCGACGCCGTTCAGGCCGACCTCAAGGCCCGTCGTCTGGACGGTGACCTGCCCTGGGGTATTTCGGCTGCGCACCGGGCCCGCAAGCGGGTCAAGCCGTTGCGGCAGGCCGCGAGGGCCATGCGGCAGGCCGCGAGGGCCATCAACGGCACGGTCGCCGCCTATGAGGAGACCCAGCCTGAGGTGGTGCTCAAGCGCCGGGAGGACAAGGCGTTGAAGAAGGCCCAGCGCAAGCAGCAGTTGGGGGTATCCGCCCACAACTCCGCGCAGCAGGCCCTGCAGCGGCTCGCGCCCGCCGACAGTGACGGCGGGCCGGCCGGGCAGCCGAAGCTGCTGGGTGACTTCTTCGGCCCGAACGGTCAGCAGCGGCGGGGTGCTTGATGACGCAGCCGTCTATGTCGCCGAAGAAGGCGGCGCACTGGAACTCCCGGTTCGAACAGGCCCGCGCGCACCCGTCGCGTGGGCCTGAGGAGTTCTTCCGGGTCTGGCTGGACCTGGTGAAGGTCTCCGCGATCCAGAAGGTGGGCCGTACCGGCGACCATAGGACGTTCAACGAGCTGTCGGCGGAGCTGGAACGCCTCTACCGGAATCACTGTCAGTAATCGTCATCGTCATCATCATCACCGCCGGAATACGGGTTGACGGGGGTTCCAACCACGCGTACGCGTACGCGTGCGAGGCGGCCCCCTCCGCTCACCGGCAGTCACCACGAGAGGAGGGCACGTGTCCGACGACGACACCCCGGACAACGTGCGCCGGCTGCCCCGGATCGGCTCCCCGCCGCCCCCGCCCGTCCCGCCCCGGCCGGACCTGGACGGCGCTGGCGGCGATGCCGAGCCGGGCGGCGGGCATGTTCGAATTTCCGCCTTCGACGCCCCCGACGTGCCCCGTGCGCCGCGTGCTTCCGGCGCGGTGCCGGCCACGCTGCGCAGCGAGCCGCTGAACGGGCAGACGCCATCGCCGGATGCGGGTCCGCCGCGGGCGGGGGCACTGTCCCTGGCCGCGATCCTCGCGATCGCGCTCGCCGCGTTCGAGGGCCTGCACTCCTGGATCCAGGAGTCCGGGCCGCGCCGGGCCGAGGCCGCCAGGCACCAGCGGGAGCTGGAGTTGCTGGCCGCGAAAGCCGGTGCGGACGCCCACCGGATGGGCGCGGAAGCCGACGCGCAGCGCGCCAGGTCGCAGCGCCGGATTCCCTCCAGCCACGAGTACGGCAGGGGTGCCCTGGGGCGGGGCTCTGGCGGGCAGGGACGTCTTGGTGGCGGCCATGTTCCGGGGGGCCCCCGAAGGGACGGCACAGGGCCTTATAGCGGTTCCGGGAGCGGTTCGGGACGGGGTGGCGGGCGCTCCGGGCCTGGCGGAACGTTTGGAGGCCGGAGCGGCAACGGCCAGAACAGCGGCTCCACATCGCGCGGCGGCTGGGGAAGTGGTGCCGGCAGCCGCGGCGGTTCGGGTGGCGGCAGCCGTGGGGGCCTGGGCGGCGGCAACACCCGGGCCGGTACGGGCGGCGCCGACGGCCGGAACAACGGCAGCACCGGTGGCGCCGGAGGGCCGGGCGGGCGGCGCTCGCCGCGTCAGGCAGTCTCCGACTGGCTGCACGGAAGGAAGCGCACCGGCAAGGGCATCGGCTCCGGGTCTGCGGATACGGCGGCCCGGATCCGTGACACCGTCAGGAAGCAGAAGACCGGGCCGACGTTCTGGGACCAGGTCGGTTCCCGGGCCAAGGACCGCTGGAAGAAACGCCAGGGCGACGACTCCGGTGGTTCGGCGACCGGCGGTAAGGGCGGCAAGAGCGGCAACGTCAACGGCAAGCCGGACACGAACGCCGGGGACTGGACGCCACCCGGTGACGGGGAGCGGATCAAGCTCAAGGACGCCGCCTACAGCGCTTTCCGTGCGCGGTGGGAGAAACGCCGCGAGGGCTGGAAGGCCCGCGGCGGCCCCCGCCGCACACCTCCGCCCCGCGAGCCGAAAGCCCCCGGCAGCTCCCGCCGCGCCGGATCCGGCCGGAAGCGGAAACCGAAGAACCCCTCCGGCTCCGCCGGCCCGGGGGCCGGGCCGCGGTCGTCAGCGTTCGACGCCGACGACGACTCCGGCGTGACCATCACCTACGAGCAGATGGACCCGCCCGGCGCGCACGCCAAGCGCTGGGAGCCCGACGCCATCACCACAGGGCGGCAGCAGCTGCCGCGCCAGGCCACGCCCGTGCTGCCGCGGGCCCCGCAGCGCCCCGGCGGGCAACGGCCCGGCACCACCCGCAGAAAGGACCCCATCCCTATGCCCGCGGCCTCCCCACGCCCCGGCGCCCCGGCACCCGTGACGGCGACGGTGCCGGCCTCCGGCGGCATGTCCGCCCGGCACGCCACCGACATCCGCCTGGACGACGTCCTCAAGGCCCTCACCGTGCTGACCACGGCCGGGATGGAGACCCACGACGAGTGCGCGGAGCTCGCACGGCATGCCCGGCGCCTGCTGGGCGAGCTGGAGACGATGGCGCACGACCTGGCCGAGAACCACAACGTCAACGGCGCCAAGACGATGCGGGCCGTGGCGGCGCTGATGGAAAGCGTCGGCACCCTGATCGTGCAGGCCGAGCGCATGGCGAAGGCCTGCCTGACGGCCGCGGAACTCTCCGAGGCCGAAGAGCAGGCGATGGCCCGCGACCACCGGCCCATGCAGGCCGCCTACATCGACGCCGGCGTCGCCGCGCCCAGTGCCCGCATCCACAACGAGAACTGACCACGCAGGAGGTCTTCATGGGGCACCCCGCGCCCGCTATCGGCGCAGACGGCGCCAACAACGGCTACATCGCGCTCGTCACCAAGTTCACCGCCCTGCAGAAGGCAGCGGCCGGGCTGATGGAAGAGGCCGAGCTGGTCGCGCAGCGCATGCGCCGCAACGCCGATGCGGCCGTTACGGTCGCCGACCTGTGCGCCAGCGCCGACGTCGACCCGACCCACGTCGCGGCCCTCGCCGACATCGGGGAGGCCTTCGGCCGGACCGTCGGCGGCTGCAAGCAGCTACTCGCCGCCGCCGACTTGATGCACCAGGCCGCCAGCCACCTCAAGACCCAGCACCAGGCCGAGTACGGCGGCATCCACGCCGCCGCCACGGCCTCCCGCGCCCGTCAGGCACGTCCCGGCTTCTACCAGCTGCCCTGACCACACCCCCTTTTTCCGGCCCGCCTGTCCGGGGCCGCACCTGCTGAAGGTGCGGCCCCGGACGCGTTCCCCACCCCTTTTGATGCAGGAAGGAACTGATCCGCTGTGATGCGCCAGATGCCCACGCGGGCGAAAGTCGAGATGGCCGCCTACGGGGCATCCGCCGCTGCTCTCGCCTACGTCCCCTCCATGAACGCCGTTCCCGCCCATCTCACCGCTCTCGCGATCAGCGGTGGCAGCACGTGGTGGCTCTACCGCAAGACGAAGACCCGCGACTTCCGCCGCACCCTGCGCTCCGCGCAGCGCATGCTCGGGCCGATCACGGGCGGCGCCGTCTACGCGGCCAACGCCATCGTCCCGGGTCGCCCCTGGTGGGAGCCGGTCCTGGCCGGCCTGTGGGGCGTGGGCATGTCCGCCGCGCTCCCCATCACCCGCTCGACCTGGACGCCGCCCGCCGACATCGCGGCCGCCTACCCGCACGGGTTCCGGGGCCTGGTCATGCGGCTGTGGGACGAATCCGAAGTGGCGCCCGGCACCTGGCTGGAGAGCATCGAGCAGACGATCTCCGCCCAGCATCCCGACTTCGAGTGCGACGTCGTCGCTCCGGCCGGCAAGCCGGTGCCGCGGCTGAGCGACACCGACATCGCCGCCGCGTTCGGTGTGCCCACCGGCAGTGTCCTGCTCACCGACAAGTCCGGCCACGGCCCGGGCCGCATGCGCCTGTCCGTCACGCCGACCCGCCGCCAGAGCGAGGACATTGAGGACATGTGGGCGCAGCGTGTCGCCCGGCCCGGCGGCGCCGCTCCCGGCAGCCGCATCACGGCCGTCAAGTCGTTCCCCGCACAGGGCGACCTCCCGGCCCGGGGCATGGTCCTCGCCGAGGTCGAACCGGGCGAGGTCATCCGCGTCAACCCCGCGCAGATGTGCTCCGCGTTCGGCGTCAAGCCCGAAGAACTGCGGCTCGTCGTCGAGGCCCGCGGCTCCGAGGCACTCGTGACCCTGTACGAGACGGCCCCGCTCAAGAGCGCCCGCCGCGCCACCCGTGAACTGCTCACGCTGGACGCCTACGGCCGCTACACCATCGGCACCGCCCACGACGGCAGCGACGCCAAGGTCCACATGCAGTCCGCGGCCGGCACCCTGCATGGCTTCCTGGTCGGGGTCACCGGCTCCGGCAAGACCGTGGCGCTGGCGCTGATGTGCGCGGCGTGGGCGCTGGCCGGCCTGACGAACTGGGTGACCTCCGCACGGCCCGACGCGCAGATGTCCGCGGTCGGCCGTCACATCGACCGCCAGGGCGCCGGCCCGGTCTTCACCTGGTGGATGCTCAAGGCCGCGATCGCCCTGATGGACATCCGCGGCCAGATCAACGCCGAAGCCGGGCACGACTTCTCCGCCCATTCCCCCTACCCCGGCCTGGTCCTGGTCCTCGACGAGTTCAACTCACTGGTCGGGGACGACCTGCTCGGCGACGACATCGCAGAGATGACGGACGTCCTGGCCCGCGAGGGCCGCAAGTTCGGCATCGGCATCGTGTTCGCCGGACAGTCCCTGAACCTGGCCAAGCTCGGCGGCCAGTCATCGCTGCGCGACCAGGTGCAAGGCGGCATCGGCGTGGTGCTGCGCATCGCCAGCGCCTCCGGCGGCATCGCCGCCCGACAGGCCACCGGAGGCCTCGCCGGCGATATCGACCTGGCGGAGATCCCCGACCGGTTCAACGCGGCCACCTCGCTGCTGGACCGCATGAACGGCACCATCACCGACGCCCCCGGCGAGACGACCCAGGGCGTCGGCCACACGGTGACCGGCTCCGAAGCGACCATGATGCGCACCCTGTATGTGCATTTGCCCAAGGACGGCTCCCCTGATGGGCTGGGCGCGATCTTCCCGGAGGGCGGGACCATCAACACCCTCACTGACCGGGAGATCGAGGCCCTGACCACGCTGGGTCTGAGGCACGACTGGACCATGCCGCCCCCCACCGGCAAGGAGGACGACGACAGCATGGCCGGCGGCTACGGCGGCATGGAGGCGGGCATCGGCTCCTTCACGCCGCCCCCGGTGGCCAAGGTGAAGAAGACCACCGTCAAGGAGCAGATCCTCGACGTCGTCGAGGGGCAGATGACCGCCAAGGAGATCCGAGGCCTGGTCGACGCCGCTGCCGGCACCGTCCGCAACGCCCTGAGCGACCTCGTCGCCGACGGCCGCCTGCTCCAGGTCGACCACGGCGTCTACGCCTCGGCCTCCCCCACAGCCGCCGCCAGCGCCGTGCCCGATGACGGCGACGGTCGGCAGCTGCCGGAGGGGGTCGACCCGGAGCTGCTGGTGATGGCCGCCGACCTCGTGGTCACCACCCGCTTCGCCTCGCAGTCCATGCTCCAGCGCAAGCTGCGGGTCGGCTTCGCGCTCGCCGCCACTCTCCTTGACGCGCTTGAGGCCCGCGGCCTGGTCGGCGCAGCCGACGGCAGCAAGGCCCGCGAGGTCCTGGTGCCGGTCGGTGCCGAAGACGACGTCCTGCGTGAGCTGCGCGCCGACCTCACCGTCAGCGCCGACAGCTAACCCCGCCTCAACGTGCGGCGCCCGCCGGCCAACAGCCGCGGGCACCGCACGCGATCACACGCCTCGCCTATCCGGGCGGGGTTTCTCACTCCATCGGAAGGTTCCCATGAGCGTCTCCATCCCGCTCGCCGTGCTCATGCTCATCGTGGTCATCGCCCTGATGCGCAGCGGCTACGTCCGGTTCGGATCAGCCCTCGCCTGCGCCCTGTTCGGGTTCTTCCTGGCGTCCACGAACATCGCGCCGGCCATCAGCGCCGCCGTCCGCTCCGCCGCCGGCGCCCTCACCGCGATCCCCTTCTGACCCGTCCCGCCGGCCAACCTCTCCTGGAGACCGTCGTGTCCACCACTCCCGCCCCGGCCCGGCACCAGTCTGCTCCCGCCGCCGACCAGCCGGCGGCGCGAGCAGACACGACGCTCAGCCTGGACGCCCGGCTCGCCGCCATCGACGCGGCCATGGCGGTCCAGTTGGACGTCGCGGCCGTCGCATACGAGGTACGCACCGCCCACATCCACACCGACCCCGTCGACCTCGCCGACATCGTCACGGTCCCCGTCGACACCGAACCCGCCCCGCTGGCGGACCTGTACCCGACGCCCGTGGCCGCGCTCCTGCAGCGCGCCCACCACCGCCTGATCAGCGGCGGCTGGTGCAAGGACGCCTTGGTCGACGAGGACGGTGCCCGCTGCATGCTCGGAGCCATCCGAGCCGAAGCGGGAGGCAACCGCGGCCTGGAGACCGACGCCGTGGCTGCGCTCCTGGACGCGATCCGCCGCGAGTTCGGCGCCGACGTCGACTCCGTCCCCGGCTTCAACGACGCCTGGGCAAACGGCCGCGTCCCCATCCGCATGGTCGACCGCGCCGCCCGCCTCGCCGACGCCCGCAGCCTGTAGCCGACAGCCGACAGCCGACAGCCGACAGCGTCAGTCCAGCTCCACGATCAGATACCCGGCGTCATCCACGTACGCCGGATACACCACGCCGCCCACGATCGCCCGGTCCACAACCACCGGCACCTCGGTGAGGACCCGCCCCGCGTCGTCGTACGTCGTGCGCCACGTGAAGCCGTCGATGTCCATGACGGAATCGACACGCACCGAATCGCTGCTGAACCACCCCATCGCAGCCCTCTCCCCTCTCTCCAGGCCCCGTCGCTCACAGCTTGGCCCACTCGCACGCCCCGCGAACACCGCATCGACACCAAGGAGTTGCCCCGTGCAGTCCAACGACAACGCCGGCCAGGAGCACGCCCACCTCCCGGTGCCCTTCCCGAAGGCGCCGCCCAAGGAGCCGCGGTTCCCCCGGCTGCGCACCTGGTGGAAGGAAGCCTGGGAGGAGGACGGCGTCCTGCACGAGATGTGGCAGGACATCCTCAGCGCCCCCGAGGACGGCTTCCGGGACATGGCGCCCTGGCTCCGCGCCGTACTGATGGTGGCCGGAGTCTCCTTCGTCGCACTGATGGCCAAGGCCGCCGGCGAAGCCGTCCTCCAGACGCTGCACCAGCTCCTCACCGCCGTCCCCAAGGTGCAGGTCGGCGTCGACACCTCCACCGAGGTGTTCGCCGTCGTCGACCAGCCGGTGCGCACGTACATCGCGCAACACACGGCCGGCCTCCCGGTCGCAGGCTCCACCGTCTACACGCTGTGGCTGCTCACCGGCATCGTCGGCCTGGTCCTCGGCTACCTCTCCCGCAACAACGGGGTGCGCGCAATGTGGACCGGACACGGCGCGGCCACGGTCTGGATGGTCTGGACAGTCACCCCGAACACCAGCCGCCCCGTCGCTGCCGGGCTCGCCGTCCTCGCCTGGACGTTCCTGTCGGCGTTCGCGATGCGCGGCCTGACCCTGCGCCGCCGGGTCGTCGCCGGGCGTCCGGCGAAGGTCACCGTCCGGCCCGAGATCCACGTCCCGGTGCAGCCCCCGGCCCCGCCCACCGAACAGCACCGGCACACCGGCTGCCCGTTCCGTGACTGACCGGACGCTCCGCCTGGTCCTCGCCCACCCCGCATCCGGCGCGGTGGGCGAGGACCTCGGTCCCGCCAACATCCACCCGCTCCAGCGCTGACCCACGCTCCGTCCCCATCCAGCACCACTACCGAGCACCGAAGGGGAATCCGATGAAGCCGCAGCTGCAGGAGACCGAGTGCTGGGTCGGCACCTTCCACGGGAGCCACGACGGCACCCAGGCCAAGGTCACCGCGACCCGCGACGACACGCGCCCCGAGCCGTACGACTGGACGTGTACGTGCGGCGCGTCCCGCTCCTTCCCTACCGAGTACGACGTGTTCCCCACCGCCTGGCGGCACACCCACCCAACCCGCTTCGACCGGTTGCGGTCGTGGGTCGCCCGCCGCCTCCGCATCGCCCGCTGACCTGACGCTCTGCCTGGCCCTCGCCCGCCCTGCTCTGGGGTCGGCGAGGGCCAGGCAGGCCGCCCGGCCGCACGCACCACTCCAACCGCGAGCGAGAAGGAGACCCCGTCTTGGCGAAAGCCCCGACCGTCATAGACACCTCAGGCGTCTAACTCGTCAAGCCGGGGCGGTCGTTGTTCGAGAGTGCGGCGATAGCATCCTGGACATGCCCGATGTGTGGATCGGCTTCAGCTCTGCTGATCGGCAGAGGTACTGGTGGCGGACCGGCATCATGATGCTGGCGCTCGCAGGTGTGACGGTGGCGGCGGGCCTGACCACGCCTGCACCTGACCGTTGGTGGTTGATCGGTGGCTTCGGGGTCTTCTTCGTGGCCATGGTCTTCAGCATGATCAACTCGATCTATGGTCGGGTGCTTCTGACCGCGACGGGGGTGGAGTTCCGCACCTTTGTCAGCAAGCGCTCGATCCGCTGGAGTGAGGTCGCCGGTATCGAGAAGCGGCAGCGAGTGTCGCGAAGCGGAACCTGGTGGGACCTGCGGGTCGTCAGGGTTCGTGGGCGTTCCCTCACGATTCCGGGGACCTTCACCAACCGGAGGACGGATGCGGAGCTTGAGCGGAAGCAGGCCGTCATCCAGGAGCACTGGTTCCGCGCAGTCGGCGGCTGAGGGATCTCATGCCGCGAGAGCCTCGGCTGCCGCAGGGAAGGCGACGCCCTCGTCGTAGCACTGTCCGCGCTGGAGGCAGTGGTAGAGCTGCCCGATCATGCGGTTGAAGAGGTTGCGCTGGGCTGAGGCGTGCCAGTCGCCCTGGTCACGGCGACGCCGGTAGTGGGACTTGGCGCCGGGTGAGGCAGTGATGGCGGAGAAGGCCCAGAGGTAGCCGGCGTGGTTGAGGCGGTCGTTCTTCACCCACCGGCGGGTGATGCTCGACTTCTTGCCGGAGGCCCGGGTGATGGGTGAGGCGCCGGCGTATGCCTTCAGGCCGCGGGCGTCGGCGAACCGGTTGCGGTCGTCTCCGATCTCGGCGAGCACCCGGGCACCGAGCTGGATGCCGAGTCCGGGGAAGCTGAGGATGATCTCAGCGTCCGGGTGCTGAGGGAAAGCTTCCTCCACCGCCTCGGCCAGATCGTCGGCGGCGGTGCAGGCGGCCTCCAGCTGGACCAGGAGCGCGAGCATCTGCTTGCCGAGCGCGTCCTCCACCAGCGATGGCTGGTGCGCCCAGTCGGCGCGGAAGATCTCCCGGAGCCGTTCGGCCTCGGCTTCGATGCCACGTTGGCGACCGGCGCGCTTGAGTGCGGCCTGCAACTGCGTGCGTGTCAGCCGCGAGGCCCGCGTCGGTGTCGGAGCCGCCTTGAGGAGTTCGTGCGCCTCCCGGCGGCACAGACCGTTCTTCCAGGACTCGAAGGCGGCCAGCGCGGACGGGTAGTACTCCCGCAGCAGCGACCGGAGCTGGTTGGAGATCTGCTGCCGGTTCCACGTCGCGTCCTGCTGAGCCCTGGCAAGGACGGCGACCGCGCGGGCCAGGTCGCTGTCCTGAGGCAGCGGCCGGTGGGCATGCATGTCGGTGCGCAGGATATTGGCCAGGACCAGAGCGTCTCCGGGGTCGGACTTCTTGCGGGACACGGAGTGCCGGTCTCGGTAGCGGGCGGCGGCCATCGGGTTGATTGCGAACACCGGCCTCTTGCCCGTCCGCAGCACGGCGACGACCAGGCCGCGGGCGGTCTCGATCGCGACTGGGATCGGGTTCTCCTCGGTGTCGCCGTATTCGGCGAGCAGGTCCAGCAGGATCTTGTAGCCGGCCGCGTCGTCGGTGATGTGCCGCTTGGCCAGTAACTGACCGCTGTCGTCGACCAGGGCGACGTCGTGCGTGCGTTCGGCCCAGTCGATACCGCAGTAGATCAAGTCATTCCCCTCCATCGTGCTGTCCCCGCTGGTCACGAGCTCATGCGGGCCACGCAGCGACCTAATCCCAGGACTCGGCCCTGCGGCCGGTCCGCCACCTCAGTAGCCGTTCGTGGCACCAGCTCGTCCCACGGGCCTCGGTCTCTGCAGGAGCTCGTATGGCTCGGGCTTCACAAGAGGTCACCGTGGAGCGGGCTCGCACCACCAACACCAACGAATGATCTTCAGGCGGGTGCTGCCACCCGGCGGCGCCGGACGGCGCCGAACTCTCGGGAGGCATCGCGTGCCGGAAGGTCCCCCCAGGCTGGGTAGGTAGAGACGTCCGTTCGGCACCCGCGCAGTTCCCACGCCACCCAGAGGATCCAGTGGTGGCAACTGCGGAGACGCCGGATGCTGCCTCTCTATGACTAGGCGTACGTCGGGCCGGCGTGCTCAAAGGCATACGTCCGGCGCCCGCGCAGCTGCCACCACCATGAGTACGAGGACCGCGCGCCCGCTCTATGCGGAGGTCTCAGCAGACCCGGTTCGCCGTAGGCATCGCAGCCCTCTACTCGAACATCCCCAGAAGCTTCCGCTCCATCGGGACGCCCTTGACTACGGATTAGGAATGCTCACCGAGCCCCCGGCACCGACCTGGTGGAAAGCCAACCGCCACAAGGTCTTCGGCGTCACCGGGCTGCTGATCGGCTACCTGGTCGGCACCCACCTGCACGGCGCCCCCCCCAGCAGCCGGACCACCCCCTGCCGGGCCACACCACGCCCGCACCGACCGCGCCCGGTGAGCACCGCACGGCCCACGGCCTCGCCGCATAACCAAGCCGCACCACCCGCCGCGCCCCGCCGACACCAGCACAACGTCGGCGGGGCGCAGCGCTGTCCACCGACGACCGGAGGAGATCGCCCGTGCTCATCCCCCGCCCGCGCCGCCGGATCGGCCGGCCCCGCCCACAGCGGCCCGGCCCCCGCTACCCGCACCGCCCCGACCGCCTGACCGGCGTCTGGAGCAAGTGATGCCGCGCCCAAGGAAGAAGCGCCGCCGTGAGGTGAACCGGGTGCCGCGCAGCGACGCACTCCTGCCCGAGTTTGACCGCAGCGCTGTCCCCGAAGGCTTGGTCACCAGACGCCAGTTACGGGACATGGGCCTCAGCCCCGGTGACAACAAGGAGCCGGTAGCGATCCTGCGCTGCAAGCTGTGCGCCACCCGGCCGCAGTGGTCGTGCACCCACCCCACCCGAGGCTTCCTGCTCCGCGTCGGCCTGGCGAAGCCCAAGCGCGTTCCGACGCTCGCTCAGGAACGAGCCTTGGACCAGGCGATGTCAGCCCGGCAGACCTGTGGCGAATGCGGGAGGCGGTTTTATATCTGCCTCTCGAAGAAGCTCGGGTGCTGCCTGGAGTGCTTCGACGGCACTCCCGTGGACCCCAACAGCTACATGGCTCCCCCGGCCTCCAGCACGCACCGGCTGGCCGCGTGAGCCGAACCCCGTCCCAGCGACATGGGCCGGGACGGGGTCCGCATATCCGGGCGGCCGCAGCACCGGCAAAGGGCCGGCCGCCCACTCCTTCACCCCTTCGAGATCAGGAGACATCCAGCATGCCCCGTCTGCCCCTGACCACCGAACGCCTGGCCCTCTTCGGCACCCTGCTGGCGACCTTCGGCGAGCTGCATCCTTTGTGTGACCACTGGGTGCAGGGGTCGAAGACGGCTATGCGCAAGCGGCTGTACGGCGAGGACCTGGTCCACGCCGACGGCACGCCCGCCGACCGGGCCTCCACTCGCCCGACCATGACTACCAGCGCGCTCGGCAGGCGTGCGGTGGCCTGCCACGTCGCGTCCTACACCGCCGTGCAGCTCGGGGCGACCATCGCGGTCACCCGGACTTTCGGCTACCGCGTCACCCCCACCGCGCTGCTCGCCGGCGCGGCCGTCAACGCCTCCACGCACGCCGCGATCGACCGAGGCGCCGCTCTGCTGTGGCTGGCGAAAAAGACCGGCAAGACCGGCTACATCGAGCACTGCAAGGCCGCCCGCGTCGACGACGACGGCAAGGCCACCTCGGAACTCACCGGGCCGGGCAGCGCGTGGATGGAGCTGGACGTTCTCTGCACCAACTACAGGGATGCTGAGCCGGTTCTATGTGGTGGACGTGGTCGTAGGTGCGTGGACTTCCAGGACGACTGCCGTGCCAGCGACGGTCTGGTCTTCGTGCATGGCGATCGTTTGGCCAGGCAGGAGGTGCCGCCACTGCGAGGGGTCGAGAGGCGCAAGTCGCACCGAGGACCGCTCGCCAGGCCCCAGGAAGGGGGTGAACTCGACCCAGAGGGCTGCGATGTTGAGGGTTGGCTCCCCGGTCGCGGTGCGGTTCCCGATGTTCCACATCGGCCGGAGAACGCCGGCGCCGGAAAAGGGAGTCTGCCGTCGGCTCTCGCTGGCCGACCGGAGGGAGAGATCAGCTCGGATGATCCCGTTGCGGACTTCATAGCAGCGCCAGTGACACCAGGCTGCGCTGCTCTGCAACTGCATCTGCTCAGCGGCCGTGGCGAGAGTCACCCAGAAGCTGAGCGGAAGCGGCTGGACGTCGCCAAGTTCCTCCAGCAGTCCGAGAGCCACCTCCCACTCATCGTGCGTGAGGTAGTCCCAGACATCGTTGATCGTGATGTCGTTCTCGGTCGCGATCTCTTCGGGGACCAGCAGGGAAGCGGCTTCCAGCAGCTTAGTGGTCCGGTCCGGAAGTCCTTCGGGGGTTGATCATGTGGCTGGCCCGGCGGAGGATTCTTCCTGGTGATCGGTGGTGTGCCGGTCGATCCTGGCCAGCAGATCGTCCAGGTCGGAAGTGGTGAACTTCCACTGGAACGGCTGTGCCGTGGCGTTGTAGCGGTCTTCGAAGGCTCGGAGTCGGTTCCCGACCTCGGTCAGGTCGGTGAAGTCGTTGGGCGAGACGACCTTGCGCTGGACGACGGAGAAGTAGATCTCCACCTGGTTCAACCACGAAGCGTGGACCGGGGTGTGGACCATGACCGCGTTGGGGAAGGCTGCGGTCAGCCGGTCGGCGGCCTTCTTACCGCGGTGGGAGGAGCCGTTGTCCACGATCCAGAACACGCGCTTCGCGCTGGCGTACGGCTCCTGGGCCATGACCTGGGCGACCAGGTTCATGAACGGGTCGATGCCGGTCCTGGGCTCGGTGCGGCCGAACACTTTCGCGGCGTGGACGTCGTAGGCGGCGAGGTAGGCCACCGCTCCGCCGCGGCCGTAGGTGTGGTT
>NZ_JBIARC010000050.1:0-66302 GCF_042889625.1 Streptomyces sp. NPDC002573 | reverse complement strand
AGACCCGTGCCCTGCTCGACGAGTTCGGTTTCACCGGCGAGATCGCCCGAAAGGGCGTGCCCGCACCGATCCAGGCCGGCAAACGGTGGGTGGTCGAGCGTTCGCACTCGTGGATGAACGGCTACGGCAAGCTGCGGCGCTGCACCGAGAAGGACGGCAGCGCCGTGGACTTCTACCTCTACCTCGCCGCCGCATTCGTCACGCTCCGCATGCTCATCCGACGCTCGACAAGCCGCTACCGCTGGGATGGTCGCCCCACCACCCGACGCCTCAAGTGATCCATTTGCCGGTCGGTCTAAGGTACGACCGTCACCGGCCAGCGCCCTGCCTTCACGAGCCGGATTGCGACCGACCCGATGATGCGGTGGCCGGCCTGCTCGGAGGCGCCCACCACGACCGCGTCCGCCTTCAGCTCGTCGGCCGCCTGGACCAGACCGTTGTAGGGGTCGCCGCGGAAGGTGTGGAACTCCCAGCGAATCTTGAATGTCCCCTTGACGTGCTCGGCGGCCTCGCGGATGAACTTGACCAAGTCCTCCGCGATCTCGTTTGTCGTCTCGGCCACCGGCACCCCGAGCGCCGCCCTCGTCGCCATCACGGGCTGCACGTACACGATGGCGAGCAGCGCGCGCTGTCGTCGGGCGAGACCGCCGGCGTAGTACCCCGCACGGAGCGAGGAGTCGGAGCCGTCGACCCCGACGACGATGACCTTGGGCCCGTCCGTTCCTCGCTCGAAGTGGTGCGAGTGCTGTTCCACGTCGGTCATTGCCCGGCGCCGTCGGTGCGTACACCGTCGAGGGCGACGGTCAGGACTCGGTCGCGCTGGGCGGTGTCGGTGAAGGCGGCGCCGGCGATACCGGAGACCATGCGCAGCAGGTCGTCGAAGGTGATGTCGGGGCGGGCCTGACCGGCGGTCTGGGCACGGCGGAGCAGCGGTTCACCCGCGTCGAGTAGGGAGCGGCGGCAGGTGACGAAGACCTCCGACTCGTCGCTCAGGGCTTCCCGGACGGCTCGTATGGTGACCGTGGAGTCGACGATGCGGCGCAGCCACGAGGTGAGCGCTCCCCAGGCCGGTACGTCGCAGAGCTCCTCGGCCAGTCGGCACAGGCTGTCGACCTCCTCGGCGTAGACCGTCTCGAAGAGGTGCCGGCGGGTGGGGAAGTTGCGGTACAGCGTGCCGATGCCCACACCCGCCTGCCGGGCGATGTCCTCGAGGGAGGTGTCGACGCCCTTGCTCGCGAAGGCGTCGCGGGCGGCGGCGAGCAGGGCGTCGAGGTTGCGCCGCGCGTCGGCACGGCGGGGGCGCTGCACTGCAACGATCTCGCTCAGAGTGGCCCGGTCGGTCACCACTGCCTCCTTCGGGGGCGCTGGGTTGAACTGGAGGTAAGCCTCCATTACTGTTCTGGAGGAAGGCCTCCATTTGGAGGAAGGCCTCCACTTTAGCAGTCGAGCTGTCGTTTGTGACCGGCCGCACAGTGCCGGCCGTCTCCCCATCCTTCGGGTCCCGCAGTGCGCCCCAGCATCAGGCTCCGCCGTGCTGCCGGACCCTCCCGCGCCTCTATCCCACCTGTCCCGTCGTGTCCCGTTCCGTCTCCAGAAAGACCCCATGAACCAGAACTCGAACCGCCTCACCTTCGGGGTGCTGGCAACCGGCGCCGGTGTGGTCTTGATGATGCAGTCGCTGGTCGCTCCGGCGCTGCCCACCATCCAGCACTCCCTGCACACCTCCCAGTCCACTGCCGTCTGGGTGATGACGGCCAATCTGCTCTCCGCCTCGATCTTCACTCCCATCCTCGGGCGCATCGGCGACCTGTTCGGCAAGAAGCGCACCCTGGTCGCCGTGCTGCTCGTTCTGACCGCGGGATTGCTGCTGGCGGCCGTGGCCCCGGACATCCACACGATGATCGTGGCCCGGGTCGTCCAGGGCATCGGCGGCGGGATCCTCCCGCTGTCGTTCGGGATCATCCGCGACGTGTTCCCGGAGGACCGGGTCAGTTCCAGCATCAGCAACCTCTCCGCGGTCATCGCGGCCAGCGGCGGCCTGGGCATCGTGCTCGCCGGGCCGATTGTGGGGGCGCTGCAGTACCAGTGGCTGTTCTGGCTGCCCGCGGGCGTGGTGGCGCTCACCGCGCTGCTGGCCCACCGCTACATACCCGAGTCCCCCAACCGCGGCTCCGGCCGCGTCGACTGGGCGTCCGCGCTGCTGCTGGCGGGCTGGCTGGTCGCGCTGCTGCTGCCGGTGAGCCAGGCGTCCTCCTGGGGCTGGGGCTCCGCCCGGGTGCTGGGTCTGCTGGCCCTGGCGGTGGTCCTGCTCGCCCTGTGGGCCCTGGTCGAGAGCCGCTCCGCCAGCCCCGTGATCGATCTGCGCGTCATGCGACTGCCCGCGGTCTGGAGGACCAACACCGCGGCGCTGCTCTTCGGCGCGGGGATGTACGGGTTGTGGTCCTTCCTTCCCGCGTTCGCCACCACTCCGTCCACTGCCGGGTACGGCTTCGGGGCGAGCGTGACCGGCGCCGGACTGCTGATGCTGCCCATGCTGGTGGCCATGTTCTTCTCCGGTCTGGTCAGCGCGCGTCTGGAGCCGCTGCTGGGAGCCAAGGTGCTGCTGGTCATCGCCGCCGGGCTGGGTGCGCTGGGCCTCGCCGTGCTCACGGCGTGGCACGACCAGTCGTGGCAGGCCTCGGTGGCCGCGGGGATCTTCGGCCTCGGGACCGGCCTGGCCTGGGCCGCGATGCCCACCCTCGTGGTGCAAAGCGTCCCCCCGGCGCAGACCGGTGCGGCCACCGGCATGAACGCCAACATCCGCACCATCGGCGGTGCCATCGGAGCCGCGGTGATGAGCAGCCTGGTGACCGGTCGGCTGCAGCCCTCCGGCCTGCCGTACGGCTCCGGCTACACCCACGGTTTCGCCCTGCTGACCGGTGCCTGCCTGGCGGCCACGCTCGTCGCGCTACTCGTCCCGGCCCGCCGCGTGGCACGGCAGCCCACCGCAGCGGAGCGAGTGCCGCAGTCGGCCGGACGCTGACATCTGCGGACCACCGGCCGGCCGCATCCCCCGAACACCAGATTCGCTCGTTCGGGGGATGCGGCCGAGCCATGGGATCGGCATCGTGGAAGCCCAGGTCGGCGGGGTGCGCAGAGCCGGTCACGGGAGGCGCGCAATGGTGGTCGAGGAGGCCGGCGGGACGGTCGTGGTGCCCGCGATGGACGGGGTGGTCGACCTGATGCGGGCGCTGGGCGTCGGCTGGCCGCCTGGTGACGGTGCCGTGGTCTTCAACCGGATGTACCTGGCGGTCACCGAGGAGATCCAGGGCCAGCTGGCGGTCTCCTTCTTCCGGGACCCCGCCTCGGACTCCGAGATCGCAAAGGGATCGCGGAATGCGTCCAGTGCGGTGTTGGCTGCCTGCCGAGGCATGCCGATCCGCAAGGGGCCGACGCCGGCGGGGGGCGTCCGTGCGCACACGGGCCGCTCAAGGGCTCGCTCGTCCGGCCGATGAGCCCGCATCAGTCAGCGAAGGCGTGTCGTAGGAGCCACTGATCGGAAGAGAGCATGAAGGCGATCGGCCACACCGAGTTCGGCGGCCCGGAAGTGCTGCACGAGGTCGAGCTGCCCGACCCGGTTGCCGGTCCGGGGGAGGTGCGGATCCGGGTACGTGCCGCCGCCGTCAGCCCCACCGACACGGTGCGGCGTGCCGGCATCCTCGCCGAGCAGATGCGTGCGGAGGACCGGCCTTACGTCCCCGGCATGGAGTTGGCAGGCGTGCTGGAGGAGATCGGTCCGGATACCGCCACCGACCTGTCGGTGGGTGACCACGTCATGGGGATCCTGACGCCGCGGGGCTCGCTCGGAGCCTACTCCGAGCAGGTCGCGCTGCCGGCCGAATCGGTGGTCCGGGTGCCCGCCGGGGTGGACGACGTCGCCGCGTCGACTCTGCCGATGAACGGCCTCACCGCGCGCATGACCCTGGACAAGCTGGAGCTGAAACCGGGGCAGACGATCGGTGTCACCGGAGCGGCCGGCACCTACGGCGGTTATGTCGTCCAGCTGGCCAAGGCGGAGGGGCTGCGGGTGATCGCCGACGCCGCAGAGAAAGACCGGGCGTTGGTCGAGGAACTCGGTGCGGACACGGTGGTGCCGCGCGGTGACGACGTCGCCGACCGCTTCCTCGAGGCAGTGCCCGGGGGAGTGGACGGCCTGGCCGACGGGGCCGTACTGAACGAGAAGGTGATCGCCGCGATCCGCCCAGGCGGGCGAATGGTGTCCGTGCGGTACTACGAGGGCGAACCGGTGAAAGGCGTGACCTACCACTCCGTGCGGGTGAGCCACTACGTGCGCGAACGCGCGAAGTTGGACCAGCTGCGCGAGCTCGTCGAGGAGGGCAAGTTGACGCTGCGCGTGGCCGGGACGTACCCGGCGGCCCAGGCTGCCGAGGCACACCGGCGGCTGGCGCTCGGCGGCACGCGGGGCCGGCTCGTGCTCATCTTCGGTGACTGACGCCGACCGGCAGCCGCCGTCGCGGATCCCGAGTGGGCGGCCACCAGTGCCACAGAGCGGAGCAGGCCTCGGTGACCGTCCCCCAGTAGTTCGAGACGAAGGGCTAACGTGCCACAACCGTGCCAGATCGAGCGGGGAACCACGGGGAACAGCGGCGAGTGGCGGGCAACTCGAAGCGATCGCCCGTGGCCCGGAAGCCGCAGCTCACGGCGCATCCTCCCCACCTCACTCCTAAAGCGGGTGTCGCCGTGCCACAGCTGTGCCCCAGATTGTGGCGGAAGTGGCACGGAGCTGCCGGGCCATGTCTCGGAGGCGTGCCCGCATCTTCTAAGCGCTTGGCCGTCTGATGCGTCTCACGGCTCTGGGTAGTCGTGATCTGTGGCCCACGGGCAGCAAGGCGCCGGCGGTTCGGCGGTACTGAGAGGCGACCGTCGTCGCTCTACCGGCGGTCAGAAGTTGATGTAGTTCCGGTTCAGCCCCCTTATGCAGAAGCCCGGCTGAAGTACCAGATCTGGTGCGGGGTCCTCGCTCATCCATCCTCGTGCGCGGCCGCCTTCGCCGCTCGCTCGATGCTCTCCCGGTCGGATGTCGCCGCCCAGCTTGCCAGCAGTGCGAGACGCTCGGCAGTCGGCGACTCAGGCTCGGCGAAGTAGGTCAAGATTGTCAGCCCTGGGTCGAACGGCAGCTCGATCGCCTCGTAGTCGAGTTCGAGCTCTCCGGCGGTGGGGTGGTTGATGCGCTTGCGGCCCGTGTGGTGGTACTTGACGTTGTACGCGGCCCATCGTTTGCTGAATTCGCTGCTCTGGGCCGCCAGTTCACCGACGAGGTTCGACAAGCCACGGTCGCCGGGATTGCGGCCGACGTGCCTCCGCAGGACAGCAGTGATCTGATCGGCACTCTTCCCCCAATGGGGGTAGAAATCGCGCGCGCGAGGGTCGAGAAAAGCGAACCTGGCATTGTTGCCGCGCGCTATGTCGCTGTCGAGGATTTCGCTGTAGAACGCGCGGCCAAGGTCGTTTGCAGCCAGCAGATCCATCTGCTCGTTGAGGACCGAGGCAGGTGACCCGACGATCGAGTCGAGCATGCGTCGGATGCCGGGCCGCACGCGCTGCACCGAGCTGCGCTGACTCGTCGTCCGCGTCCCATGCGCTGCGCGCGCGAGATCGAATAGGTGCGCGGCTTCTGCTTCGTTGAGGTGCAGCGCCTCGGCGATGGCGCCGAGCACCTCGGCTGAGACGCCGGCGAGCGCTCCGCGCTCGATGCGTTTGTAGTATTCGACGCTCACGCCGGCGATGACCGCAACCTCTTCGCGGCGCAAGCCGGACACACGGCGGTTCCCGGCTCTGCTGAACCCTGCCTGCTCGGGAGAGATCTTCGCGCGGCGCGAGCGGAGGAATTCACTGATCTCCTGCCGGTTGTCCATGTTCGCCATGGTACGTCGCTCGTGGCCGACGTCAGGGGCCCTGCCAGGGCACCAAACGACCGGGACTCCCTGTGGTTCGCGTGCTGCTCTGTAATGGATGAGCGGCTCGACACCGACAGCCACTACCGGAGATGGCAGTCCGGGGCGTCGTTCTGTCACGGGCGGCCTGATTCCCCCGCCCCGCTCGGGTACCGGCGCCGTCCCATCCGCTCCACCGCTCGATCCAGTTCCCAATCTCTTGGGCTGTCCGGCAGCCCGCACCGTACGAAATGAGTCCCATGCCGAAGGTATTCCTCGTCACCGGTTCCTCCCGCGGCCTCGGCCGCGAAATCGTCACCGCGGCGCTGGCCGCCGGACACCGGGTGATGGCCACCGCCCGCGACCCCCGCACGCTGGATGACCTGGCCGCAGAACACGGTGACCAGATCCGCACCGCCCACCTGGACGTGACCGATCCGGACGCCGCCGAGCGCGTCGTCGCGGAGACCGTCGACGCCTTCGGGCGTCTGGACGTCGTGGTCAACAACGCAGGCCAGGGCGACCGCGCCGCCTTGGAGGACACCACCCTGGAGGCCTTCCGCCGCCAGATCGACACCAACTTCTACGGCACCGTGTACCTCAGCCGAGCCGCCCTGCCCCTTCTGCGCCGCCAAGGCGGAGGCCACATCATCCAGATCTCCTCCCTCGGCGGCCGCATCGGCAGCCCCGGCATGACCGCTTACCAGTCCGCGAAGTGGGCTGTCGGCGGCTTCTCGGAGGTTCTGGCCACCGAAGTCGCACCTTTGGGCATCAAGGTCACCGTCCTGGAACCCGGTGGGATGCGCACCGACTGGGCAGGATCATCCATGCACATCCCGCCGGTCAGCGAGCCCTATCAGGCCACCGTGGGCGCCGGAGCAGAGGCGATGCGCAACTTCGCCCAGGAAGCGAACGGCGACCCCGCCAAGGTCGCCCAGGTCGTACTCACTGTCGCCGACCTCGACGAACCTCCGCTGCGCCTGCTGCTGGGCACCGACGCCTACACCTACGGACGCGCCGCGTGGGCCCGACGCCTGGAGGAAGACGAGAGGTGGCAGCACCTGAGCGTCTCCACCGACCACGACCAGGTCGACAGCAACGGCGCACGATGGCTCAGCAAATAGGGGCTCCTCCAAGTTCGGATCATGATGTTCGAATGGGACTCCCTGCCACCGACCGTATGAGCACCGTTGACCGCCGGCCGCCGACGTGGTGCGGGGGTACTGGACGGCAAACGTCGCGGCACTCTCTGTGAGGACTCGCGATCACCGGAGAGGCCACAGGTCGCCAGCCCTTCGGGGTCCTCATACGCATGGATGGCGTGCCGAACGCCATAGCGCTGACGGAGATCACGACCATCCCGCCGGGGATGGACCTCCCAGTCCTCGGGACCTTCGTCGGTGGTGAGGTCTTCGGGCACGCCCACAAGCACCAGGTCAGGGTTCGGCTCGATGAGTGACAGGCAGCCGACGAGTGATCGTTCCTGGGCCGTCTCTGGGCCGTCCGAGGCCGCTCAGCGGCGACCGGTGACGACTACTAACGACAGCCGTAGCTTGTGAGAGCCGCAGGTCACCCGATTGGATCTGCGACACTGGTAAGGCCATGCCTAAGCCCGGAGAACTCACTTTCGTCGCGCCGCGCGGAGCCAAGACCCCGCCGCGGCATCTTGCCGATCTCACGCCCGCCGAGCGCAAGGAGGCGGTCGCCGCGATCGGCGAGAAGCCGTTCCGCGCCAAGCAGCTCTCGCAGCACTACTTCGCGCGGTACTCGCACGACCCGGAGCAGTGGACCGACATCCCCGCCACCTCTCGCGGCAGGCTCCAGGAGGCACTGCTCCCGGAGCTGATGACCGTCGTACGGCATCTGTCGACCGACCAGGAGACCACCCGCAAGACGTTGTGGCGGCTCTTCGACGGGACGCTCGTGGAGTCCGTGCTGATGCGCTACCCAGACCGGGTCACCATGTGCATCAGCTCCCAGGCCGGCTGCGGTATGAACTGCCCGTTCTGCGCCACCGGTCAGGCCGGCCTCGACCGCAACCTGTCCACCGCGGAGATCGTGCACCAGATCGTGGACGGCATGCGGGCGCTGCGCGACGGTGAGATCCCCGGTGGCCCGGCGCGGCTGTCCAACATCGTCTTCATGGGCATGGGCGAGCCCCTCGCCAACTACAAGCGCGTCGTCGGCGCCATCCGCGCCCTCACCGACCCCGCGCCGGACGGGCTCGGGCTGTCGCAGCGCGGGATCACCGTGTCGACCGTGGGCCTGGTGCCGGCCATCCACCGCTTCGCCGACGAGGGCTTCAAGTGCCGTCTCGCGATCTCGCTGCACGCACCGGACGACGAGCTGCGTGACACCCTCGTGCCCGTCAACACGCGGTGGAAGGTACGCGAGGTCCTCGACGCCGGGTTCGAGTACGCCGAGAGGTCCGGGCGCCGGCTGTCCATCGAGTACGCCCTGATCCGGGACATCAACGACCAGGCGTGGCGCGGTGACCGGCTCGGCCGGCTGCTCAAGGGCAGGCCCGTGCACGTCAATCTGATCCCGCTCAACCCGACGCCCGGCTCCAAGTGGACCGCGTCGCGGCCCGAGGACGAGAAGGCGTTCGTCGAGGCGATCGCAGCCCATGGAGTGCCGGCGACCATCCGGGACACCCGGGGCCAGGAGATCGACGGAGCGTGTGGTCAGCTGGCGGCCATCGAGCGGTAGTCTGATGGCCGTCCTATCTCGTAGTCCGTAATCAGTCATAGCTGTTCATGGCTGTTCATATCTGCATATTCCGACAGGGGAGCGCCACAGCGCTGAGAGTGCGGGAGAGCCCGCAGACCCTCTGAACCTCGCCCAGGTCATTCTGGGTAGGGAGTTCGGTCTTCACTCGAGCTGTTGCGCCCTGCCCGGGACTTTTCGGGGTTCCCGGGCAGGGCCGCGTCTCTTCCTGGTCACCTCCAGGAGGAAATCAGTGGGCATCACCGGCAAGCAGTTCGCGGCCGTCGCCGTCGGGCTGGGCATGGTCACGCTGTCCGCGTGCGGATCGTCCGGCTCCACCGCAGGGAGCGGCGGCGATCCCAAGACCGTGACCCTCGTCAGCCACGACTCATGGGCCGCCTCCAAGAGCGTCATCGCGGCGTTCGAGAAGGAGTCCGGCTACCACGTCAAGGTCCTCCCGGACGGCGACGCGGGCCAAGCCGTCAACAAGGCGATCCTCACCAAGGACAACCCGCAGGGCGACGCCTTCTTCGGCGTCGACAACACGCTGCTGTCCCGGGCCCTCGACAACGGGCTCTTCCAGCCCTACAAGGCCAAGGGACTCGACCAGGTCGGCGCGCAGTACCAGCTGGACGGGGACAAGCACCGGGTCACCCCGATCGACTACGGCGACATCTGCGTCAACTACGACAAGAAGTACTTCGCCGACCACAAGCTCGCCCCGCCGGCCTCCTTCGACGACCTCGTCAAGCCCGCCTACAAGAACCTCCTCGTCACCGAGAACGCCGCCACCTCCTCGCCGGGCCTCGGCTTCCTGCTCGGCACCGCCGCACAGTACGGCGACAAGGGCTGGCAGGAGTACTGGAACAAGCTCAAGAACAACGGCGTGAAGGTGGTCGACGGCTGGGAGCAGGCCTACGACCAGGAGTTCTCCGGTTCGGCCGGTGGCAGGAAGTCGGGCGGCGACCGGCCGCTCGTCGTGTCGTACGCCTCCTCCCCGCCCGCCGAGGTCGTCTACGCCAAGCCGCGGCCCACGACCGCGCCGACCGGCGTCGCGACCGGCACCTGCTTCCGCCAGATCGAGTTCGCGGGGCTGCTGAGCAACGCTCACAACCCCAAAGGCGCCGAGGCGTTCCTCGACTTCCTGATCAGCAGGAGGTTCCAGGAGGACATGCCGCTCAACATGTACGTCTACCCGGTCGTGCAGGGCGCGCGGGTGCCCGCCGAGTTCACCGAGTACGGGCCCGCGGCCAAGAACCCCGAGACCATGGCGCCGACGAAGATCGCCGCCAACCGTGACCAGTGGGTCAGGTCGTGGACGTCGCTCGTACTGAAGTAGCCCCGAGGAAGCGGGCGAACCGGGGCGGTGCGGCGCGCCTCGGGCTGATGGCGCTGCCCGTCGTGTTCTTCGCGGTCTTCTTCGCCTACCCCGTCGCCGCCATCGTCGCGCGCGGTCTGCGCGTCGACGGGGTGTGGCGCCTCGGGCGCCTGGCGGACGTGCTCGCACAGCCGGACATCCGGCATGTGCTGTGGTTCACCACCTGGCAGGCGCTCGTGTCCACCGCGCTCACCCTGCTGGTGGCGCTGCCCGGCGCCTATGTCTTCGCCCGGCTGGAGTTCCCCGGCAAGCAGCTGCTGCGCGCGGTCGTCACCGTCCCGTTCGTGCTGCCCACGGTGGTCGTCGGCACGGCCTTCCTGGCGCTCGTCGGCCGCGGCGGACTCCTCGACGACCTGTGGGGCGTGCGGCTCGACACCACCGTGTGGGCCATCCTGCTCGCGCATGTCTTCTTCAACTACGCGGTCGTCGTGCGCACGGTCGGCGGCCTGTGGGCGCAGCTCGACCCGCGCCAGGAGGAGGCCGCGCGGGTGCTCGGCGCCTCCCGCGCCGCCGCCTGGCGGACAGTGACGCTGCCCGCCCTGGGTCCGGCGGTGGCCGCCGCCGGCCTCATGGTCTTCCTGTTCACCTTCACCTCGTTCGGTGTGGTGCAGATCCTGGGCGGCCCCACCTTCTCCACCCTGGAGGTGGAGATCTACCGGCAGACCTCCGAGCTCTTCGACCTGTCCACAGCGGCCGTGCTGACGATCGTGCAGTTCCTGGCGGTGGGCGCGATCCTCGTGGTGCACGCCTGGACCGTGCGCCGCCGGGAGAGCGCGCTCCGGCTGGTCGACGCGTCCCGCACGGCGCGCAGACCGCGTGGTGCCGGCCAGTGGGCGCTGCTCGTCTCGGTCCTCGCCACCGTCGCCGTCCTGCTCGTCCTGCCGCTCGCCGTGCTCGTCGCCCGGTCGCTCGAGGCGCCCGGGTTCGCGTACTACGCGGCCCTGACGCACGCGGACGGCGGGACCTTCCTCGTCGCGCCGGTCAACGCGATCGGCAACTCGCTCGCGTACGCCGCCGCCGCCACGCTCATCGCCGTGCTGATCGGCTCGCTCGCCGCCGCGGCCCTCACCCGCCGGGACGCCGGCCGTCTGGTGCGGGGCTTCGACGCGCTGCTGATGCTGCCGCTGGGCGTGTCCGCCGTGACCGTCGGCTTCGGGTTCCTGATCTCCCTCGACCGGCCGCCGCTGGACCTGCGCGGTTCCTGGATCCTGGTGCCGCTCGCGCAGGCTCTGGTGGGCGCCCCCTTCGTGGTACGGACCATGCTGCCCGTGCTGCGGGCCGTGGACGAGCGGCTGCGGGAGGCGGCGGCCGTGCTCGGGGCGTCGCCGTGGCGGGTGTGGCGGGAGGTCGACCTGCCGATCGTGCGGCGGGCGCTGCTGATCGCGGCCGGGTTCGCGTTCGCGGTGTCACTGGGGGAGTTCGGGGCGACCGTGTTCATCGCCCGGCCCGGCAACCCCACGCTGCCCGTCGCGGTGGCGCGGCTGCTCGCTCGGCCCGGCGACCTCAACTACGGCCAGGCGATGGCCCTTTCGACGATCCTGATGGTGGTGTGCGCGGTGGCGCTGCTGGTCCTGGAGCGGTTGCGGACCGATCGGACGGGGGAGTTCTGACGATGCTCACGCTTGAGCGGGCGACCGTACGGTTCCGGGGAGGCACCGCGCTCGACGGGGTCGACCTCGCGGTCGCCGAGCACGAGGTGGTGTGCGTGCTCGGGCCCAGCGGCGGCGGCAAGTCGACGCTGCTGCGGACCGTGGCCGGGCTGCAGCCGCTGGACTCCGGGCGGGTGGTGCTCGACGGCCGCGATCTGGCCGGGGTGCCTGCGCACCGGCGCGGGGTGGGGCTGATGTTCCAGGACCACCAGCTGTTCCCGCAGCGGGACGTGGGCGGGAACGTCGCCTTCGGGCTGCGGATGCAGGGCGTCTCGCGCGGCGAACGGGACGGGCGCGTGGGGGAGTTGCTGGACCTCGTCGGGCTGCCCGGGGCCGCGGGACGGGCCGTCGCCACGCTCTCCGGCGGTGAGCAGCAGCGCGTGGCGCTCGCCCGTGCGCTCGCTCCCCGGCCCCGGCTGCTGATGCTGGACGAGCCGCTGGGCCAGCTCGACCGGTCGCTGCGGGAGCGCCTGGTCGGCGAACTGCGGGAGCTGTTCGGCCGGTTGGGGACGACCGTGCTCGCGGTCACCCACGACCAGGGCGAGGCCTTCGCGCTCGCGGACCGGGTCGTGGTGATGCGCGAGGGGCGGATCGCCCAGTCCGGTACGCCCCTTGAGGTCTGGCAGCGGCCCGCGGACGCGTTCGTGGCACGCTTCCTCGGCTTCGACAACGTGGTGGAGGCGACGGTCTCCGGCGAGGCCGCGGACACGCCGTGGGGCAAGGTCCCCGTCCCGGAGGGCTCCCCGCAGGGGCCGCGCGGCCTGCTCGTACGGCCCGCCGGAGTACGGCTCGTGCCCGTCCCCGAAGGACTGCGCTGCACGGTGACCGCACGCACCTTCCGCGGCACCCATGTCGCCGTCAGACTCCAGCCCGAGCAGGCACCCGCGCTGGAGACGGCATGTCCGCTACGGGCCGCACCGGAGCCCGGCGACGAGACCGGGGTGGTGTTCGACGCGGCCGAGGTCGTCGTCCTCGGGGACGGATCCGCCCCGTAGCCGGGCACCGGCCGTCCGGTGCCGGGCACGCGCAACGGCCCGCCCCTCCCGGGGCGGGCCGTTGCGTTCGTACGGGCTTGCCGCGTGCGTCAGTTGCTCTTCGACGCGCCACGACGGCGCATGCCGAAGAAGACCGCGCCGCCACCGATGACGACCAGACCGGCGGCGATACCGGCGATCATCGGCGTGCTGGAGCTGGCACCGGTCTCGGCGAGGTTGGAGGTGCCGGCCGCGGGCGAGGGGGAGTTGTCACCGGCCGGAGCGGCGGGCGAGCTCGCCGACTGCACCGGGGTGGACTCCGAGGCGGACGGGGTGGCCGACGGCTTCGGGGTCTCCGAGGCCGGGGGAGTGCTGGCCGGAGGGGCGGTCTCCGAAGTGGTGCAGGCCTTGTCCGGCGTGGTCAGGTTCGGCGAGACGTCCTCGTTGACCTGGCCGTTGTTCGCGTTGACGTGGATGCGGTACTGGGCCTTCGGCGCCCAGTCCTCGGAGAAGGAGACGGTCGCACCTTCCTTGGTGCCCTTGACCGTTTGCTCGCCGACCTGCTTCGCGTCGGCGCCGTTCAACTCCAGGTAGACCGTGACGGTCGCTTCCTTGCCGGAAGCGTCCGTGTCCGTGACCGTGATGACGCCCTTGCCTTTGGTGTCGCAGGACGCGACGGCGGAGAAGTCACGGATGTTGCAGGCGAGCGCGTTGCCGGCGACGCCGAGTGCGAGCGCGGCGGTGGCGGAGGCGACGCCGAGGATGCGCACTGATCGTGCGGTACGGGAGGATATGGACACGATTGCCCTTCGCGTGATGCGCAACTGCGGGGGGTTTCAGGGACGTTGCCCCAACAACAGCGTCCCCACCAGGCTAACAGGTTTATAAGCGGCGGCTAAGCGCTGTCAACGCCGATGTCCGGCATGACACCCGTCTTTGCCGTGTCATTAACAGCCGTGACGTTTGAACAGCCGCCGGACCACACCGACTTCCCCCGCAGTGGCACCCCGTTCACCTGCGCGGGCTCAGCCCTGGACGGCCGCGGGGTCCATCCACACGACCTCCCAGGTGTGGCCGTCCAGGTCGTCGAAGGAACGGCCGTACATGAAGCCGTGGTCCTGCGTCTCCCCGGCGACCGAACCGCCCACCGCGAGCGCCCGGTCCACCAGCTCGTCGACCTTCTCCCGGCTCTCGGCGCTGAGACACAGCAGCACCTCGCTGGTCCTCGTCGCGTCCGCGATGGCCTTCTTGGTGAAGTCGGCGTAGCGCTGCTTGCTGAGCATCATCGCGATGATGGTGTCGCTGATGACGACACAGGCGCAGTCGTCCGTGGTGAACTGCGGGTTGATCGTGTAACCCAGCTCGGTGAAGAACTTCTTCGACGCCTCGACGTCGACGACGGGCAGGTTCACGAAGATCATCTGCTGGTACATGAGCGGTCTCCTGGTGATGTGACGGTGTGTACGGTGTTGCGCTCCGTGCGGCGGCCCGTACGGAGGAAGAGACCGCGGGCCGCGGCGAAACTCATCGGCGCACGGCCCTCTTTCTTCAAAAAGTTCTCCCGGGCGGGCTCAGCCCCTCAGCGGCATGGCGGCCAGCTCCGCGACGGCCCAGGTCAGCGGCGCGAACACCAGGGCCAGGGCGCCCGCCCGGAGCAGTGCCGCGCTGCGCAGCAACGTGGCGGGGGCGCCCAGCCGCACCAGCGCGGCCACCGTCTCGGCGCGCGCCCGCCGCGCCTCGATCGCCGCCGTCACCAGCGTCGTCAGCGCGCACCCCACCACGACCAGCGCACCCAGCGTGGTGAGCGGCCCGAAGGACAGCCGCGCACCGGCGTAGGGCGCCGTCATGGCGTACGCCCCCGAGGCCACCGCGCACACCACGCCCAGCGGCCGCCCGATCCGCGCCGCCTCCCGCTGCAGTCCGCGCCCCGCGAGCAGCCGTACGGCGCCCGGACGCACGGCCTCCAGCAGCCGGCCGCACAGATACGCCAGGGCCGGACCGACCAGGGCCAGCCCCAGCGCGGTCAGCGCCCAGCCCACCAGGACCCCGGCGGGACCGCCCGCGACCCCGCCGGGCAGCCGGAAGCGCAGCGCCCCGCCCGAGCCGCTCGCGTGCGCCTCCACGGCGAGCCCCGCGGCGATCGCGGCCACACCCCAGGGCAGTCCGCCCGGCGCGGGCCCGGCCGCGGGGGCCAGGTCGGACACGACGTCGTCCGACAGAGCGGCGGCCAGGTCCTCGGGGGCGTCGTCGCCGCCGGAGCCGGCCGGCGCCTGGCCGCGGCGTGCGGTGCGGCGGCCCTCCGCCTCCTTCGGCCGCAGGGTGAGCGCGCTCGCCGCGGACGCCGCGAGCGGCGCCAGCGTGAGCAGGGTGAGCGCCGCGGGCAGCGGCAGCGGCACGTCCGCGGCGAGGAACCCGGCCGCCGTGCCGCCGAACGGCGTCCAGGGCAGATCGCCGCGCAGATGCAGGAAGGCCAGCAGCGCCAGCAGCGAACCGAGCGCGGTCGACAGGGCCGTGGTCACGGCCGACAGGGCCATCAGCCGGACGGGCCCGAGGCCGATGGCGGCGAGACCGGACCGGGGGCGGGTGCCGGGGTCCGTGCGGGCGACGGAGACCGCGAGATACACCGTGGCGGCCATGGGTACGGCGCACCACACCAGCCGCAGCACCGAACCGGCCGGCGCGTCCGGGTGCGCGAGGGCGTATCCCAGCGTGCACAGCAGCAGCAGACCCGTGCCGGCCGAGGCCGCCGCGACCAGCAGCCGGCACAGCTGGACCTGGGGGCGGGCCCCGCGGGCTAGACGGAGAGCGAGCACGCCGGTCGGCCTTCCGTCTCCGCCTCCGGGACCGGAGGCAGCTGAACCGTGGTCACGGGCCGCCCGTCCAGCAGGGACACCGTACGGTCGGCGAGGGCCGCGACGTCCGGGTGCAGCGTGGCCAGGACGACCGTGATGCCGTGCGAGCGGGCCGCCGCGGTGAGGGTGCGCAGCACCTGGGCGGCCTCGGAGCGGTGCAGGGTGGCGGTCGGCTCGTCCGCGAAGAGCACGGTCGGGCACGCGGCGAGCGCCCGCGCCACCGCGAGCCGCTGCCGTTCGGCCCCGGTCAGCTCGTCCGGGCGCCTGCGGGCGCAGCCGCCGATGTCGAGCCGCTCCAGCCACTCCAGGGCCGCGGTCCTGGCCCGGCGGCGGCCGGTACCGCGCAGCATCAGTGGCAGGGCGGTGTTCTCCCACACGTTCAGTTCGGGTACGAGCAGCGGCACCGGGTCGATCCAGCCGAAGCGGTCGCGGCGCAGCCGTTCACGGCTGAACGAGCCCATGGTGTGCACCGGTGTGCTGTTGAACCAGACCTCGCCCCGCTGGGTGGGCAGCAGCCCCGCCAGGCACTGCAGGAGGGTCGTCTTGCCGCTCCCCCGCGGGCCGGTGACGGCCAGGATCTCGCCCTCCCGCACCCCCACGGAGACACCGCAGAGCGCGGGCGAACCATTGTGCTGGAAGTGCAGGGCGTGCGCCCAGAGCACGTCGTTGTCCGGAGGGGCCACCATCGCGTACACCTCGGTTCAGATCCGTTTTTCCCGTGCCGATCCCCGTCCGGGGAACCCGTTCGGGGGAACGAAGGCGGGGCCGATCGGTCACTTCGCACGCTAGGCAGACGGCACCGGAAGCCAGGAACAGCAACGGCCCCGGACCGCCGTTTCTCACTCGAACGGGCGGCACGGGGCCGTTTGTTGATCATCCAGAAGGATGAATCAGCCAGCTGGGCGATCGGAACCTCGGGATGTTTCAGAGCTTGGTCCAGGCCTCCGTCAGCGTCGCGCGCAGGATCTGCTCGATCTCGTCGAACGTCTTCTGGTCGGAGATCAGCGGCGGCGCGAGCTGGACGACCGGGTCGCCGCGGTCGTCGGCACGGCAGTACAGACCGTTCTCGAACAGCGCCTTGGAGAGGAAGCCGTACAGGACGCGCTCGGTCTCCTCGTCGTTGAAGGACTCCTTGGTGTTCTTGTCCTTGACCAGCTCGATGCCGTAGAAGAAGCCGTTGCCGCGGACGTCGCCGACGATCGGCAGGTCGTGCAGCTTCTGCAGCGTGGACAGGAACGCGCCCTCGTTGTCGAGCACGTGCTGGTTGAGGTTCTCGCGCTCGAACAGGTCGAGGTTGGCGAGGCCCACCGCGGCCGACACCGGGTGGCCACCGAAGGTGTAGCCGTGCAGGAAGGTGTTGTCACCCTTGTAGAAGGGCTCGGCCAGGCGGTCGGAGATGATGCAGGCGCCGATCGGGGAGTAACCGGAGGTCATGCCCTTGGCGCAGGTGATCATGTCCGGCACGTAGTCGAACTTGTCGCACGCGAACATCGTGCCGAGGCGGCCGAAGGCGCAGATGACCTCGTCCGACACGAGCAGCACGTCGTACTGGTCGCAGATCTCGCGGACCCGCTGGAAGTAGCCGGGCGGCGGCGGGAAGCAGCCGCCGGCGTTCTGCACCGGCTCCAGGAAGACCGCGGCCACCGTCTCCGGGCCCTCGAAGAGGATCTGCTGCTCGATCTGGTCGGCGGCCCAGCGGCCGAAGGCCTCCGGGTCGTCACCGAAGATCGGGGCGCGGTAGATGTTGGTGTTCGGGACCTTGTGCGCGCCCGGGACCAGCGGCTCGAAGGGGGCCTTCAGACCCGGCAGGCCGGTGATGGACAGCGCGCCCTGCGGGGTGCCGTGGTAGGCGACCGCGCGCGAGATGACCTTGTACTTGGTGGGCTTGCCGACCAGCTTGAAGTACTGCTTGGCCAGCTTCCAGGCGGTCTCCACCGCCTCGCCGCCACCCGTGGTGAAGAAGACCTTGTTCAGGTCGCCGGGCGCGTGGTGGGCCAGGCGCTCCGCCAGCTCCACGGCCTTCGGGTGGGCGTAGGACCACACCGGGAAGAAGGCCAGTTCCTGCGCCTGCTTGAACGCCGTCTCGGCCAGTTCGGTGCGGCCGTGGCCCGCCTGGACCACGAACAGACCGGCGAGACCGTCGAGGTAGCGCTTGCCCTTGTCGTCGTAGATGTAGGTGCCCTCGCCCCGCACGATGGTCGGTACGGGCGCGTTCTCGTACGAGGACATGCGGGTGAAGTGCATCCACAGGTGGTCGTACGCGGTCTTGCTGAGGTCCTTGGTACTCACGGCTATCGGGTTCCCCACATGTAGGTCTGCTTCTTGAGCTTGAGGTAGACGAAGCTCTCGGTGGAGCGCACGCCGGGGAGGGCCCGGATGCGTTTGTTGATGACATCCAGCAGGTGGTCGTCGTCCTCGCAGACGATCTCCACCATCAGGTCGAACGAGCCTGCGGTCATCACCACGTACTCGCATTCGGACATGGCGGCCAGCGCGTCGGCGACGGACTCGACCTCGCCCTCGACGTGGATGCCGACCATCGCCTGCCGGCGGAAGCCCACGGTGAGCGGGTCCGTGACGGCGACGATCTGCATCACGCCCTGGTCGAGCAGCTTCTGGACGCGCTGGCGCACGGCCGCCTCGGACAGGCCGACGGCCTTGCCGATCGCGGCGTACGGCCGACGGCCGTCCTCCTGGAGCTGCTCGATGATGGCGAGGGATACGGCATCCAGCTGGGGGGTGCCGTTCCTGGACTCGCGGGAGTCCCTCTGGTCTGCGCTTCGACTGGCCACGACCTCACTGTGCACGACGTCTCGACAGTTTCGCAAGGCTCAATCAATGAAATTCGTTGTTTCAGTGATGGAAGCCTGCGGATTTCGCAGCCGTGGCGCGATCGGGGCTGTTGAAAACGTGGGTGCACGGATTAGGGTGGACGTCTCAGCGATTGGACACCCGAACTTGGAGGGCCCGCAGTGAGCACCGAGCTGCGTCGTCTGCGCAACTACATCGACGGCGAATTCCGCGACGCCGCCGACGGCCGGACCACCGAGGTGGTCAACCCCGCGACCGGTGAGGCGTACGCGACAGCCCCACTGTCCGGGCAGGCGGACGTCGACGCCGCGATGGCCGCCGCCGCCGCGGCCTTCCCGGCCTGGCGTGACACCACCCCCGCCGAACGCCAGAAGGCCCTCCTCAAGATCGCTGACGCTTTCGAGGAGCGCGCCGAGGAACTGATCGCGGCCGAGGTCGAGAACACCGGCAAGCCGACCGGGCTGACCCGGTCGGAGGAGATCCCGCCGATGGTCGACCAGATCCGCTTCTTCGCGGGCGCGGCCCGGATGCTGGAGGGCCGCTCGGCCGGCGAGTACATGGAGGGGATGACCTCGATCGTCCGCCGTGAGCCGGTCGGCGTCTGCGCGCAGGTCGCGCCGTGGAACTACCCGATGATGATGGCCGTGTGGAAGTTCGCCCCGGCGATCGCGGCGGGCAACACGGTCGTGCTGAAGCCGTCGGACACCACCCCGGCCTCCACGGTGCTGATCGCCGACATCATCGGCTCGGTCCTGCCCAAGGGCGTCTTCAACGTCATCTGCGGCGACCGCGACACCGGCCGCCTGATGGTCGAGCACCCGACCCCGGCGATGGCCTCCATCACCGGCTCCGTGCGCGCCGGCATGTCGGTCGCCGAGTCCGCGGCCAAGGACGTCAAGCGGGTCCACCTGGAGCTCGGCGGCAAGGCGCCGGTCGTCGTCTTCGAGGACACCGACATCGCCAAGGCGGTCGAGGACATCTCGGTCGCGGGCTTCTTCAACGCCGGCCAGGACTGCACGGCCGCCACCCGCGTCCTCGTCCACGAGTCCATCCACGACGAGTTCGTCGCCGCGCTCGCCAAGGCCGCCGCCGAGACGAAGACGGGCCAGCCGGACGACGAGGACGTGCTCTACGGGCCCCTCAACAACCCGAACCAGCTCCAGCAGGTCTCCGGCTTCATCGAGCGCCTCCCCGCGCACGCCAAGGTCGAGACCGGCGGTCACCGCGTCGGCGACAAGGGCTACTTCTACGCGCCGACCGTCGTCTCGGGCCTCAAGCAGGAGGACGAGATCATCCAGCACGAGGTCTTCGGCCCGGTCATCACCGTCCAGTCCTTCACGGACGAGGCGCAGGCCGTGGAGTGGGCCAACGGCGTCGACTACGCCCTCGCGTCCTCGGTGTGGACGAAGGACCACGCGCGCGCGATGCGGCTGTCCAAGGCGCTCGACTTCGGCTGTGTGTGGATCAACACGCACATCCCGCTGGTCGCGGAGATGCCGCACGGCGGCTTCAAGAAGTCCGGCTACGGCAAGGACCTGTCGGGGTACGGCTTCGAGGACTACACGCGCATCAAGCACGTGATGACCTCGCTGGACGCCTGAGAACGCCTGCACGGGCGCGCGCGTACACGCTGATGCGCGAGCGCTCGTAGGCGCGGGCACCGATACGCCAGCTGCGCGGCCCCGCACGGGAGTTGACCCGTGCGGGGCCTTCGCGTGACCGCGCGCCGTACGGCCGTGGACCCGCGCCGGCTTCCGGTCGCCATCGGCTGATCGACAGGGTGTCGGGTTCCCGCGGGGGCGCTCGACGCGGCGTCGATTGTCCTGGTGGCGGCGTGGACGGCATGCTTCCGGGAAGCCCCGGATTCCGAAGACTCCCCAGCTCTCCCGCCGCTCCCTCCTGCGCTCCCTGGGCGGGGGCGCGGTGCTCGGCGCGCTCGCCGGCTGCGGCGTGCCTGCCGCCTACGTGGCAGGCTCGCCCGGCGGCTCCGTCGCCGGTGATCGCTGCTCCGTCCTCACCCGTGGCCGCTGCGGCAGTGGTTCGGTCCGCTCCCGCCGTCGTCCAGCGGTCCGGTGAACCGTCACGGTCCGCATCTGAACCGTCACGCCCCACTTCGCCGCTCGCCCCGTCCGCCGGACGGGCCTCTCCGGGCGCACGCTCCGCCGTACCGGGCACCGGGCGGACGCCCCCGACGCAGTCGGCGCCCGGCCACTCCCTCCCCGTACAGCGTCCGGAATCGAAGTCCTCCGTTCAGCGCAGCGCTCAGGTCCCCGGATCCCCGGGCACTCCTGGTCCATCGGGACCCGTGTCCCCTCCGCTTTCCCCTGAGTACCTGGACGCTCTCGCCCGTTCCCTTCTGGAGCCCCTGTCGCGTCTTCTCCGCTCCGAACTCCGCGGTGACCGCGAACGCATCGGGCGTCTCCGCGACCCCTCGTGACCCCACCACTGCCCCCGGACGCAAGGAACCACCCATGCCCACCCCTCAAGACCCGGCCTCCACCGTCTTCTTCCGGCTGTCGATCGACGGCCTGGACCTCGGTCTCTTCAACAGCTGTGAGGGGCTCGCCTCCGAGGTGCAGGTGGAGCAGCGTGAAGAGGGGGGCAACTACGGGTTCGTCTGGCAACTGCCCTCGCGGTCACGTACTCGAACATCCGACTGACCCGACCGCTCACCCCCGACACCACCAAGGCCGCGGCGTGGATCTCGTCCATCGCGACGGGCATCGCCCGGCCGACGGGCCAGATCGCCGCCCTGAGGGCGGACGGTTCGGTGGTCGCTCGGTGGGAGCTCGTCGAGGTCCTGCCCGTGCGGCGGCAGGGGCCCAACCTGGACCCGGCAAGCCCCGGAGCCGCCACCGAGACCCTGGAAATCGCCCACCACGGCTTCACCGACGCCCAGGGGGCCTGATGCCGCCCGCAACAGGCAGCGCCAACAAGAGCCTCGTGCGGGCCCGGCTCGCCATCCACCATCCGCCGAGCGGATCCAGCCGGGCCATGGGCGGACGGATCGGCGAGGTCGAGTTCCAGTTCAACCCGCACCAGATGGAGCTGTCGCGCTCGGCCTCCTGGCAGACCCAGCGTGCCGTCGGCTTCGACCGCGGCGCGCAGCAGGAGTTCTCCGGTGCGGAGCCCGCCTCACTGTCCGTCGAGGTCTTCCTCGACGCCTCCGCCTCGCCCGGCAGTCCGCGCGTCCGGCAGCAGGTGGAGAAGCTGCTCTCCTGCTGCGAGGTGGATCCGCAGACGCTCCCGACGAACCGGCCGTCGCCGCCCTGGGTGCGCTTCTCGTGGGGCGGATTCAGCACGGTCCAGTTCACGGCGTACGTCGAGAGCGTCAACGCCGCCTACTCCCTGTTCAGCCCGACCGGCGAGCCCCTGCGAGCCACCTGCCGTCTGTCCCTCAGAGAGATCCCGACACCGACGAAGGGGCAGAACCCGACCTCCGGCACCCTGCGGACGCAGCGGGTCCATCGTGTGGTGGCCGGCGACTCCCTGCCCTCCCTGGCCTGGCGCGAGTACGGGGCCGCCACACAGTGGCGGGCCATCGCCGAGGCCAACGGCATAGACGACCCCATGCGGCTGCGACCCGGCACGGAACTGCTGCTGCCGGCGGCCGACGACATCCGGCGGGGCGTACGTCGGCATGACGACCGCACTCGCGGACTCAGATGTGAAGGCTCATACATGAAGTCCTATACGACCGTCCTGAAGGTGAAGGTCGGGGGCGCCCCGCTGCCCGACCAGGTGGCCGGACGGCTGGTCTCCGCCTGGATCGACACGAGTGTGAACGTACCGGCCGCCTTCCGGCTGGTCTTCAGCGATCCGGCGCGCGATCTCCTGGGCCTGCTGCCGGCCCTCACGGTCGGCGCGCGGGTGGAGCTGGTTCCGTACACGGACGGCACGGCTGGCCGCCCCCCTGCTCATCGGGGAGGTCACGGCGCTGGAGGCCGACGCCGACGGCATCGGCAGGTCGCTGCAGTTCACGGCCTTGCGCACCGCCTCGGGCGCTCCCTCCGACAGCACGCCGGCGGCGCATGCGGTCGACCTCGTCTCCCCTCGGGGCGGCCGGCCCCCGATGGGCGGGGCCGATGTCACCGACTCGGTGCAGATGGCCTTCCCCGACGACGCGTCCGTCTCGGAGCAGCTGGCGAACACACGGCGCCCGGCCGAGGTCACGCCGAGCGGTGAGAACGTGGGCGGTGTCTGGTTCGGCATCAAGCAGGAGATCGTCGTCGACCACGGCAAGACCGTCCCCGCCGCCAAGGGCTGACCCCGCCCTGGCCTCCCCCCGGGTCAGGACAGAGCCTCGACGAGCTCTTTGGCGAGAGGACCCGAGGAAGCGGGGTTCTGCCCTGTGAAGAGGGTGCGGTCCACGACCGTGTACGGCTCCCAGGCGGGACCCCGCGAATAGTGGGTGGGCAGCTTCTTCAACTCGTCCTCCAGCAGCCACTTGGCCTTGTCGGCGAAACCGACGCCGGCCTCCTCCTCGTTGCAGAAACCCGTCACCCGGTAGTTCGCGAAGGGCGTGTCGCCGTTCGCGTCACGGGTCGCGAGGAGGGCGGCCGGGGCGTGGCAGACGATGCCGAGGGGGTTACCGGACGCGAGTGCCTTGCGCAGCAGCGCCCCGGAGTCGGGGTCGACCGAGAGGTCTTCCATCGGGCCGTGGCCCCCGGGGTAGTAGACCGCGTCGTAGTCCTCGAGGCGCACGTCCTTGAGGGAGACGGGATGCCGCAGCTCGTCCGCCGACTCGATGACGGCCTCCTGCCGCAGGGCGTTGTCCTCGCCGCCCGCCATCCGGGGCTCCAGGCTCATCGTGTCCACAACCGGGACGACGCCACGCGGAGTTGCCACGGTGACCTCGTGTCCGGCGTCGGTGAACACGGTGTACGGAGCCACGAACTCCTCGGCCCAGTACCCGGTGGGGTGTCGGTGCCCGTCCTTCAGGGTCCAGTAGCTCGCGCCGGTCAGCACGCAAAGGATCTTGGCCATAGGACGCTCCTCCGGAAGACGTTGCGCTGGGACCGCTCTGCTAGATGATGTCGAGGTGGTCGAGGAACGGTGTCGCGGCGGAGGCGTCCCCCGTGATGCGGCAGTGGTCGCGCCAGGGCTTGCGGGTGGTGGCCCACACGATGAAGTCGAGTGCCGTGCTGTGGACCTGGGTGGTGGCGTCCGCACCGGGTGCCACGGTCAGCCGGCCGTCCGGCCCGGTCGCGGGGAGGACGGTGACGGTGGTGGCGCCCGGCCCGGTCAGGTCGAGGACGAGGGGCCGCTCGACGGTGGCGGTGAGTTCGGGCCCCTGCATCTGGGGGAGGCCGGCGAGCATGAACTCGACGGCTGGGGCGACCTGGTCGTCGGTCGCTTCCGGCAGCGTGAACGGGAGCGGGCCGTCCGGGGCGAGCATGTCGTTGCGCAGGTGGCAGAAGACGTTGAACGCCATGGTGTTCGCCAGGAGGTGGCGCGGGTACCTCCCGAGCCCGGGCACGTCGACGGGCTCGTCGGCCCCGGGCGGTTCCTGGGCCGCCTCCAGGAGGTCCAGCTGCCGGGGGGTGCTGCACCGCCACTCGTCGAGGACCTGGGCATGGCTCCAGCCGCGACGTTGGTCGACGCGCAGGTCGTGGTAGCGCTCGCGGTTCTTCGGCAGCGACGGGTCGGGCGGCGGCGGGTCCACCGCCTCGGAGGCGAGGGCCGCGAGATGGGCCACCACGTCGATGACGCGCCAGCCGTCGCACGCCGACGGCAGCTCCCACTGCTCGTCGCTCATCCGGGGGATGATCCCCGCCAGTTGCGCGGTGCTCGAACGCGCGGCGGCGAGGCCGGCACGGGTCATCGTTCCTCCCTCGCCTCCCTCGAAGGGACGGTCCGGTCAGGATGTGGCGTGGCGGGACACACGGTAGGTCGCGGCGACGTCCGCGCGGCCGAGTCCGTCGTCGGCCGCGCGGTCGAGGCGTTCGCGTACGACTTCCGCGATGCCCAGGTGCAGGCCGACGGCCCGGGCGGTGTCGGTGATCAGGCCGGCGTCCTTGTCCGCCGCCTCAAGGGGGAAGGAGGGCGTGTCGAGGTCGTCGTCGATCATCATCGGGCCCTTGCTCTGTACGTAGGTGCTGTTGAGGCCGCTGCCGTCGATGACGTCGATGACCAGATGAGGGTCCAACCCCAGGGTGTCGGCGAGGGTGAGGGACTCCGCGATCCCCTCGACAGTGGTCAGGACCCACGCGTTGTAGGCGAGCTTGAGGCTGCTTGGCTGGCCTACCTCGTCGAGCCACATGATGCGTGATGCCACCGCCTCCAGGACCGGTCGCACCTCTTCCCGTGCCTCCCGCTGGGGGGAGGCGGCCGGGATGGTCAGGGTGCCGGACACGGCCGGTTCCTTGGTGCCGAGGAGGGGCGCCTCGACGTACGGGATGTTCAGGCGGGTCGCCTGTTCCGCGAGACGGCGACCCCCGTCCGGGGAGACCGTGCAGGTCTGCACCCACACCGGGTGGCCGCCCAGGCCGTCGCGGGCCTGGTCCATCACGTCGGCGACCACCTTCTCGTTCGCGAGCGCGGTCAGTACGACGTCGGCCCCGCGGCAGGCCTCGGCCGGTGTGTCGCACACCGTGGCGCCGATGTCGGCCAGCGGTTCGGCGCGGGCGCGGTTGCGGTTCCACGCCCGCAGTCCCAGTCCCGCCGCCGCGATGTTGCGTGCCATGGCCTCTCCCATGGTGCCCGTGCCGAGCACCGCGACCACGGGCTTTTTCTGTCCGGACGACGGCGTCCGGTTCGCTCTGCTCATCGTCGCGCCTCCATGCGCTCCACGGTCATGCGCGCCGCGACGTCCGGCGCGCATGACCGTGGTGTCGGCTGCCGCAAGGTACCCGGGTGTTCAGGCGTCCTGGCCGACCCAGACGGTCTTGGCGTTCATGAACTCCCGCATGCCGAGGTCGGACAGCTCGCGTCCGTAGCCGCTGCGTTTGACGCCACCGAACGGGATCTCGGGGTAGCTGGTCGTGTTGCCGTTGATGAAGGCCATGCCCGACTGCACATCGCGGACGAACAGTTCGCGTTCGTCCTGGTCCTCGCTCCACAGGTTCGACCCGAGGCCGTAGGGGTGGCCGTTGGCCTCCCGCAGGGCCTCCTCCAGGGAGGGGACCGTCCACACCTGCGCCACGGGGCCGAAGACCTCCTCGTGGTACATGTTCATCTCCGGCGTGATGCCGGTCAGCACGGTGGGCGGGTAGAACCAGCCGGGCCCGGGCGGCCGTTCGCCGCCGAGCAGCACCGTCGCGCCCTTGCTCACGGCGTCGTCGACGTAGGACTCCACGTCCCGCCGGCCGGACTCGGTGGCCAGCGGACCGACGTCGGTGCCCTCGTCCATCGGGTCGCCCACCACCAGCGCGTCCATCTTCGTCACGAACATCTCGATGAACGCGTCACCGATGTCCTGGTGCACGAAGAACCGCTTGCCGTTGATGCACGACTGCCCGTTGTTCAGGCACCGCGCCTTGACCGCGACATCGGTGGCCCGATCCAGATTCGTGGAGGGCATGACGATGAACGGGTCCGAACCGCCCAGTTCGAGGACGACCTTCTTGATCTCGTTGCCGGCGATGGTGGCCACCGACCGCCCCGCCGGTTCACTGCCCGTGAGCGTCGCGGCCGCCACCCGCGGGTCGCGCAGCACCTGCTCCACCCTTCCCGCGGAGATCAGCAGGGTCTGGAACACGTCGTCCGGGAAGCCCGCGTCACGGAAGAGTTCTTCCAGGTACAGGGCGCACTGCGGCACGTTCGAGGCGTGCTTGAGCAGACCCACGTTCCCCGCCATCAGGGCGGGCGCGGCGAACCGCATGGCCTGCCACAGCGGCAGGTTCCACGGCATCACCGCGAGCACCGGACCGATCGGCTGGTACGTCACGAAGGTCTGCTTCGCGCCCACGCGCCCGCTGTCACCGCTGAGGTCCCGTAGGAACGCGGGGCCCTCGGTGGCGTAGAAACGCAGCCCGCGGACGCACTTGACCACTTCCTCCTCCGCCGCACGGAAGGTCTTGCCCATCTCCGTGGTGATCATCCGGCTGACGCTCTCGATCTCCTTCTCCAGGCGCTCGGCCGCATGCTGCAGCCATCCGGCCCGTTCCTCGGGGCTCGTCAGCCGGTACGAGGCGGCCGCGGCCGCCGCCCGGGCGAGCTTGTCCTCAAGTTCATCGGGAGTCAGTTCGTCGAACCTCCTGAGGACCTCCCCTGTCACAGGACTCGTCGTTGCGATAGCCATGAATCCACCGTAGGACCACTCGATAAGTCCGTCAATTCACCCATTTGCCCTAATCTCGCCCTTCATGTACACCCGCTGCCGATCATCCGGCAGGGCACCGGAATGCGCGGCAGGTGCAGACACGAGACCATGGTGATATCCGCAGCGGCGGCCGCGGTGACCGATGCCAGAACCCGATTCCTGCCCACGCCGCACGGCCCGGGCCGCTGTTCCGCTTGCCGGCGAGAGCGAGGCGCACGTGGTGCAGATGCGAGCAGCCCGGATGTACGAATACCAGGAACCCCTTCGCATCGAAGAGGTGCCCGTGCCCCAGCCCGGGCCGGACCAGATTCTCCTGAAGGTCGCTGCCACGGGAATGTGCCGAAGCGACTACCAGCTCCTCGACGGCTATTTCAAGGGTCCGTTCCCCGTCGCGCTTCCCTATATTCCCGGCCATGAGGTCACGGGCCGGGTGGCCGGACTGGGCAGCGGCGTACCGAAGGAAGTGGGCTACTCGGAGGGCGACATGGTGGTCGTCAATCCCAGCTGGGGAGACGGCACCTGCCGGCAGTGCCGCGAAGGCAACGAGCAGTTGTGCAGCGGTAACGGTCGGTGGGTGGGCTTCGGCCCGCCCGGGGGCTTCGCCGAGTACATGGCCGTGCAGTACCGCCACGCCATCCCGGTCTCAGAGGACGCCGCGAAGGCGCCTGAGCTCCTGGCCCCCATGACCGACGCGGGCATGACCCCGTACCGGGGGATGAGGAAGCTCCGGGACGCAGGCAAGCTCGGCCCGGGACGCACCGTCGCCGTCACGGGCATCGGCGGGCTGGGCAGCTACGCGGTCCAGTACGCGAAACTGCTCGGAGGCGGCGCGACCGTGGTGGCACTCGCGCGCACGGACAGCAAGCTGGACGTGGCGAAGGAGAACGGCGCGGACCACGGGATCAACGTCAGGGACAAGTCCACCGACGCCATCCAGGACGAACTGGAGCGGCTGACCGGCCGGAGGGCGATCGACGCCATTCTGGACTGCGTCGGCAGCGACGCGTCCGTGTCCATGGGGTTCGGGCTGCTGGGCCCCGAAGGCGCGCTGGCGGCCGTAGGCCTCATGAGCCATCGCGTCGAGCACCGTCAGTTCCCCTTCGTCGGCATGGAGTTGTCCTACCTGGGTTCCTTCTGGGGCAACCACATGGACCTCGTCGAGGTGCTCTCCCTCGCCGAAGCCGGCCTCGTCAGACACAACGTCACCAAAGTGAGGCTCGAAGACATCAACGAGAACCTGGAGGCCCTGGGCCGCGGCGACGTCGTCGGACGCCTGGTCATCGTCTTCGAATGAAGCCCGCAGAGCGCGGCGTGGACGGTCTCCGGCGCGGGGGTGCGGCCTCTCCGCGCGGAGGACCGGCCACACCCCTCACACCGGGCGTCCGGCGGGCCCGGGCGCGCCTTCTGTCGGCCAGGAGACACGTCTTCAGGCGGCGGTGCTGTCCGTACTCGTCCACAACACGTTGTGCGACGACGTGCGGTGCTCGTGCCGCTACGCGGCGACGGCCGAGGAGCTTCCGCGGGCGTTCGCCGTGTGACCGGCAGCCCCACGCAGGCCAGCGCCGCTACCCGGTGTGAGGGGCGCTGTCCTGAACTCGCCCTTGCACTGCGGGACAGAGGCGGACGCGGAGGCCGGGGCGGCGACGCCGGTTCCGGCGAGGCTGCCGAGGAGGACGGAGCTGATCAGAGCGAGTGTCGTGGTCCTTCGTATCGCGGTCCGGATGATCACGCGGGAATCCCCCCGTCGCACGAGTCGTCCGTGTTGACGCCATGGAGCGTATGAGGGGGCACGACGGTGTGGAATTGTCTCTTCGGGCAGCGCCCCGAAGGGCACTGTCCTTGAGGGCCGTTGCGAACCGGCGCCACTGCACAGGAGTTGAGCCGGCACCCGTTCGTCCCTCCCCGGCTCAGGCGAAGTGCCGGATGCGTCGGCCGTCGTGGGCGCGTAAGGCAGCCAGTCTGTCGGCGATCCGGTCGCGACGAACGCGGCGACCGCGCTCGCGAAGCTGTGCCCCGGGGCGCGCTGGGCATCTCCGGGCCTGCCCAGCATCGGGCTGTCGGGGTAGGCGTCGAACGTGTTGAAGGGGAAGGGAAGTTCGCCGCAGTGGGTGGCGCCCAGGGCGTGTTCGTCCTCGGCCGGCCGGTGGTCGAACCGGTAGACGTACGTCGCGTTGCCGCCGGCCGCGTGGTGGTCGGCCATCTCCAGCGCGCCGTCGCGGAACAGTTCGTCGGTCACCACCACGATGTCGCCCAGCGCGGCCAGCCGGCCGCCGTCGTACCAGTCCCATCCGCCGGAGCCGCTGGTGAAGCCTCCCCCGTGCCACCAGACCAGGACCGGGCGGGGCGCCCCGTCCTCGAATGCCCTCGCCGGAGCGAAGACGTTGACGGTCAGGCTGCCGTCCTCGTTCCAGTCCGGGACGCGCCGCCCCATCACCTGCTCCAGCCGGGAGGCCGCCTGCGTGACCGCCGGCCCGGACCGCACCGCCTCCCGCACGCCCAGCCATCCCGGGTGCGGCTGCGGCGGCGCGAAACGCAGCTCGCCGACCGGCGAAGCGGCGTAGGGGATACCCCGGAAGGAGACCGCCTCGCCCTCCGCGACGCCCCTGACCCTGCCACGGTCCGTGTCCACGATCCGGCCCTCGACACACGTCATCGTGCCCACCTCTCTCGTCTCGACTTCTCGTCTCGCTTGCGTTGCGTCCGGCTCTAGTCCGGGCGGTGCGGTCCGAGCCAGAAAGGATGACCTGAAGCGTGAATAAAGGACATAGATCTTGTGATGTGGAGAAAGTGCGCCATCGACTGACTGAAACGGACAGCCGGATCGCCGCCGCGATGCTGGCCGCCCCGCGCGCCTCGTGGCGTACGGTCGGTCGCGTGCTGGGCGTCTCGGAGCGCACCGTGGTGCGTCGCGCGGCACCGCTGTTCCACGACGGAACGCTGCGCGCCACCGCCGTACGCAACCCCGTGCACTTCCCCGATCTGATCCCGCTGGCCCTGCGCATCCGGTGCCGGCCCAACCGGATCAGCGCCGTCGCCGCCACCCTGGCCCGCCGCCCCGACGCGCTCTGGGTGGACGTGCTCGGCGGCGGGGACGAGATCTGCACCATCCTGTTCCTGGACGGGCCGGACGCACGCAACACGCTGCTGCTGCGCGACCTTCCCGCCACCCCCGCGGTCCGGTCGTGGACCTCTCATGTGCTCCTACGGGTCTTCCCGGCCGCCTTCGACTGGAGCGGAGGCCTGCTGTCGGAAGCCGAACTGAGCGGTCTCCGCCCGGATTTGTCCGAGGCGCCCACCCGCCCCGCCCTCCTGCCCCTCGACGACCAGCTGATCACCGCGCTGACCGAGGACGGACGAGCCTCCTACACCGACCTCGCGCGCCGCGCCGACACCACCGCCCTCACCGCCCGCCGCCGGGTGGAGGCGCTGGTGGGCGGCCAGGTCATCAGGCTGGCGACCGAGGTCGATCTCGCCCGGCTGGGCATCCGCGCCGAGGCACTGCTGTGGATCGCCGTCGCACCCGGGGGACTGGAGGAGACGGGCCGGCAGCTCAGCCGCCACCCGCAGGTCCGCTTCACCTCGGCCACCACGGGCCCGGCCAACCTCCTCGTGGCCGTCGCGGCGGCCGACCTCGACGCGCTCTACCACCTCCTGAACGACACCGTCGGCGCCCTCCCGCACATCTCCACCCTCGAGATCGCCCCCACCCTGACCGGGGTGAAAAGGACCGGCCTGGTCCGCCCGGGCAGCCTATGAGCCGACCGCATCCGGTCTGCGGCAACGCCCTCGCCGCCGTACCCCCATACCCCGGCTGCCCACGTCCTGCGCCAACTTGTCTGAACAAGTTTGGTTGCGGTTCTTCCGGTCGACAGGGGCGGCCGATACCCATGTCCCGTTCGTGACGCCAGGTCAGACCGAAGTGCCGGCACCACCCTTACGGCACCCTCATCTACGGGACGAGGTACACACATGCGACAGCGATGGAGAGCCCTCGGCGGGCTGCTCGCCCTCCTCGGCGCACTGCTCGTCGCCGCTCCCGCCCAGGCGGCGGGGAGCAGCGGCAATCTGATCGTCAACGGGGACGCGGAGTCCGGTGGCTACTGCACCGGCGACTGGGGCGCGGCCACGACCGTGCCCGGCTGGACCACCGAGGCCGGTGGCCCGGACGTCATGTGCTCCACCGTCGGGTCCTTCGGGCTGCCGAGCGACGGCAAGGTACCCGGCAAGGCCTTCTTCGGGCCCGGCAACTTCGGCGACGGCGCGATGACGCAGACCGTGGACGTCGCCTCGGCAGCCTCGGCGATCGACGGTGGGGGAGTGAACTACAACCTCTCCGGCTGGCTCGGCGGCTGGACCGTCTACAGCGGCTATGTCGCGGTCGGTCTGCACTTCCACGACGCGAACGGCCGGCCGCTCGGCGCGACCGCCACGCTGCCGACCGTCTCCGCGAGCGACCGTGGCCTGGCCACCAAGTTCCTCTCGCGCAGCGCCACCGGCGCGGTCCCCGCCGGGACCCGGTCCATCCAGGTCGAGGTGCAGTTCCTGTCGACCTCCAACGAGACCGGCTACCTGGACAACCTCTCGCTCACCCTGAACACCCCGGTCGCGGCGCCAGCCCCGGTCGCTCCGCCCGTGTCGAAGGTGCCCGGCTACGACCACGTCTTCGTGGTCATGATGGAGAACACCGACTACTCCCAGATCATGAACGATCCGGCGGACACGCCCTACATCCACAGCCTGATGGACCAGGGCGCGACGCTGACCGACGCGCACGGCGTCTACCACCCCAGCGACGAGAACTACCTCGCCATCGCGGGCGGCGACACCTACGCCAAGGGCGCCACCTACTGGCCCGACATCAACTCCCCCCAGCGCAACCTGGGCGACACCCTGGAGGCGGCCGGCAAGAGCTGGAAGGCCTATGAGCAGGGCATGGGCACGCCCTGCAACACCAGCACCGCCTACGACCGTTACTACGAGCCCGACGACGCGCCGTTCATCAACTACACCGACATCAGCGGCAACGCGTCCCGCTGCGCCGCGCACCTGTTCGACACCTCGCAGCTGACCACCGACCTGAAGTCGGCCGCGACCACCCCGAACTTCTCCTGGATCGCCGCTGACGACTACTACGACGGCGAGGCCTCCGGCAACGGCAGCGCCACCAGCCTGAAGACGCAGGACGGCTGGCTGAAGCAGACCCTCGCCCCGGTGCTGGCCTCTCCCGCCTGGACCCAGCAGCGCTCGCTGCTCCTGCTGACCTGGGACGAGAGCAACAGCGAGGCGTACAACCACCTGGCCACCGTGGCCGTCGGCTCGCAGGGCACCGTCCCGGCCGGGACCAGCAGCCCGGAACACTACGACCACTACGGCATCGGCCGTACCGTCGAGGCGGCCCTCGGCCTGCCCGGCCTGACCGCCAATGACACCTACGCGACACCGCTGAACACCGCCTTCGCACCGTCCACCGCCACGCGACCGACGCTCACGGGCACCCTGAACGCGGTCGCGAGCGGTGGCAACGTCACCTTCCGGTACGCGGTGCCGTCCGCCGCGCAGGTGAGTGCGAAGAACTGGATCGGCATCTACCCGGCGGGGGTGACCCCGGGCCGGCAGTCCTCGCTGACCTGGTCCTACGCCCCCAACGCAAGTGGCGCGCTGACCTTCTCCACGGGCAAGCTCAACGGGGCGGGCACGTACGACGTGTACTACCTCGCCAACGACGGCTACACGGTGCTGGCCGGGCCGTTCTCCCTGTCCGTCGGCTGATCGCCCCGTAGCGGTACGGGCCCGCGCGCCCCCCAGCCGATGTCGCCGCCCGGCGGGACAGCGGCGGCCGGGCGCGCGGGTCCCTACCCGCACCAGGACGAAGAGCCGAGGAACTCACCCTTCACCGGTGCTCCCGCAGTACCGACAGGCGGCGTCTGTACTCGTCCTCGTCGATCTCCCCGCGGGCGAATCGCTCTGCCAGCAGATCCTCGGCCCGTCGATCGGTGCCCCATCCGAACCCACCGGTACCGGACGAGGGCGCGTCGGGCCGCTGACCGGGGCGGGTGCGGTGGGAGTAGTGGACGAGGGCGAGGATCCCAACGATGAGCAGCGCCCAGAAGGCCACCGTGATCACGGCCATGAAGAACCAACCGCCCCAGCCGCCGTACCACATCATGGCGAGCACCTTCCTCCGGCAGAACGACCGCTGATCTCCCCTTCCTCCAGGATGGAACGCGGCGAGGCCGGTGGGGAGGGGGGAGCCTGGTCTTTCGCGGGGTGCCGAACGGCACCGGGCCGCTGTCGTACAGGCACGGCGGGCCGCGCAGAGGTCATCCCCCGTGCTCGGCGCACAAGCACCCCACGCCCCGCTCGATCCACTCCCGGCCGGCCCACTCCGGATGCCGCTCGATCAGCAGCGCCCGCAGCTCGGCCACGAGCGCGTCCTCGCCCATCGCGGAGTCGCGCCGCCGCCAGGTCTCGTCGCGCAGTTCGCGCAGATAGTCACGGACGTCGGCGAGCACCTGCGGCCCGCCGAGGTCGCCATGGCCGGGCACGACCACCCGCGGCCCGGCGGCGGCCAGCCGGTCCAGCACCGCCAGCCAGCCCACTCCGGAGACATCCGTGTCGTAGGGCGGGAACCACGGGAAGATCGCGAACTGGCCGGTCTCCGCCAGATCCCCGGTGAACAGCACGCCGGCGTCGGGCACCTCGACCACCTGGTCGCCCCGCGTGTGCCCCTGGCCGGTGGGCCGCAGCCGTACGGTGCGGCCGCCGAGGTCCAGGTCGTACCCGCCGTCGTAGACCTTGTCCGGGGTGGGCACCCGGACGCCGTCGAGGCGGTCGGCGATCGCGCCGCCGAAGCCCCGGAACATCTCCAGATAGCCCGGTCCCTTCGTCTTCAGGTCGTCCGCCTGGGCGTGGTTGACCAGATACGTGGCCCGATCCGCGAACACCTGGGCGCCGAAGGCGTGCTCGGGGTGGAAGTGTGTCGTGGTCAGGTACAACCGGCGGCCCGCGGCCACCTCGGAGGCGAGGGCGAGGACCTGCTCGGCGTTGGCGACGCCGATGCCCGTCTCGACGACGAGTACGGCCTGCGTACCACCGATGATCCCGATGTTGGGCACCAGCTGGACCCGCTGGTTCGGGATCACCAGCAGGTCGGGGGCGATCTCCTGGGCACCGGCGATCCGCACGGCGGGGTCGGGAATCTGTTCGTCCGTCATGCCACGATTCCAACGGCTCGGTGCGTCGGCCGTCCAAGACCGGCTGGGTGGCGTCGATACCGTACGGGTATCGTCGCCGGTCATGGAGCTACGCACGCTGCGCTATTTCGTGGCCGTCGCAGAGGAACTCCACTTCGGCCGGGCCGCCGCCCGGCTGCACATGAGCCAGCCTCCGCTGAGCCGGGCGATCAAGCAGCTGGAGACCGGCCTCGGCGCCACGCTGCTGCACCGCTCCGCCGCGGGCGTCACCCTCACCCCCGCCGGGGCGGCACTGCTGAGCGAGGCGCGCGCCCTGCTCGACCAGGCCGACCGGATACGCGTGCGCGTGGCCGCGGCGGCCGGCGCCCCGACCCTCACCGTCGGCCTCCTGGGCGACAGCACCGATCCGGGCGCCGCCCGGCTGGCCGCCGCGTACCGCCGGCAGCACCCGGGCGTGGAGGTCAGGATCCGTGAGACCGATCTGACCGATCCGACCTGTGGGCTGCGCGCCGGACTGGTCGACATCGCCCTGACCCGCGCACCGTTCGACGAGACCGGTCTGACGGTGCACGAGCTGCGCGCCGACCCGGTGGGCGCGGTGCTCCGCGCCGACGACCCGCTGGCCCGCCGCGACCACCTTCGGCTGGCGGACCTGGCCGGGCGGCGCTGGTTCCAGTTCCCGGACGGCACCGACCCGCTCTGGCGGTCGTACTGGAACGGCGGCGAGCCGCGCGAGGGTCCGGTGGTGCGCGCCGTCCAGGAGTGCCTACAGGCCGTGCTCTGGAACGGCACGGTCGGCATGACCCCGCTCGGACACGACCTGCCCGGGGAACTGGCCGTGGTACCGCTGACCGACATGGCGCCGAGCCGGGTGGTGGTCGCGGCGAAGGAGGGCGACACGAACCCCCTGATCCGTTCGTTCGTCCGGATCGCGACCGCCGCCTACCGTGACTGAGCCCGGATCGCGACCGCCGCCTACCGTGACTGAGCCCGGGTCGCGGCGGCCGTGTGCGCGACCGAACCCGGTGCCGGGCATCCCACCGGGCGAACGGCCTCCCGTGGCTTTGCCTTCTCTTTACAACGCGGTTCCCGGCTGCCTCGTCTCTCCGCTCGATCCGTACGCCAGCCCGCCGGGAACGGCCGGGCCGACGAAAGAGAGCGATTCAATGCGCCGAACCGTCTTCTACGGCATGGCACTCGCCTGCACCGCCGTGCTGGCGGGCACCGTGCCCGCGTCCGCCCACGGGGCGAAGCCCAGCCCGGTCCCCACGGTCCGTCCCACCGCCACCGTCGCCCCGACGCGCAGCGCCACGCCCACCCCCGCGCCGACCCGGGGCTCCGCGACTCCGAGTGCCGTGCCGACCACCGAGGTCTCCGCGGTCCCGAGCGCCGCGCCCGTCCGGGGGTCGTCCCGGGGCCAGGTCTCCGTCGTGCCGAAGGGCGCGCCCGACACCGGAGTGACGGCCTCGTCCTCGGACTCCGGGACCGAGGGCGGGCTCATCGGCGGGGGTGCCGCCGCGGTGCTGGCCGCGGGTGGCGCGGCGGTCTTCGTCGTACGTCGCCGGCGGGCGACCGGGGCATGAGCCCCTTCTCCAGGCGCGCCCTCGCCGCCGGGATGCTGGCCGCCCTGCTCGTGGGCTGCGGCGGCCCCGCAGCCCACCGGACCGCGGACCCCGGCTCCGGCAGCGCACCGCCCCCTTCGCCGGCCTCCGTCAAGACGGCGCAGACCCTGGCGCGTTCGGTGCCGGTACGGCTGCGGATCCCGGCCATCGGGGTCGACACCCCGGTCATCCGGCTGGGGCTGGCGCCGGACGGCACGGTGCAGGTGCCACCGGTCACGGCACACGACCGTGCGGGCTGGTACCAGCACTCGCCGATGCCGGGCCAGGTCGGCCCGTCGGTCATCCTCGGCCATGTCACGGTCGGCGCCTATGGGGACGGGGTCTTCCGTCATCTCGCGGGGCTGCACCGGGGCGACCGGATCGAGACGCGTCTGGAGAACGGCAAGACGGCGGTGTTCACCGTCGGCGCGGTCCGCACGGTCGCCAAGGCGGACTTCCCCGTCGACGACGTCTACGGGAACGTGGACCGCCCGGAGTTGCGGCTCATCACCTGCGGCGGCCCCCGTACCGGCGACGGATACCTCGACAACGTGATCGTCTTCGCCACGCTGAGCAGCTAGTGCTGCGACCGGAAAGGTTCACCGGCTCGCGACGCCCGGCACGGCACCTCGCCGCGTTGTCGCATCGCCCGAGTACATCCAGTACTCGGGCGATGCTCCGCCTTTGCGATGCTCCCCCACTGCCTGAAAGGCGTGGGGGCACCCCCAGCACCGGACGCCGCGAGCTGTCCGGCAAACCTTCCCGGCCACAGCACTGGCCGAAGCTCCCGCCCCTGACCCGAGGTCATGGATCCCGGACCGGCGGAACGTACGCCGTCGGCCCGGAGTCCTTTCCCCTGAGTGCCCTGACGACCCTGGAGAGCGTTGAAACGGTTCCGTGAGAGGGCGGCGTCCGAGCTGTTCGCCGCCCTCTACCCGCGTCTTGCCGGCTGGTGCCGCCGTCTCGTCGACGACGACGAGACGGCGCACGAGATCGCCTCGGAGGCGTTCACCCGGCTCTGGGCCCGCTGGACGTCCGTGGAGGAGCCCCGCGGCTTCCTCTACGTCACCGCGGCCAACCTCGTCCGGGACCACTGGCGCAAGCTGGAGCGCGAGCGCAGAGCCGTGCGCCGGGTCACCTCGGAGGTCGCCGTGCGCCCCCACCCCGAGCAGGCTGATCCGTCGGTCCGTCTGCTCGTGCAGTCGCTGCCGGAACGACTGCGTGTCCCCATCCTGCTGCACTACTACGCTGACATGCCGATCCGGGAGGTGTCCGTGCTGACCGGGCGCAAGGAAGGAACCGTCAAGGCCGATCTCCACGCGGCCCGAGAACTGCTCCGCGTCCATCTGAGGAGAAGCCTTGACCACACGCTTTGACGACGGATCCGACGGCCCGGAGTTCGGACCCGACGACCCCCTCGCGGTGATCCTCCGGCCCGCCTCCGAGCGTCTCGGCCCGCCCCCCGGCCGCTACGAGGCGATCCGCCGGGCCGCGGCCCGCCGCCGGGTGCTGCGCGCCGCGGCCGGAGCCGGAGTGACCTGCGCCGTCGCCGTCCTCATCGGGCTCGGCGTCCAGTTGACGACACCTCAGTCACCGGCGTCCCCCGTGGTCCCGCTCGCGCCGCCGCCCGCCCACGGCCGTACGCTGCCGCCCACCCCGTCGGCGTCCCCCTCGCAGGCGAGGCCGCCCGGGTCCGCGACTTCCGAGCCCACCAGGACGCGCCGGTCCGACGCGTCCGTCACCCCGAGCAGGGTGGCGGTCCCCACCCGCAGGCCGTCGGCGACACCGACGCCGGTGCGGGTCGAGCCGTCGGCGAGCGCGACCTCCCTCGCCCCCGAACCCGGGCGCGGCACCCGGCGATAGCCCGGCTCCGGCCTCCCCGTGCCGCCCTGGGCGGCTGACCGCCACCCCACTTTTGAACGTGTTCAACTCACGAGTACGCTCCTGCCATGAGCGACAGAGCCGCCCTAGTGAAGGGCATTCGCGCCTGGCTGGTCTTCTTCGTCGTCTGCCTCGTGCTCAGCGGGGCCACGGCCTTCCCCCTGGTGCACGAACTGCACTGGACCGAGGACCTGCTGAGGTCCCTGTCGGTGCCACGGCATCTTCCCGGCCTCATGGACTGGATCGAGCGGGCACGGCAGGGGATCGACGCCACCGACTCCCGCTACCCCTTCGTGCTGTACGGCACGGACTGGCTGGCGTTCGCCCACCTCGTGATCGCGGTCGCCTTCTACGGGCCGTACCGCGATCCGGTCCGCAACATCTGGGTCGTCGAGTTCGGGATGATCGCCTGTGCCGGCATCGTCCCGCTCGCCCTGATCTGCGGACCGATCCGCGGGATCCCTGTCTGGTGGTCCGTGATCGACATGTCGTTCGGGGTCTTCGGCGTGCTCCCGCTCTACGTGGTGCGCAGGAAGATCAAGCGGCTGGAGGGGCTGACGGCACCGGCCCCGGTGACCCCTCGCGCCGTGGCCGCCGGGGAGTGAACAACGTGGGGCGCGGTGAACTGCCCAGGCCCCCAAGGGCCTCAGCGGCCGCGCACCGCGTGCAGGGCGTCGAGGCGGTTGGTCGTGATCGAGTCCACGCCCAGACCGAGAAGGCGCCGCATCGAGCGGCGGGTGTCGGGGGTCCACACGGACAGCAGATGCCCGCCCCGGTGCACCCGGTCCGCCAGCTCCGGGCTCACCAGGGGGAAGCGGTAGTTGAGCCAGCGCGGACGCACCGCGTCCAGCACGGCGGGCCGCGGCGGGGCGAGGGTCGTCCAGGTAAGGGCGATCTCCGCCGCGGCGTCGGCGGCCCGGACCGCCAGCATGGTCTGCGCCCCCGCGCAGTAGTACACCCGGTCCTGGGCGCCGCACTCCCGGACCACGTCCACGATCCGGCGCACGGCCCGGGCCGAGGGCCCGCCGGGCAGGTCGATCATCACCCGGCTTCCCTCGGTGGCGGCCAGCGCCTCCGCCAGCGTCGGCACCCCGCCCGCCGTGAGCCCCTGCACCTCGGCGCAGGAGAGCGCGGTGAGCTGCCGGTCCCGCTCCCACAGCCGCTTCAGCGTCGCGTCGTGCAGCAGGACGGGAACGCCGTCCCGGGTGAGCCGGACATCGATCTCGACCGCGTCCGCGCCCCGTCGGAGCGCGGAACGCAGCGAGCCGATCGTGTTCTCGCGGTGGCGGTAGGGGTCGCCGCGATGGGCCACGGCAGTCACGGTGCGCATGAGCTCATTGTGGCGGTGGGGTCAGGGTGCGAGCCAGGCCGAGGTGTAGGTGTCGATCTCGGCCGCCAGCTTCTTCTTGCCGGTGTCGTCGAGGAAGGACGCCTCCACCGCGTTCTTGGCCAGCCCGGCGAGTCCCCGCTCGTCGAGGGCCAGCAGCCGTGCGGCGACCGCGTACTCGTTGTTGAGGTCCGTGCCGAACATCGGCGGGTCGTCCGAGTTGATCGTCACGAGGACACCGGTCTGCACGAACTCCCTCAGGGGGTGCTCGTCGAGGGTGCGGACGGCGCGTGTGGCGATGTTGGAGGTCGGGCAGACCTCCAGCGCGATGCGGTGCTCGGCGAGGTGCGCGAGCAGCTTGGGGTCCTGGGCGGAGCTGGTGCCGTGCCCGATGCGCTCGGCGCGCAGCTCGACCAGGGCGTCCCAGACCGTCTGCGGGCCGGTGGTCTCGCCCGCGTGCGGCACGGACCTCAGACCGGCCGCGATGGCCTGGTCGAAGTACGGCTTGAACTGCGGCCGGGGGACACCGATCTCGGGTCCGCCGAGCCCGAACGAGATGAGTCCCTCGGGACGCAGCCGGTCGTCGGTGGCGAGCCGGGTCGTCTCCTCCGCGGACTCCAGACCCGCCTCGCCCGGGATGTCGAAGCACCAGCGCAGCACGGTCCCGAACTCGGCCTCGGCCGCCTTGCGGGCGTCCTCGATCGCGTCCATGAACGCGCGCTCGTCGATACCGCGCCGGGTGGAGGAGAAGGGGGTGATGGTCAGCTCGGCGTAGCGGACCTGCTGCCGGGCCATGTCACGGGCGATCTCGTACGTCAGCAGACGCACGTCCTCGGGGGTCCGGATGAGGTCGACGACGGACAGGTACACCTCGATGAAGTGGGCGAAGTCCGTGAAGGTGAAGTAGTCGGCCAGGGCCTCGGGGTCGGTGGGCACCTTGGAGTCGGGGTGGCGCGCGGCCAGCTCCGCGACGATACGGGGGGAGGCGGAGCCGACGTGGTGCACGTGCAGTTCGGCCTTGGGCAGTCCGGCGATGAAGGCGTGCAGGTCGCGCACGGCACCGGTGTCGCGGTGGTCGGTCAAGGTTCCTCCCCGGAACGGCGCCCCGGCGCCTGGTGAGGGCGGGACGCGGGTGATCGGCTGATCGATGACTCGGGGACGATCCTAGGCATACGGTCCGGCACCTGGGACAGGGGCCGCCCGGTCGCGGCCGGGCGGGGGGCGGCCTCAGCGGCGGCGGGGGCCGGGCCTTAGCATGACGGTCCTAAGGATGAGGGGGCTGGTCGTGGCCGAGGACATACGTGGGGGACAGGACGCCGCAGGGGGTGCGGACGATCCGTGGGCACCGCCGGAGCGGAAGGTGTCGATGGACAAGCCTCCCGCCGCGCCGCCGCTGCCCGGTGAGCCCCCGGTGGGCGGGACCCTGCCCTCCTTCCACGACCACCGGACGATGGGCGGGGCGATGCCGCCGACGCCCGGCTTCGCACCGCTCGGCTCCGGCATGCCGGGCGGCGGACCCGGACCGGCGGGCGCCGCCCCGGGTCCGGTCGACGGGGGCTTCCCGGTGCCACCGCCGCCGATCGCGCCCGCGGACCCCGGCGCGTCCGCGTACGCCACCCCGGCCGGCTACGGCTACCCCGCGCCCCCTGGCTACGCCGGCTACGGCTGGCCCGGGATGCCCGCGCCGCCGCGCAACGGGCTCGGGGTCGCCGCCATGGTGCTGGGCATCCTCGCGGTGTGCCTGTTCTGCATGTACGGCGTGGTCTCCTTGATCCTCGGCATCCTCGCGGTGATCTTCGGGATCAAGGGCCGCAAGCGGGTGGAGGCCGGGGAGGCCGACAACCGCGGTCAGGCCCTCGCGGGCTTCATCCTCGGCATCGTCGGGATCGTCCTCGGGGTGGCCGTGATCGTGCTGATGGTCATCGGGATCACGATGGCGATCAACCATGCCCCGTCCTCCGACGACCCCTACGTCGGGAACGCCCTCAGCGTCTCGGCGCCCGCGCTGTTCCACGACTGACCCGGCCGGTCCCGGCTCCCCTCCGCCGCCGGGGATCAGCGCGGCTACCAGGGCCATTACGATGCGTCGAGCATCGACGGAGGGGAGAAGGTCATGTCGAATGCCAGTCAGGGGGGCGGCGGATTCGGACCGCCGCAGCCGGTGCCCGGCCACGGGTACCCGCAGTCCGGACCGTCCTACCCGGCCGCGCCTCCGGTCGCGCCCGGCTACGCCACGCCCGCCCAGCCGAACAACAGCATGGGCACCACGGGGCTGGTCCTGGGCATCATCGGCCTGGTCTGCAGCCTGACCTTCTTCCTGTGGTTCTTCGGGGTCGTCCTCGGCATCCTCGCCATCGTCTTCGGCGCGGTCGGCCGGGGGAAGGCCAAGCGCGGCGAGGCCACCAACAAGGGCGCGGCGACCGCCGGGCTGGTCTGCGGAATCGTGGCGACCGTGGTGCTGCCGCTGCTGGGCCTGGTGGCCTTCGCGACCTTCGTGGGCTCGGCCAACACGTTCTGAACGGCACCTGAGGCGTCGAAGGGGCCGTCCCGGCGGGGCGGCCCCTTTCTCATACCGTTCGTGCCCGCAGCCGCTCCCGCGCCTCCATCAGCGCGAACCCCAGCAGATTCGGTCCCCGCCAGCGCTCCGGATCCGCCGCGGCCTCGTCGCCGGCGGCGAGCCCGATGCCCCACACCCGGTCCACGGGGCTCGCCTCGACCAGCACCCGGTCGCCCGTGCCCAGCAGAAAGGCCCGCAGTTCCTCGTGCGCCGCGAACTTGTGGACGTTGCCCTCGACCACGATCGCGAACCGCTCCCGTGCCCATATCGTCTCGTCGAAGCCGCGCACCAGCCGGCCCGCCCGCTTGGCGAGCGCCGGGTTCGGCGCGTCGAGGGCCATGCGCTCCGCGTCCGCGTCGTTGAAGAGGCGCGCCTTCGACGCCATCATCCAGTGCTCGGCCGTCGCGTACTCCACACCGTCCACGGTGAACGGCGACGGCCACCACTGACTCAGGCAGCTCGTCCCGATCCGTCCGTCCGCGCGCGCCTGGTGGCCCCAGAAATGCAGATACCTGATCCTCGCTCCCGCGTGGACGGCCCTGACCAGGGATTCCCGAGAATCGATCTTCTCCATGCCATCGGAGTCTGGCAGGCACCACTGACACTCCGTCCTTCCTTTTTCTCCGGCACTCGACACCTGGTCGACAGATTCCGTCGCGTAACCAAAAGGCAACAACGGAATCACTTGTTGGAGTCCACTCGCTCTGTCAGGATCGGCACTCAAATCGAGCCGGAGCTACGCCAGCCCCCGTGTGAAAGCGGGCCGGCGGCGGAGGAGAGCGCTATGCACAACCCGGGCAACGCCGACGGCGCCGACGCCCGCCGAAGGGCGCGGGACGACATAGGGACACGCTTCGCGGACGGCGCGCAGTACATCGCGGGCCGGCCGGCCAGGGGCACGTCGGGCCGTACGCACGCGGTGGTCGACCCCTCCACGGGCGACGAGGTGTACACCTACGAGCTGGCCGGCGCCGAGGACGTCGACCGCGCCGTGGCCGCCGCCCGCGCCGCCTTCCCCGAGTGGGCCGGCGCGACCCCGGGCGAGCGCTCCGACGCGCTGCACCGCTTCGCCGCCGTCCTCGCCGACCATGCCGAGGACCTCGCCCGCTTCGAGTCCCTCCAGTGCGGCAAGCCCCTGAAGCTGACCCGGGAGTTCGACGTCCCGGGCACGATCGACAACACGGCCTTCTTCGCCGGTGCCGCCCGCCATCTCCAGGGGCAGTCGGCCGGTGAGTACTCCGGCGACCACACCTCCTACGTCCGCCGCGAGGCCATCGGTGTCGTCGGCTCCATCGCGCCCTGGAACTACCCCCTCCAGATGGCCGCCTGGAAGATCCTTCCGGCGATCGCCGCGGGCAACACCATCGTGCTGAAGCCCGCCGAGCTGACCCCGCTGACCTCGCTGCTGTTCGCCCGGGCCGCCACCGAGGCGGGCATCCCGGACGGTGTCATCAACATCGTCACCGGGACCGGGAAGGAGGCCGGCGAGCGTCTGGTCGGCCACCCGGACGTCGCGATGACCTCGTTCACCGGCTCGACCGCCGTCGGCAAGCGGGTGGCCGAGATCGCCACCGCCACCGTCAAGCGGCTGCATCTGGAACTGGGCGGCAAGGCCCCCTTCGTCGTCTTCGACGACGCCGACCTGGAGGCCGCCGCGCACGGCGCCGTCGCGGGCGCGCTCATCAACACCGGGCAGGACTGCACGGCCGCCACGCGCGCATATGTGCAACGGCCCCTCTACGAGGAGTTCGTCTCCCGGACGGCCGCCCTCATGGAGAGCGTCCGGCTCGGCGACCCCTTCGCGCCGGGCACCGACCTCGGCCCGCTGATCTCCCACGTCCAGCGGGACCGGGTGGCCGCCTTCGTGGACCGGGCGCGCTCCTACGCGCGCGTGGTCACCGGCGGCGAGGCACCGGGGGGCGACCTCGCCAAGGGCGCCTACTTCCGGCCCACCCTGATCGCCGGCGCCGCGCAGGACAGCGAGGTCGTCCAGTCCGAGATCTTCGGCCCGGTCCTGGTTGTCCTGCCCTTCGACTCGGACGACGACGGCATCCGGCTCGCCAACGACACCCCCTACGGCCTCGCCGCCTCCGCCTGGAGCCGGGACGTCTACCGGGCGAACCGCGCCACCCGCGAGATCAAGGCGGGCTGCGTCTGGGTCAACGACCACATCCCGATCATCAGCGAGATGCCTCACGGCGGATACCGTGCGTCCGGCTTCGGCAAGGACATGTCCACGTATTCGTTCGAGGAGTACACGCAGATCAAGCACGTAATGTTCGACAACACGGCGGTGGCCCGCAAGGACTGGCACCGCACGATCTTCGGGGACCGATAGACCGTACCCGGCCGCCCACCACGGCCCACTTTCCCGAAAGGGCACCACGCGCATGGAGCAGTACGAGCCCGACCGCCCGTCCTTGGCCCGAGCAGCCGCCATGCGGCGCAGCTTCCGCAACGGCAGGGCCCCCTTCCCCCGCCGTTCGCTGCTGCGCGCCACCGCGGGCGGCGCGCTCGCGGTCGGCGGACTCGGGGCGCTGAGCGCCTGCGGGATCCCCGCGGCCGACAAGAATCCGGGCGGCATGTCCGCCGAGGACCACTCGGCCAAGGAGAAGGTCGTCAACTTCTCCAACTGGCCCGAGTACATCGACGTGGACGACAAGACCAAGCGGCATCCCACGCTCGACTCGTTCGCCCGGCAGACCGGCATCCAGGTCAAGTACACCGAGGACATCAACGACAACGACGAGTTCTTCGGCAAGATCCAGCCGGAACTCGCCGCCGGTCACGACACCGGCCGCGACCTGATCGTCCTCACCGACTGGCTGGCCGCCCGGATGATCCGGCTCGGGTACGTGCAGAAACTGGACCCGTCCAATCTGCCGCATGCCTTCGCCAACCTGTCGGACCAGTTCCGCGCCCCCGACTGGGATCCAGGACGCGCGTTCTCCTATCCGTGGCAGGGCATCTCGACCGTCATCGCCTACAACAAGAAGGCGCTCGACGGCGTCGAGGTGAAGTCGATCTCCGACCTGCTCGACAACCCCAAGCTCAAGGGCCGTGTCGGCTTCCTCACCGAGATGCGCGACAGCATCGGCATGACCATGCTCGACATGGGCAAGGACCCGGCCAAGTTCACCGACGACGACTACGACGCGGTGATCGACCGCCTCCAGAAGGCCGTCGACAAGGGCCAGATCCGCCGCTTCACCGGCAACGACTACACCTCGGACCTCACCAAGGGCGACTTCGCCGCGTGCGTGGCGTGGGGCGGCGACATCGTCCAGCTCCAGGCGGACAACCCCGACGTCGGCTACGTCATCCCCGACAGCGGCTACATGACGTCGACCGACAACATGCTGATCCCCAACAAGGCCCGTCACAAGACGAACGCCGAGCGGCTCATCGACTTCTTCTACCAGCCCGAGCCGGCCGCCGAGCTCGCCGCGTACGTCAACTACGTGAGCCCCGTCGCGGGAGTGCAGCCCTATCTTGCGAGGATCGACAAGGCGGCGGCGAGCAACCCGCTGATCCTTCCCGACAAGGCCATGCAGGCGAAGTCCCATGCCTTCCGCGCGCTGACGCAGAAGGAAGAGACGGCCTACCAGCAGAAGTTCTCGAAGCTCACAGGGGCGTGACGACCATGACGACACCAGACAACAGCGGCGACGTCCGCCTCTCCGGGATCAGCAAGACCTACGGCTCCTTCACAGCCGTGCACCCGCTGGACCTGACCGTGCCGCAGGGCTCCTTCTTCGCCCTGCTCGGCGCCTCCGGCTGCGGCAAGACCACCACCTTGCGAATGATCGCCGGCCTGGAGGAGCCCACCGGGGGCACCGTGCGCCTCGGCGACCAGGAAGTGACGCATCTGCCGCCGTACAAGCGGCCGGTGAACACGGTCTTCCAGTCCTACGCCCTCTTCCCGCACCTCGACATCTTCGAGAACGTCGCCTTCGGTCTGCGCCGGCGTGGCATCAAGTCGGTGAAGAAGCAGGTCGAGGACATGCTCGACCTGGTGCAGCTCGGTGAGCAGGCGCGCAAGAAGCCGCACCAGCTCTCCGGTGGCCAGCAGCAGCGCGTGGCCGTGGCCCGGGCGCTCATCAACCACCCCAAGGTGCTCCTCCTCGACGAGCCCCTCGGCGCCCTGGACCTGAAACTGCGCCGCCAGATGCAGCTGGAGCTCAAGCGCATCCAGACCGAGGTCGGCATCACCTTCATCCATGTCACGCACGACCAGGAGGAGGCCATGACCATGGCCGACACGGTCGCCGTGATGAACGCGGGCCGCGTCGAACAGCTCGGCTCGCCCACCGACCTCTACGAGAACCCGCAGACCACGTTCGTCGCCAACTTCCTCGGCACCTCGAACCTGATCGAGGCCGAGGTGGACGGCAAGAGCGGCGACGAGATCATCCTCAAGGCGGGCGGCGGCAAGCTCGCGCTGCCCGAGGCCCGGTGTTCGGCGCCGACGAGGACCGGCGGCAAGGTGCTGGTCGGCGTGCGCCCGGAGAAGATCTCCCTCACCCATGCCGACGACGCGGGGGAGATACCCGACGGCCGCAACCGCATCACGGGCAGGATCGCCGACTCCAGCTTCATCGGAGTCTCGACGCAGTACGTGATCGACAGCCCGGTCTGCCCCGAGTTCGAGGTCTACGCCCAGAACATCGACCGCGACCCCCGCCTGGTGCCCGGGGCCGAGGTCGTCCTGCACTGGAACCCCGCGCACACCTTCGGCCTGGACGCGGCGCAGGACATCGACGCCGGCGTGGAGACCGTCGCGGAGGAGGCCGCCTGATGACCACCGTCACCGAGGCGCCCCCACCCCTCGCGCCCACCACCTCCGAGACCAAGCCCCCACGCAAACGGGGCCGTCTCACGCCGTACTGGCTGCTGCTGCCCGGCCTCCTCTGGCTGGTCGTCTTCTTCGCGCTGCCGATGGTCTACCAGGCGTCCACGTCCGTGCAGACGGGCTCCCTGGAGCAGGGCTACAAGGTCACCTGGCACTTCGCGACCTACTGGGACGCGTTGAGCCAGTACTGGCCGCAGTTCGTCCGCTCGGTCCTCTACGCGGCCGCCGCGACCGTGCTGTGTCTGCTGCTCGGCTATCCGCTCGCGTACCTCATCGCCTTCCGCGCGGGCCGCTGGCGTAACCTGATCATGGTCCTGGTGATCGCCCCGTTCTTCACCAGCTTCCTGATCCGCACCCTGGCCTGGAAGACGATCCTCGCGGACAACGGCCCGGTCGTCGGCGCCCTCGGCACACTGCACGTCCTGGACGTCACCAACTGGCTCGGCTGGACCGCCGGCGACCGCGTCCTCGCCACACCGCTCGCGGTGGTGTGCGGTCTGACGTACAACTTCCTGCCGTTCATGATCCTGCCGCTCTACACCTCGCTGGAGCGCATCGACGGACGCCTCCACGAGGCGGCGGGCGACCTGTACGCCAAGCCCATCACGACCTTCCGGAAGGTCACCTTCCCGCTGTCGATGCCGGGTGTGGTCTCCGGCACGCTGCTGACCTTCATCCCGGCAGCCGGTGACTACGTCAACGCCGATCTGCTCGGCTCCACGGACACCCGCATGGTCGGAAACGTCATCCAGACGCAGTTCCTGCGCATTCTCGACTATCCGACGGCCGCGGCGCTCTCCTTCATCCTCATGGCCGCGATCCTCATCATGGTCACGGTCTACATTCGCAGGTCCGGGACGGAGGATCTGGTCTAAATGGCCTTCGTACACTGGCTCAAGCGCAATCTCGTCGTTCTCGCGGGACTGCTGACGCTCGGATATCTCCTGCTGCCGAACGTCATCGTCACGGTTTTCTCCTTCAACAAACCGAAGGGGCGCTTCAACTACGAGTGGCAGCAGTTCTCCCTGGACGCCTGGAAGAACCCGTGCGGGGTCGCCGACATGTGCGGCTCGCTGTCGGTCAGCCTCCAGATCGCGGTGTGGGCGACGCTCGGCGCCACCGTCCTCGGCACGATGATCGCCTTCGCGCTGGTGCGCTACCGCTTCCGCGCCCGCGGCGTCGTGAACTCGCTGATCTTCCTGCCGATGGCGATGCCCGAGGTCGTCATGGCGGCCTCGCTGCTCACCCTCTTCCTCAACATGGGTGCGCAGCTCGGCTTCTGGACGATCCTCATCGCGCACATCATGTTCTGTCTCAGCTTCGTCGTCACCGCGGTCAAGGCGCGCGTGATGTCGATGGACCCGCGCCTGGAGCAGGCGGCCCAGGATCTCTACGCCGGGCCCGTGCAGACCTTCCTGCGCGTCACCCTGCCCATCGCGGCCCCCGGAATCGCCGCGGGCGCGCTGCTCGCCTTCGCGCTCTCCTTCGACGATTTCATCATCACCAATTTCAACGCGGGTTCGACCGTCACCTTCCCCATGTTCGTCTGGGGATCGGCGCAGCGCGGAACGCCCGTTCAGATCAATGTCATCGGTACGACGATGTTCATCGTCGCCGTACTGTTCGTCCTCGCCTCCATGGTCATCGGCAATCGCCGAAATCGCCAGAAGGCGTAAACCGCCCCGTGTGATGCACCGGTAGGGAGTTGAAATCATGGCCCCAAGCGCCATGACCCGTTGGACCAAGTCACTTTCCGAAGCACAGCCGGTCCCGTACTGGCTGGAAGACCCCGGCAAGCCCCACCCCGAGCCCGCCCTCACCGGCACCGAGACCTGCGACCTGCTGGTCGTCGGCGGCGGCTACAGCGGACTGTGGACCGCGCTCATCGCGAAGGAGCGCGACCCGCAGCGGGATGTGGTGCTGGTGGAGGGCCGCGAGGCGGGCTGGGCCGCCTCGGGCCGCAACGGCGGCTTCTGCGCCGCCTCCCTCACGCATGGACTCGCCAATGGTCTGGCCCGCTGGCCGGACGACATCCACAAGCTGGAGGAGCTCGGCGCCCGCAACCTCGACGAGATCGAGAAGGCCGTCGCCCGCCACGATCTCGACTGCGACTTCGAGCGCACCGGCGAGATCGACGTGGCGACCGAGACGTACCAGGCGTGGGAACTGCGGGACTGGTACGACGAGATGCAGCGCAAGGGCCTCGCCGGGGGCACCGAGTTCCTGGACGCGGACGCGGTACGGCAGCAGGTCGACTCCCCGACCTTCCTCGCCGGGCTGTACGACCGCCGGGGCGTGGCCATGGTCCATCCGGCCAAGCTCGCCTGGGGCCTCAAGCGCGCCTGCCTGCGCCTGGGCGTCCGGATCTACGAGCACACGCCCGCGCTCACCCTGCGGCCGTACGGTGCCGGCATGGCCGTACGCACCCCGTACGGCCAGGTCCGTGCGCGCCGGGTCGCGCTCGGCACCAACATCTTCCCGAGCCTGGTGCGGCGCGTGCGCTCGTACACCATCCCGGTCTACGACTACGCGCTGATGACCGAGCCGCTCACCGACGAGCAGCTGGCGTCGATCGGCTGGAGGAACCGCCAGGGGCTCGGGGACTCGGCCAACCAGTTCCACTACTTCCGGCTCTCGGCCGACAACCGCATCCTGTGGGGCGGCTACGACGCCATCTACCCGTACGGCAAGCGGGTGCGCGCCGAGTACGACGACCGCCCGGAGACGTACGCCAAGCTCGCGGGGCACTTCTTCACCTGCTTCCCGCAGCTGGAGGGCGTCCGCTTCACCCACGCGTGGGGTGGCGCGATCGACACCTGCTCGCGTTTCTCGGCGTTCTTCGGGACGGCCCACCAGGGGAAGGTGGCGTACGCGGCCGGGTTCACCGGGCTCGGCGTCGGTGCCACCCGCTTCGGCGCGGACGTGATGCTGGACCTGCTGGCGGGGGAGCGCACGGAACGCACCGAGCTGGCGATGGTCCGCAAGAAGCCGCTGCCCTTCCCGCCCGAGCCCTTGGCCTGGACGGGCATCGCGCTCACCAAGTGGTCGCTGGCCCGGGCCGACGCGCACGGCGGGCGGCGCAACCTCTGGCTGAAGACGATGGACCGTCTGGGGCTCGGCTTCGACAGCTGACCCGTCTCCGGCGGGCGTGCCGCGCCCGCCGGAGGTCTGGACCACCGGTTGCTCGGTCCGGGCCGGGCTACGCCGCCCCGGACCGAGGACGGCCGTCTCGGCCGAGCAGAGGGCCGAGGGCGAGCCGCAGCGCGCACAGCAGCACCGCGCACAGACTCCAACTGCCCACCACGTCGAGGGGCCAGTGGTAGCCGTGGCGGACCAGGCCGAAAGCGACGGCCAGATTGAGGGCCGCGCAGAGGGCGAGAAGTCCGCGACGGGTGTACGCGGCGGTCAGCCACGGCCACAGCACCAGCGCCGCCGCGCCGTAGGCGACCGCCGCCGTGGCGGTGTGCCCCGAGGGATAGAAGCCCGTCGCCGCGCCCATGACGGGTGGGCCCGGCCGGGCGATCAGGTCCTTCAGCGGCACGATCAGCGCGGGCAGGCCCGCCGTCAGCCCCGCCGCCGCGACGGGCGGCAGCCACCAGCGGTACGCCCCCGCCCGCCGGGCGCGCCAGGCCGCCCAGCAGAGGGCGATGACCAGGACGGGGACGGCGACCGTGATGTTCCCCAGGTCCGCGAGCAGCCCCGACACCCGGTCTGGACGGACGACGTCCCGGTCGATCCGCTGGTCCGCCCGTGCGAGCGGCCCATGGGCGACGACCTGCCAGGTGATCAGGAGAAAGAGCAGCCCGGCGGCGGCCAGGACGACGGCCGGCCACCCCACCGGACCGGACGGCCGGTCATGGGGCGGGGGAGGCGTGGGGCTGGGGTCCTGCGCTGGGGAGGGCGGCACCGGGACAGCTTCGCAGGGACGGCTCGCGGTGGACGCATCCGGGGTTCGCCGCGCAGAAAGCAGGTCGGCCGCCCCGGAACAGGGGGGGAGTTCCGAGGCGGCCGTCCGGATCGGGGGTGCCGCCCGCCCCGGGGGGTGTGGGGCGTGCGGCCGTCCGATCGGTGAGGAGATCCGGAACTGGAGGTTCCGGGTGTGTGCGCGAGGGCACGACCAGGTCGAAGCTGGGGAGGCCCCGGCCCGGTGCCGTCCACAGTCCCCTGTGGACGGGTGTATCTCTCATCTGCCGAGAAACCTACGGCAGGAAAAACCGCTGCGACAGCCGGAATCGCGTCTTGCCATCCACCTCCCACACCTTCTTCACACGCTCTGACCGCCGCGGCCCCGGCCCCGGAATCCTGACGGAGGAACGGGGCCGGGGCGGAGGGGGCGCATGAGGTGTCCGGCCGGTGTCCGGGACGCGGTCTCACCGCGCCCGGCGGAGGCGTCCGGCCTGCTCGGACGGCCTGCTCGGACCGCCTGCTCAGATGCGGGCGAACGCCTGCTCGATGATGTCGAGGCCCTCGTTCAGCAGGTCCTGGCCGATCACCAGCGGGGGCAGGAAGCGGAGCACGTTGCCGTAGGTGCCACAGGTCAGGACCAGCAGGCCCTCCTGGTGGCAGGCCTTGGCCAGCGCGGCGGTCGCCTCCGCGTTCGGCTCCTTGGTGGTGCGGTCCTTGACCAGCTCGATCGCGATCATCGCGCCACGGCCGCGGATGTCGCCGATCACGTCGAACTTCTCGGCCATCGCCGTCAGGCGGGCCTTCATGGTCTCCTCGATCTCCTTCGCCTTGGCGTTGAGATCGAACTCCTTCATCGTCTCGATCGCGCCGAGCGCACCCGCGCAGGCGACCGGGTTGCCGCCGTAGGTGCCGCCCAGGCCGCCCGCGTGCGCGGCGTCCATGATCTCGGCGCGGCCGGTCACGGCGGCCAGCGGCAGACCGCCGGCGATGCCCTTGGCGGTGGTGATCAGGTCCGGGACGATGCCCTCGTCCTCGCACGCGAACCACTGGCCGGTGCGGCAGAAGCCGGACTGGATCTCGTCGGCGACGAAGACGATGCCGTTGTCGGTGGCGAACTGGCGCAGCGCGGGCAGGAAGCCCTTCGCCGGCTCGATGAAGCCGCCCTCGCCGAGCACCGGCTCGATGATGATCGCGGCCACGTTGTCGGGGCCGACCTGCTTGGTGATCTGGTCGATGGCCTGGGCGGCGGCCTCGGGACCGCAGTTCTCCGGACCGGTCGGCCAGCGGTAGGCGTACGCCAGCGGCATACGGTAGACCTCGGGCGCGAACGGGCCGAAGCCGTGCTTGTACGGCATGTTCTTGGCGGTGAGCGCCATCGTCAGGTTCGTCCGGCCGTGGTAGCCGTGGTCGAAGACCACGACCGCCTGGCGCTTGGTGTACGCGCGGGCGATCTTCACGGCGTTCTCGACGGCCTCGGCGCCCGAGTTGAACAGCGCGGACTTCTTGGGGTGGTCACCCGGCGTGAGCTCGGCCAGCGCCTCGGCGACGGCCACGTAGCCCTCGTACGGCGTGACCATGAAACAGGTGTGGGTGAAGTCCGCGAGCTGGGCGGAGGCGCGGCGGACGACGGCCTCGGCGGAGGCGCCGACCGAGGTCACGGCGATACCGGAGCCGAAGTCGATCAGACGGTTGCCGTCGACGTCCTCGATGATCCCGCCGCCCGCACGCTTGGTGAAGACCGGCAGCGTGGAGCCCACGCCCTGAGCGACCACGGCGGTACGGCGGGCCTGCAGTTCCTGCGACTTCGGGCCGGGGATGGCGGTGACGACGCGACGCTCCTGCGGAAGTGCGCTCATGGGGGCTCCCTGATGATCGTGCGAACCGAACCGGACGTCGGGGGTGCACCGGTGTTCCGGTGGACGCGGGTTCCGGGCGGGGTGTTCTTCGGACGCTTGCCTTCTTTTCTCGCAGGCTAGAGGCGGTGGCGGGGGGTGGGCATGCTCCATGTGGGCGCCTTGCGCGCCGCCGCTTGTCCGCCGTGGACATAGCGGGGAACACGACGGAGCGGGACGCATCACCGCAGGCCCGGCGCCGTATGCGGTGAACTCCCCGTGGAGCGCGTTAGATTGACTCGCTGATGGTGGACGGTGCGGCTGGTCAGGGGGCAACGGCGATGGACAGCGACGGGACGCAGGACGCGCGGAGCACGCGGGCCACTCCCGTGCCGCGTCCGGCGGGGCCGCCGGAGCATCCGGGAAGCCCACAGGTGCCGCCCAGGCCCACCGTGGCGCCGGAGATGCCTCCTCTGCCCGACGGTACCGCCTTCCTCGCCTGGGTGCGGGCCGCACGGCCCCAGGCCGCGCCGGGCGTCTGGCGCTTCGGCCACCGGCCCCGCCCGGACCAGGAGCCCGAGCAGATCCCGGCCCGGCAGTTGCTGAGTGGCGCGGTGATCGCGTTCCTGGTCGGCTGGCTGCTGTGGTCGCTGCTGTCCAACGGCTACCTCGGCGACTGGTGGATCCTGCCCCTGTATCTGCTGACCCCGGACTCCTGGCGGCAGAGCGGCGACCACAGCGAGTTCTTCAATCTGCTCCTGTGGGACGGCTACGACCTGCTCATCGTGGTCGGGGTCATGCTGGCGGTGGGCCGACTGGGCCGCTGGGGCGAGGTCTGGCGCCGCTTCCTGGCGCCCCGCCTGAAGCGCGGCGAGCCCGAGCCGCCCTCGCCCGCCCCCGAGGACGACCCCGCCCAGTGGAACCAGCTCCGCGCGGCGGGCGCCCACGACGCCGCCGACCGGCTCGCCGCCGAGGCGCGCGCCGGGCTGATGCGGGACGTCGACCACGCGCGGATCGCCCGTGCCTGGCAGGGCGTCCTGAACGGCCGCCACAGTCTGGCCACTTTCACCGGCACGGTCCTCAAGGACGGCGCCGCCTCCTGTCTGCACCCGTCCGGCGAGCGCGACCTGCCCGCCCGGCTCGCCCGGCACGACCTGATGACCGGCCAGGTGCGCCTCGGCACCACCGTCGACGACCCCCGCAACCCCTACGGCTACCGCGGCACCGGACTCGCCCTCGGCCCCGAGCTGCTGGGCACCTCCCTGGTCGCCGTCGGGCCCGCCGGCTCCGGCAAGACCGGCTCGGTGGTGTGGCCGCTCGCCGAGTCGCTGTGCCTGCACGCGCTCGCCGGGCGGGCCGCCGTGGTCGTCGTCGGCGCGGCCGGGGCCGGACTCGGACCGGCGGACGCCTACGACGTCGTCGTCCGCATCGGCCATCCCGAGTCGGTGTACGACCTGGACCTCTACGGCGGGACCACCGACCCCGACGAGGCGGCGGCCGTGCTGGCCGAGGCCCTCGTGGGCGACCTCGCACAGCCGCAGCACGGCGGGGACAGCCGCCGCTCGGCCACCGTCCTCGCCCAGCTTCTCGGACCGTATCTGGCCGTCCACGGCCGCTTCCCGTCGGTGCCCGAGCTGCGGCAGCTCCTCGACGGCACGCCCGGCCCGCTGGCCGCCCTGCGCAAGGCGCTGGTGGACTCCGGGCAGGAGTCGCCGCTGCGGGAGCTGGACGCACGGGAGCGGCAGGCGCGGAACCCCGGTGACGTGGGCGGTGTCCTCGCCGACCGGGTCGCCCTGCTCGACAGGCCCGCCTTCGCGTCCTTCTTCGACACCTCCGGACAGACCCGGCCCTTCTCGCTGCGCGCCCTGGACCACCCGGTGCGGGTCCGTATCGACCTGCCCGAGCGCGGTCACGCGGACGCCTCGCGGATCCTGGCGCGGCTGGTGCTCGCCCAGTTCACGGCCAGCGTCGCGGTGCGCGAGGACCGCTCGCTGTTCGCCTGCCTGGTGCTCGACGACGCGACCGGCGTGGTGACCCCGGAGGTCGTCCGGGGCATCCAGCGGCTGCGGTCCGCGAACGCCGGGACCGTGCTCACCCTGCGCACCCTCGACGATGTGCCCCGGCCGCTGCGCGGGCCGCTGCTCGGCGCCACCGGGTGCCGGATGGCGCTGTCCGGGCTCACCCCCTGGGACGGCCAGGACTTCGCCGAGGTGTGGGGCAAGGAGTGGATCGAGGCCCGGGACGTCACCGACCGGCAGATCATCGCGGAGACCCCCGCGGGCAAGGCCCTGCACATGCTGCGCCGCGTGATCACCGGCCGCGCGCCGACCGCGCGCGCGGTGACCGTCCGCCAGGTCGAGCGCGAGCGCTGGTCCGCGTCGGAGCTGGCGCACGCGGTGCCCCCGGGCCATGCGGTGCTGTCCCTGACCACCGTGCAGGGCGAGCACGCCCCGCCGCTCCTGGTGAATCTGCGCGGCTGAGGTCTTCGCGCGGGGTGTCCGGAAATCCCGGGCAGAGGGACCGGATATACGGGCACGGTCGTACCGTACGGTGAGGCAGAATCGACACAGGTCGTTCATACGCGGCGGCCAAAGCATCACCAGGCTCACACCGTCCGTGCCCGTCATGGACTCCGTGAAGAACTCCCGTCCGTGCAGACCGAAGGCCCCATGCCCCTCACGCTCGCCTCGCTCGTCCACCACTCCGCGCTCAAGCTCACCGTGTGCGCGGGCGAGGACCGTCTCGACGTCCCCGTCCGCTGGGCCCACGTCAGCGAACTCGCCGACCCCGTGCCCTACATGGAGGGCGGGGAGCTGCTGCTGATCACGGCGCTGAAGCTGGACACCGAGGACCCGGCGGCCATGCGGCGCTATGTGAAGCGGCTGGTGGGCGCGGGCGTCGTCGGCCTCGGGTTCGCCGTCGGCGTCAACTACGACGAGATCCCCGAGGCGCTCCTCGACGCGGCACGGGAGGAGGGGCTGCCGCTCCTGGAGGTGCCCCGGCGCACCCCCTTCCTCGCCATCAGCAAGGCCGTCTCCGCCGCCATCGCCGCCGACCAGTACCGGGCCGTCACCGCGGGGTTCGCCGCCCAGCGGGAGCTGACCCGGCAGGCGCTCAGCGACGGCCCCGAGGGGCTGCTCGCCGCGCTCGCCCAGCAGGTCGACGGCTGGGCCGCGCTCTACGACGCGTCGGGCTCCGTCGTCGCGGCGGCACCCGAGTGGGCCGGGCGGCGCGCCGCCCGGCTGACCGCCGACGTGGAGCGGCTGCGGGAGCGGCCCGCACCCGCGAGTTCCGTGGTCGGGGGGCCGAGCGGCGAGGACCGGGTCGAGCTGCACTCCCTGGGCACCGGACGCCGCCCCCGGGCCGCGCTCGCCGTGGGAACGGCCGCCGCCCTGGGCACCGCCGAGCGGTACGCGGTCCACTCCGCCATCGCCCTGCTGACGCTGACCACCGAGCGGTCCCGGTCCCTGCACGCCGCCGAGCAGCGCATCGGCACGGCCGTGCTGCGGATGCTGCTCGCCGGTGAGCCCGACCATGCGCGGGCGGTGGCCGGGGACCTGTACGGCACGCTGCTGGACGCGCCGTTCCGGCTGATCCTCGCCGAGTCGGCGTCCGCGTCCGCGGCCCGGGCGCACGCCGACGGCCACGCGCGCGTGGCGCCCGCCGCACCGGCCGCGGCGGCGCTCGCGGCGGCCGAGACGGACGGCGATCCGCTGGACGGGCTCGCGGAGACCGTGGAGTCCGCCGCCGCGCGCTCCGGGGAGGCCGTCCTCGTCGTACCCGACGGGGAGCGGCTGGTCGTGCTCGCCGGGGACGGCGGCGCGGCCGTCGCCGCCTGCCAGCGTTACGCGCTGGCGGTGCAGGCGGCCCGGGCCGCGACCCGGGATCAGCCGGCCGCCGACGAGGACGAGCTGGTGGTGGGCGTGTCGGCGCCCGCCGGTCCGATCGCCGCGGCGGCCGCGTACAAGCAGGCCGAGCAGGCCCTGTCGGTGGCCCGGCGGCGCGGCCGGTCGCTGGTCGAGCACGACGAGCTGGCCGCCGGATCGGTGGTGCCGCTGCTGCAGGACGACGCGGTACGCGCCTTCGCGGACGGTCTGCTGCGTGCGCTGCGCGAGCACGACGCGACGGGCCGGGGAGACCTGGTGGCCTCGTTGCGGGCCTGGCTGTCCCGGCACGGCCAGTGGGACGCGGCAGCGGCGGACCTCGGCGTCCACCGGCACACCCTGCGGTACCGGATGCGGCGCGTCGAGGAGATCCTCGGACGCTCCCTCGACGATCCGGACGTACGGATGGAGCTGTGGCTCGCGCTGAAGGCGACGGCGTCGGCGGGGGAGTGACGACCGCCCCACCGCGGCTGTACAACCCGTACTAGCAGCGCCCGGCACTGCTACGTCCCGGACAAACGACCCTCCGCCGCTCCGGCCCTACCGTGGAGCACGAACGTGCAGCACAACCCATCTCCGAAGGGCCGGGACTCGATCATGACCTCCACCCACGCCTTCTGGCTCGCCGGCCGCCAGGCCACCGGTGAGACCGCCTTCGACGTCACGTCCCCGTGGGACGGCCGACTGGTCGCCAAGGTCAGCGTGCCGACCGAGGCCCAGGTCGAGGAGGCCGTGGCTGCCGCGTACGCCGTACGGGACGAGTTCGCCGCCACCCCGGCCCACGTCCGCGCCGCCGCCCTCGACCATGTCTCGAAGCGGCTGGCCGAGCGGACCGAGGAGATCGCGCAGCTGATCTCCGCCGAGAACGGCAAGCCCATCAAGTGGGCCCGCGGCGAGGTCGGCCGTGCCGTCTCCGTCTTCCGCTTCGCGGCCGAGGAGGCCCGCCGCTTCAACGGCGGCGAGGCCCAGCGCCTGGACACCGACGCGGGCGGCCAGGGCCGCCTCGCGCTGACCCGCCGCTTCCCCAAGGGCGTCGTCCTCGGTATCGCGCCGTTCAACTTCCCGCTGAACCTGTGCGCCCACAAGGTCGCCCCCGCGATCGCCGTCGGCGCCCCGATCATCCTCAAGCCGGCCCCCGCCACCCCGCTGTCGGGCCTGATCATCGGCGACCTGCTGGCCGAGACCGAGCTGCCCGCCGGTTCCTGGTCGATCCTCCCGGTCACCAACGACCGTATGCCCGCCCTGGTCCAGGACGAGCGTCTGCCGGTCATCTCCTTCACGGGCTCCGACAAGGTCGGCTACGCGATCATGGACTCGGTGCCGCGCAAGCACTGCACCCTGGAGCTGGGCGGCAACGGCGCGGCCGTCGTCCTCGGCGACTACGCGAGCGACGCGGACCTGGACTGGGCCGCCACCCGCATCGCCACCTTCTCCAACTACCAGGGCGGCCAGTCCTGCATCTCCGTGCAGCGGGTGATCGCCGACGCCGCGGTCTACGACCGGCTGCTGCCGCGCATCGTCGCCGCCGTGGAGTCCCAGGTCACCGGTGACCCCTCGGACGACGCCACGGACGTCGGCCCGCTGGTCAGCGAGGACGCGGCCAAGCGCGTGGAGTCCTGGGTCGACGAGGCGGTCGGCGCGGGCGCGAAGCTGCTGACCGGTGGCAAGCGGGACGGCGCCTCGTACGCGCCGACCGTCCTGACCGAGGTGCCGGCCGAGGTCACCCTCTCCTGCGAGGAGGTCTTCGGACCGGTCCTCACCGTGCAGAAGACGGACGGCGAGGCGGCGGCGTTCGCGGCCGTCAACGACTCCAAGTACGGCCTCCAGGCGGGCGTGTTCACACACGACCTCCAGGTCGCCTTCCGCGCCCACCGGGCCCTGGAGGTCGGCGGTGTCGTCGTCGGCGACGTGCCCTCCTACCGCGCCGACCAGATGCCCTATGGCGGTGTCAAGCAGTCTGGTGTCGGCCGCGAGGGCGTGAAGTTCGCGATGGACGACTACACCTACGAGCGCGTGCTGGTCCTGACGGGCCTGGCTCTCTGAGCCACCCCGCACCACACCGACGGCCGGAGCCCACTGTGCGGGGGCTCCGGCCGTCGGCTTACAGCCGGGCAGACATCCGGAGTCAGGGCAGAAGGACTGCCTTGCCGCGGTTGCGGCGGGCCTCCAGGTCCGTGTGCGCCTGTGCCGCTTCCGCCAGGGGATAGGTGCGCCAGACCGGCACGGAGAGCTTGCCCGCGGCGGCCGAGCGCACCAGCTCCGGCAGGGAGTACCCGGCCTGGTCGGCACCGCCGGCGCTGAAGCGGACGCCGTGCTGCGCGGCGGACATGTCGGCGATGGTGATGACGCGCGCGCTGTCACCGGTCAGGGCGACGGAGTCGGCGAGCACGCCGGCGCCGGAGGCGTCGAGGACGAAGTCGACTCCCCGGCGCGCCGCGTCCTTCACCCGCTCCACCCAGCCGTCGCCGTAGCGGACCGCGGTGGCGCCCAGTCCGGTGACACGCTCGATGTCGTGCTCGCCGGCCGTTCCGATGACGGTGATGCCGTCGGCGACGGCCAACTGCACCGCGGCGGTGCCCACGCTGCCGCCGGCGCCGTGGATGAGCAGGGTCTGCCCCTCCTCCACACCCAGCTGCGCAAGGACGCGGGACGCTGTCAGGGCGACCGTGACCAGCGAGGCGGCGGCCTCCCACGACAGGTTCTCGGGCTTGGCCACCGGCCGGTCGAGCAGGGCGTACTCGCTGTAGCTGCCGCCGACCGCGGTACCGAGGACCTCGTCGCCCACGGCCGCGTCGGCTCCCTCGCCGGCGGCGTCGACGACACCGGCCGCGTCCAGGCCGGGGATCACGGGAAAGTGCGCGGGGAAGGTGCCGGCCATCAGACCGGATCGGATCTTCAGATCGATCGGGTTCACGGAGGCGGCCCGCACCCGGATCCGGACCTGGCCAGGACCGGGCTCCGGCGTGGTGACCTCCGTCAGCCGCAGCACCTCGGGGGCGCCGTACTCGGAGAAGGTGATCGCTGTGGACATCGGTGACTCCTTAGAGGGAGGGGTAGTCGGTGTATCCCCGGTGGTCGCCGCCGTAGAAGGTCTCCGGGTTCGGGGTGTTGAACGGACCGCCGGCGGCCAGACGCCGGGGCAGGTCGGGGTTGGCCAGGAACAGTGCGCCGTAGGCCACCATGTCCGCGCTGCCGTCCTCGATCAGCTTCAGCGCGTCGGGGCCGGTGACGTCGGGGTACGTGAACGGGTTGATGACGAACGTGCCGGGCCAGGCCTTGCGCAGCTGCGCGGTCAGGTCGCGGTCCGGGCCCTCCAGCAGATGCAGATAGGCCAGTCCCAGACCGGAGATCCGGTCCAGCAGGGCGGCGTAGACCTCGCCCGGGTTGTCCTCGGACATGTCGTTGTACGGGTTTCCGGGCGAGAGCCGCAGACCGAGCCGGTGGCTGCCGATCGCCTCGGCCACGGCCGTGACGATCTCGGCGGCGAAGCGGATCCGGCCCTCGGTGTCGCCGCCCCAGCCGTCGGTGCGCAGGTTGGTGTAGGGCGCGAGGAACTGGTGGATCAGATAGCCGTTGGCGCCATGGATCTCCACGCCGTCGAACCCTGCCTCGATCGCGTTGCGTGCCGCGGTGGCGAAGTCGTCGATCGTCTGCCGGATCTCCGCCTCGCTCAGCTCCCTCGGCGTCACGAAGTCCTTCGGCCCCTCGTGGGTGAAGACCTGGCCCTCGGCGGCCACCGCCGACGGCGCCACCGGCACCAGACCGTCGGGCAGCAGACTCGGGTGGCCGATCCGCCCGGTGTGCATCAGCTGGGCGAAGATCACCCCGCCCTCGCGGTGCACGGCGTCGGTCACCGTCCGCCAGGCCCGCACCTGCCCGGACGTGTGCAGCCCGGGGGTGTCGGGGTAGCCCTGGCCGACCGGCGAGGGCTGGATGCCCTCCGTGACGATCAGCCCGGCGGCGGCGCGCTGCGCGTAGTACGTCGCCATCAGCTCCGTCGGCTCGGCGCCGGGCCCGTAGGCGCGGCTGCGGGTCATCGGCGCCATCGCGACACGGTTCGCCAGGTGCCTGCCGCCCAGAACGATCGGATCGAAAGCAGTGGTCATGGGTCTCTTCCTCGGGATGAGTGATGCTTCGCGGCCCGGGTGCTCCGGTGCCGCGGCAGCAATTGCCTGTCCGAACAAGTAAATCACCTGTCCGAACAGGTAAATCCCTGGCGATCATTCCGATGGTGAGCGTGAAGCACGTCACATGCCCCGTTCTGTCTTTGTATCTGCTGGAGTGCGGATGGTTCGGCGCAGGTCGTCGGCCCGGAGGTAGGATGAAGTTGCTCGGGCAGGAAAGTGAGGAAGAGATGGCGCAGTTCACGCCGGAGGCCGGCGAGGCCACCGTCCCGGTTCCGGCCGCGGCCGGTGGTGGTCCGCTCAGTCACGCGATCTTCCGCCTGGCCCGGCTGCACCGCATGTTCGCGGGGCAGCTGCTGCGCCGCATCGGTCTGCATCCGGGCCAGGAGCTGGTCATGATGCACCTGTGGGAACTCGGTCCCCAGCGGCAGACCGACCTGGTGCGGCTGATGGACTCCGACGCCGCCACCATGACCCGCACCGTCCGGCGCCTGGAGCAGGCCGGCTTCGTCCGCCGCCGCCCCTCGCCCACGGACAAGCGCGCGGCGCTCATCGAGCCGACGGCGGCCAGCCACGCCCTGCGCCACGAGGTCGAGCGCGTCTGGAGGCAGCTGGAGGATCTCGTGGCCGCGGATCTCTCCGCCAGCGAACGGGCCGACGCCCTGCTGACCCTGGAGCGCCTGGAACGCAACCTGATCCAGGCCGCCGCCGACCCGGCGGCACACCATGGCCAATGACAATCATTTCCAGAAGGGGCCGGAAGAAGAGGTCCGGCGTCGATGCCTTCCGGTGCCGGGTCCCTTTCCCTGCGCCGGGGGCGCCGAGGTCCCCGGTCGACTTGACACCGAGGCGCACACGGCGGACGTCCGCTGAGGCGAATTCCCCGGCGCATGGCTGCGCGAGGACTGGTGAGGTCTCCCGGATTGGGGTACCAACGATCGAGTAGCACCGGTCAGTAACGTACGCCCGCAAGATCGCCGTACGGCCTCCTTGGCCGTCCTGCGGCACCTTGCCCGGTGTACGACCCATCAGCCACGATTCGCGGCGAGGTGAGCCTCATGTCCGCACCAACAGCCCCCACCCCCAAGCCCACCGTCACTGAGCGAGAGGCCCGCCAGGTGGCGGAGGCCGCGCGCGAGCAGCACTGGCGCAAGCCGAGCTTCGCCAAGGAGCTCTTCCTCGGCCGTCTCCGGCTGGACCTGATCCACCCCCACCCGATGCCCGCCGAGGAGGACGTCCAGCGCGGCGAGGAGTTCCTCGCCAAACTGCGCGACTTCTGCGAGACCCAGATCGACGCCGCCCGGATCGAGCGCGAGGCGCGGATCCCCGACGAGACGATCAACGGTCTCAAGGAGCTGGGCGCTCTCGGCATGAAGATCGATACGAAATACGGCGGTCTCGGCCTCACCCAGGTGTACTACAACAAGGCACTCGCCCTGGTGGGCACCGCAAGTCCCGCGATCGGCGCACTGCTCTCCGCGCATCAGTCGATCGGAGTACCGCAGCCGCTGAAACTGTTCGGCACCCAGGAGCAGAGGGACACGTTCCTGCCGCGCTGCGCCCGTACCGACATATCGGCGTTCCTGCTCACCGAGCCGGACGTCGGCTCCGACCCGGCCCGCCTGGCCACCACGGCCGTGCCGGACGGGGACGACTACGTCCTCGACGGGGTCAAGCTGTGGACCACCAACGGCGTGGTCGCCGACCTGCTCGTCGTCATGGCGCGCGTACCCCGGTCCGAGGGCCACAAGGGCGGGATCACGGCGTTCGTCGTCGAGGCCGCCTCCGAGGGCATCACCGTGGAGAACCGCAACGCCTTCATGGGCCTGCGCGGCCTGGAGAACGGCGTCACCCGCTTCCACCGGGTGCGGGTCCCGGCCACCCACCGGATCGGCCCGGAGGGCGCGGGCCTGAAGATCGCGCTGACCACCCTGAACACCGGCCGGCTCTCGCTGCCCGCCATGTGCGTCGGCGCGGGCAAGTGGTGTCTGAAGATCGCCCGTGAGTGGTCGGGCGCCCGTGAGCAGTGGGGCAAGCCGGTCGCGATGCACGAGGCGGTCGGCGCGAAGATCTCCTTCATCGCGGCGACCACCTTCGCCCTGGAGGCCGTCGTCGACCTGTCGTCGCAGATGGCCGACGAGGACCGCAACGACATCCGTATCGAGGCCGCCCTCGCCAAGCTCTTCGGCTCCGAGATGAGCTGGCTGATGGCCGACGAACTGGTCCAGATCCGCGGCGGCCGTGGCTTCGAGACCGCGGAGTCCCTCAAGGCCCGCGGCGAGCGGGCGGTCCCGGCCGAGCAGATGCTGCGCGACCTGCGCATCAACCGCATCTTCGAGGGCTCCACCGAGATCATGCACCTGCTGATCGCCCGGGAGGCGGTGGACGCCCATCTGTCCGTGGCCGGTGACCTGATCGACCCGGACAAGTCCCTGTCCGACAAGGCGAAGGCGGGCGCCAACGCCGGAGTCTTCTACGCCAAATGGCTGCCGAAGCTGCTCGCCGGCCAGGGCCAGATCCCGGGCGCCTACGGCGAGTTCCACCAGGACGTCGACCTCTCCGGGCATCTGCGCTTCGTCGAGCGCAGCGCCCGCAAGCTCGCCCGGTCCACGTTCTACGGCATGTCCCGCTGGCAGGGCCGGATGGAGACCAAGCAGGGCTTCCTGGGCCGGGTCGTGGACATCGGCGCCGAGCTGTTCGCGATGAGCGCGGCCTGTGTGCGCGCCGAGCATCTGCGCAGGAGCGGAGAGCACGGGCGCGAGGCGTACCAGCTCGCCGACGCCTTCTGCCGGCAGTCCCGGATCCGTGTCGACGAACTGTTCGGCCGACTGTGGAGCAACACCGACGAACTCGACCGCAAGGTGGTCAAGGGCGTGCTGACCGGTACGTACGAGTGGCTGGAACAGGGGATCGTGGACCCGTCGGGCGAGGGCCCGTGGATTGCGGACGCCCGTCCGGGCGAGTCCTCCCGCCCGGATGCGCGGAGGAAGATCCCGAAGAGCTGACCCGCCCGCGTACCAAGGACGAAGGCCCGGCCGCTCCGGTGAGGTGCGGCCGGGCCTTCGCGTAGGCGCCGGGGTCAGCGGGTGCAGAATCCGAGGCCCCCGAGGGCGTCGTTGATCTGCCTGCCCTGGGCCTCGGTGGTCGTGACGTCCTTGTACGTGAAGCGCTGGGCCGCCGAGCGGTCGAGGTCCCGGGCGCGGCCGTTGATGGCGCCGCACTGGTTGCGCGCGGCGTCGACGGCCTTGTCCTCGTACTTCACGACGCCCGGGTTGGCCGCGGCGAGGGCCCGGAGCAGCTCCGCGCGCTCGGCGGGGGTCGGCTCGGGCGGGATGCCGAGCGCCCGCGCGGTGGCGCGGGGCGTCCGGCTCACCCGGGTCTTCCGGTGGCTGCCGTGGCCCTTCGTGCCCCCGTGGTGCTTCGGGCCGCTGCTGTGGCCCGAGCAGGCGGCGAGCGTCAGCACGGCTGTCGCCAGGACGGTCAGATGGCGGATGCGCATGGTTCCCCCGAAACGCGTGTGGTCTTCAGGCACACGTGTCGTCGTGAGGACACCTGTGCCGTGAGCGACGACGCGCCATTCGTGCACGCGGTTCCCACCCCGGGTGAGGGACACCCTGTCCTACCGGTCACCCGGTGCGGCAACAATGGAGGGATGAGCGACAGTCCAGCCCCTCTTGCCGACCCCCACCTCGTCTTCGATCCCGTGGACGGAGTGCGGGACGTAGTGATCCTCGGCTCCACCGGCTCGATCGGCACCCAGGCCATCGACCTCGTGCTGCGCAACCCCGAACGGTTCAAGGTCACCGCGCTCTCCGCCAACGGCGGCCGGGTCGGACTGCTCGCCGAGCAGGCCCACCGGCTGCGCGTACGCACGGTGGCGGTCGCCCGCGAGGACGTCGTACCGGCCCTGCGCGAGGCCCTGAGCGCCCAGTACGGCCCCGGGAAGCCGCTCCCCGAGATCCTCTCCGGCCCCGACGCGGCCACCCAGGTCGCCACCTCCGACTGCCACACCGTCCTCAACGGCATCACCGGTTCCATCGGCCTCGCGCCCACCCTCGCCGCCCTGGAGGCGGGCCGCACCCTCGCGCTCGCCAACAAGGAGTCGCTCATCGTCGGCGGCCCGCTGGTGAAGGCCCTGGCCAAGCCCGGACAGATCATCCCGGTCGATTCCGAGCACGCCGCGCTCTTCCAGGCCCTCGCCGCCGGCACTCGCGCGGACGTACGCAAGCTGGTGGTGACCGCCTCCGGCGGCCCCTTCCGCGGCCGCAGCCGGGCCGAGCTGGCCCAGGTCACACCGCAGGACGCGCTCGCCCACCCCACCTGGGCCATGGGCCCGGTGATCACGATCAACTCCGCGACCCTCGTGAACAAGGGCCTCGAAGTCATCGAGGCCCATCTCCTCTACGACATTCCCTTCGATCGCATTGAGGTGGTCGTCCATCCTCAGTCGTATGTCCACTCGATGGTGGAGTTCACGGACGGATCGACGCTGGCGCAGGCGACGCCCCCCGATATGCGGGGGCCGATCGCCATCGGTCTCGGCTGGCCCGAGCGGGTGCCCGACGCGGCCCCTGCCTTCGACTGGACCAACGCGTCGACCTGGGAATTCTTCCCGCTGGACAACGAGGCGTTCCCTTCGGTCGGACTCGCCCGGCACGTGGGAGAGCTCGCGGGCACGGCCCCGGCGGTGTTCAATGCGGCCAATGAGGAGTGCGTCGACGCGTTCCTGAACGGCGCACTGCCGTATCTCGGGATCATGGAGACGGTGACACGGGTGGTGGAGGAGCACGGCACCCCCCGTAGGGGAACTTCCCTGACCGTCGCAGACGTCCTCGAAGCGGAGACCTGGGCGCGTGCCCGGGCAAGAGAACTGACGGCGCGGACGGCAACTGCGGAGGCTCGTGCATGACGACCCTGATGATGATCCTCGGCATAGTCGTCTTCGTGCTCGGACTGTTGATCTCGATCGCCTGGCACGAGCTGGGGCATCTGTCGACGGCCAAGCTCTTCGGCATCCGGGTGCCGCAGTACATGGTCGGGTTCGGCCCGACCATCTGGTCCCGCAAGAAGGGCGAGACCGAGTACGGCATCAAGGCGGTCCCGCTCGGCGGCTACATCCGCATGATCGGCATGTTCCCGCCGGGCCCGGACGGCCGGATCGAGGCCCGTTCCACCTCGCCGTGGCGCGGGATGATCGAGGACGCCCGGGCCCAGTCCTTCGAGGAACTGCTGCCGGGTGACGAGGAGCGCCTCTTCTACACGCGCAAGCCGTGGAAGCGGGTCATCGTCATGTTCGCGGGCCCCTTCATGAATCTGGTGCTCGCCGTGGCGGTCTTCCTCGGCGTGATGATGACCTTCGGCGTCCAGACCCAGACCACCACGGTCTCCAAGGTGTCCGACTGCGTCATCCAGCAGAGCGAGAACCGTACGAAGTGCGAGAAGGGCGACGCGGCCACGCCCGCCCAGGCCGCCGGCCTCAAGCCCGGGGACAAGATCGTCCGCTTCGACGGCAAGGACGTGCCGGACTGGTCCACCCTCCAGAACGACATCCGCGCCAACCCCGGCAAGGACGTCACGCTCACCGTCGAACGCAAGGGGCAGCAGGTCGACCTGCACACCCACCTGATCAAGAACCAGGTCAGCAAGACGGACGGCAACGGCGGCTATGTCGAGGGCAAGTACGTCTACGCCGGCTTCCTCGGCTTCACCCCGGCCACCGGCATCGTCCCCCAGTCCCTCGGCCAGTCGGCGCAGCGCATGGGCGACATGATGCAGAACGGCGTGGAGTCCCTGGTCTCCCTGCCCGGCAAGATCCCCGGCCTGTGGGACGCGGCCTTCGGCAACGCCCCGCGCCAGCCGGACTCCCCGATGGGCGTCGTCGGCGCGGCCCGTGTCGGCGGCGAGGTGTTCACCCTGAACATCCCGCCGTCCCAGCAGATCGCGATGATGCTGCTGCTCGTCGCGGGCTTCAACCTCTCGCTGTTCCTGTTCAACATGCTCCCGCTGCTCCCGCTGGACGGCGGACACATCGCGGGCGCCCTGTGGGAGTCGCTGCGCCGCGCCCTGGCGAGGGTGCTGCGCCGCCCCGACCCGGGCCCCTTCGACGTGGCGAAGCTGATGCCGGTGGCGTACGTGGTGGCCGGGATCTTCGTCTGCTTCACCCTCCTGGTGCTGATCGCGGACGTGGTTAACCCGGTGAAAATCTCCTAGCCACACGGCGTTGGCGGCGGCCGGGAAGACTCTCTTCCCGGCCGCCGCCCTTTGGGTGGGTTTAACGGGCGGTGATGTGCTGCCGTCCGCGCGCGTGGCGTAATCTCGGGGCTTGGAGCCCGCCGATTCGGGACCGGACCTTGATCCACAACTTGGGGTTGCACAGCAGATGACTGCGATTTCACTCGGCATGCCGTCCGTTCCGACCAAGCTCGCCGAGCGCCGGAAGAGCCGGCAGATCCAGGTCGGATCTGTGGCGGTGGGCGGAGACGCGCCGGTGTCGGTGCAGTCGATGACGACGACGCGTACGTCGGACATCGGTGCCACGTTGCAGCAGATCGCGGAGCTGACGGCGACGGGCTGCCAGAT
>NZ_JBIARC010000049.1:0-72414 GCF_042889625.1 Streptomyces sp. NPDC002573 | reverse complement strand
GGATTGCGGTCGACTGGCAGGCGTTCTACGACGGGACCGGCGCACGCCGCATCGACCTGCCGACCTACGCCTTCCGCCGCGACCGCTACTGGCTCGACGCTCCCGCGCACGAAACTGCCACCGGGCCGGGGCTGAGCCCCACCGGTCACCCGTTGCTGGGCACGGCGTTCCCGCTCGCCAGCGGCGACGATCTCGTGTTCACCAGCCGTGTGTCCACAGGTACGCATCCGTGGCTCGAGCAGCACACCGTGCGCGGCAATGTCGTCCTCTCCGCGGCCTGCCTGGTCGAGACGGCCGTACGGGCCGGGGACGAGGCGGGAGCCGCCGTGCTGGAGGAGCTGTCGCTGATCGCGCCGCTCGTGCTGCCGGCGCGAGGGTCGTTGCAGCTCCAGGTCAGGGTGGGAGCGCCGGACGGCGACGGCGGGCGTCCACTGACCGTCCATGCCCGCCACGAGGCGGAGCACGGCGTGGCCGGGCACGGTGGTGCGCCGTGGACTCTGTACGCGCGGGGACGCCTCGGTACGGACGACTCGCCGCGGCCGGACCACGACATCGCGGGCGGCGCGGCCACCGAGGTCCGGCTGCCCGCCGAACGGGTCGAGGAAGCAAGCCGGTTCGGGCTGCATCCGGCGCTGCTGGACGCCGTGCTCCTCGGTCACCCCTTCGATGAGGGCATGGGCAGCGTGGCCGTGCCGGCCGAGTGGCGAGGCGTACGCTTGCACGCCACAGGTGCCACCGCGGTCCGGGCTGTCATGACCGAGACCGGCGAGCGCAAAGTGGCCGTCCGGCTGAACGACGAAGACGGCCGGTTGATAGCCACCGTCGACTCCCTGGCGTACCGGGACGTTCCAGAGGAACTCTTTGTGTCTCCGACGGGCAGCGCGGACGACGATTTGCTGCGGCTGGAGTGGACGGAGCCCGTCGAGTCCCGGCCCGCGGACCTCCCCTCCCTGGCGGTCCTGGGGGTCGGCGGGTACGACGACCTGGACGCCGTCGGCAAGGCCGTCGAGTCCGGTGCGTCCGTCGAGGCTGTCGTCGTGCGGCTGCCCTCCCCGGAGGACGGCGGCACCTCGGCCGCTCTGCACGACGGGACGCGGCGCGCGCTGGCTCTGGTGCGCGACTGGCTGGCCGACGAACGCCTCGCCGGCACACGGCTGGTGGCGGTGACCCGTGGGGGCGTTGCCGCCGGAGGCGATGCCACGGCGCGCCACGCCGGCACGGTCGACCTGGCGGCCGCGGCCGTACGAGGTCTGCTGCGCTCGGCGCAGCCGGAGGCGGGCGGCCGGATCGTCCTGCTGGACGACGACCCCCACGCCGAATCCGAGGCTGAGGCCTCTCCCTCGACCCTCGCTTCCCTCCTCGCCTCCGGCGAGCCCGAGGCGGCGATACGGGAAGGCCGGCTCCTCGTACCCCGCCTGGGGCGAATCTCCGCAGCCGGCGTACCCACCGCATCAGCCGGGCCGGCCGTGCCCGCGCTCGACCCCGGCGGAACCGTCGTCATCACCGGCCGCGGTGCCCTGTTCGCACGGCACCTGGCCACCCGTCACGGCGTACGGCATCTGCTGGTCATCGGCCCCGAGGGCAGGAACGAGCCCGGCGCGGCGGACCTGGCGGCCGAGCTGAGGGAGGAACTGGGCGCCGAGGTCACCTTCGAGGCGTGTGATCTCGCCGACCGGGACGCGCTCGCCGCGGCCCTGGCCAGGGTTCCCGAGGAGAACCCGCTGATCGCCGTCGTCCATGCCGCGGGTCTCGGGGACGGAGGAACGATCCAGGGGCTGGACCTCGACTGCCTGGACGCCGTCCTGCGCACGGCCGCGGACGGGGCACGGCACCTGCACGAACTGACCCGGGACGCCTCCCTGTCGGCCTTCATCACGTTCTCGTCCACGGCCGGTATCGTGCCCGGCCCGGGCCGCGCGTACCGGGCGGCGGCGGACGCCTACCTGGACGCCCTCGCCCACCGACGTGCGGCCGACGGCCTGCCGTCCCTGTCGCTCGCCTGGGGTCCGTGGGAGGAGGCCGGTACGGGCCGGGCCGGGCCGGACCGGGTCGGCTTCCTGCCACTGACGTTCGCACGCGCCATGGCGGCGTTCGACGCGGCACTCGGGCACGTGACCGCGGGCGACTCCGGGGCAGAGACCGCGGCCGGCGCCCCGGTTCTCCTCGCCGCCCGGCTCAGCCCATCCGCGCTGCGTGCCCAGGAAGGCGGCGTTCCCCCGCTGTTCCGCGGCCTGGTCCGCGACGGGCGGCGGCCCGCCGTCGGCCCGACGGGCGCGGACACCGGCGACGAGGGCGGAGCGGGGGCCGGGGCGCTCGTGCGGCGCCTGGCCGGACTGGACGACGACGGACGTCACCAGGTCGTACGGGCACTGGTGCGTCAGGAGGTGGCCGCCGTTCTCGGGCACACCGACCTAGGTGCCGTCGGACTCGAACGCTCCTTCCAGGAGGCCGGGTTCGACTCGATGACCGCAGTGGACCTGCGCAACCGGCTCCGCGCGGCCACCGGCCTGCGACTGCCCGCCACGGTCGTCTTCGACCATCCCTCGCCCGCCGCCCTCATCCGGTACCTCCTGGCCGAGGCCGCGTCGGCGCACGACCCGGCCGGGACGTCGGGCCGGCCGCCCCTGCTCGCCCAGCTCGACCGGCTGGAGGCGACGGTGGCCGGGCTGCGTCCCGAGGCGGCGGACCTGGACCTCACCACGATCGGCGCACGGTTGCGGACGATCCTGAACCGGCTCGTCCCCGCCACCGCCGAGGAACGGCCCGAGCACCGCCCCGAGGACGCGGCGAGCCGGATCGCCACCGCGTCGGCCGACGAGATCTTCGACTTCATCGACACCGAGCTGGGCCGCGGGGCCGGCCGATGACGGCTCACCACAAGGAGAGCGGGCAGCACATGTCCAAGGAAGAAAAGCTGGTCGAGTACCTGAAGTGGGTCACGGCCGATCTGGAGAAGACCCGCAGGCGCGTCGCAGAGCTGGAGGCAGGTGGCCAGGAGCCCGTCGCGATCGTCGGCATGTCGTGCCGTTTCCCAGGCGCGTCGTCTCCCGACGAGCTGTGGCGGCTGGCTGTCGACGAGCGTGACGAGATCTCCGACTTCCCCACGGACCGCGGCTGGGACCTGGATGCCCTGTACGACCCCGACCCGGCCAAGCCCGGCAGCATCTACATCCGCCAGGCCGGCTTCGTCGACTCCGCCACCCGCTTCGACGCGGCGTTCTTCGGCATCTCGCCGCGCGAGGCCCTCGCGATGGATCCCCAGCAGCGGGTGCTGCTGGAGACCGCGTGGGAAGCGCTGGAGCACGCCGGCATCGACCCGCTCGCCCTCAAGGGCAGCAGGACCGGCGTGTTCGCGGGGCTGGTCGAGCAGAGCTATCTGGATCTGGACGCCCCGGAGGAGTTCGAGGGCTACCAGATGACCAGCAAGCTCAGCAGCATGGCGTCCGGGCGTATCTCCTACGTCCTCGGCCTCGAAGGTCCCTCCGTGTCGGTCGACACGGCCTGCTCCTCCGCGCTGGTCTCCCTGCACCTGGCCGTCCAGTCGCTGCGCTCGGGCGAGTCCACCCTCGCGCTCGCGGGAGCCTCGTACATCTCCGCGCACCCCGGCGGTTACATCGACGGTTCCCGGCAGCGGGGACTCGCGGCGGACGGCCGCTGCAAGCCGTTCTCCGCCGCCGCCGACGGTATCGGCTGGTCCGAGGGGGTCGGCCTGCTCGTCCTGGAGCGGCTCTCCGACGCGCGGCAGAACGGGCATGCCGTGCTGGCGGTCGTACGGGGCAGCGCCGTCAACCAGGACGGCGCGTCCAACGGCCTGACGGCGCCGAACGGGCCGTCGCAGGAGCGAGTCATCCGGCAGGCGCTGGCCAACGCCGGGCTCACTCCGGCGGAGGTCGACGCCGTCGAGGCGCACGGCACGGGCACGCGGCTGGGCGACCCCATCGAGGCGCAGGCCCTGCTCGCCACCTATGGGCAGGCGCGGCCCGAGGGGCGGCCGCTCCTGGTCGGCTCGCTGAAGTCCAACGTCGGCCATGCACAGGCCGCTTCGGGCGTCGGCGGCCTGGTGAAGATGGTGCAGGCACTCCGGCACGGCGTCCTGCCCAGGACCCTGCACCTCGACGAGCCCACACCGTTCGTGGACTGGTCCGCGGGCGAGGTCGAACTGCTCGCCGAAACCCGGCCGTGGCCGCAGACGGGGGAGCCGCGCCGCGGAGCGGTGTCCGCCTTCGGCGCGAGCGGCACCAACGCCCACGTCATCCTGGAACAGGCGCCGGAACAGGCGCCGGAGCAGGATGCCGTCCGGGACCCTGAGCCCGTCCCCGAGCCACCCGCGGCCCTGCCCTTTCCCGTGTCGGCCCGCTCGTCACAGGCGCTGCGGGTGCAGGCGGCCCGCCTGGCCGCTCATCTGCGCGACGCCACACCGGATCACGCTCCCGACCTTCAATTACTCGACGTGGCACACTCGTTGGCCACCACCCGCGCCGCCCTGGAGCGGCGCGCCATAATCGTCGGCCGCGAGCGCGAGGACGTGCTCGCCGGGCTGGACGCCCTGGCGGCCGGTGAGTCCGCGGGGAACGTCGTGCAGGGCGTCGCCGGCGAGGTCGGCAGGACCGTGTTCGTCTTCCCGGGCCAGGGCAGTCAGTGGGCCGGGATGGCGACCGAGCTGATGGCGGAGTCGGAGGTGTTCGCGGCCCGCGTCGCCGAGTGCGCGCAGGCCCTGGAACCCTTCGTGGACTGGTCGTTGGAGGACGTGCTGCGCGGCGCCGAGGGCGCGCCCGACCTCGAACGGCTGGACGTCGTCCAGCCCGCCCTGTTCGCCGTGCACGTCTCCCTGGCGGCTCTGTGGCGTTCGTACGGCCTCGAGCCCGCGGCCGTCGTCGGGCACTCCCAGGGCGAGATCGCCGCGGCCTGCGTCGCGGGCGGGCTCAGCCTGCCGGACGCGGCACGTGTGATCGCCCTGCGCAGCCGGATCGCCCTGGCGCTCCAGGGCACGGGCGGCATGGGTGCCGTCGGGCTGCCGCGGGCCGAGGTCGAAGCCCGGCTGGAGAAGTGGGCGGGACGGCTCTCGGTCGCCGTGGAGAACGGTCCCAGCTCGGTCCTGGTCGCCGGGGAGCGGGACGCCCTGGGCGAGTTCATCGCCGAGTGCGCCGCGAGGGGCGCCCGGACGAAGCGTTTCCCCACCGACTTCGCCTCCCACTCCCCGCAGGTCGAACGCGTCCGGGAAGAGATGCTGGCAGCGCTGGCACCGGTACGGCCGCGGACGGGTTCGGTGCCGTTTTTCTCGACGGTGACCGGCGAGTGGGTGGACACCGCCCGTCTCGACGCCGGGTACTGGTACGCCAACATGCGCCGGCCGGTGGAGTTCGCCAGGTCCGTGCAGGCCCTGGCGGCCCAGGACCACGGCGTGTTCGTCGAGGTCAGCGCGCACCCGGTGCTCACCTCCTCGCTCCAGGAGAACCTCGGCGACACCGTCGTCGTCACCGGGACCCTGCGCCGCGACGAGGGCGGTGCGAGCCGCTTTCTGGCCTCCCTCGCCGCACTTCAGGTGCGGGGCGTGCGCGTCGACTGGGCCACCGTCTTCGCCGGTTCCGGGGCGCGGCGCGTGCCGTTGCCGACGTACGCCTTCCAGCACGAGCGCTTCTGGTTCTCCTCCGGCGCCCGTGCGCAGGACGCCGCGGGCCTGGGCATGGCGGCGACCGGGCACCCGCTGCTCGGCGCCGCGGTCGCCGTGGCCGGATCGGACGAGACGCTGTTCACCAGCCGCCTGTCGCCGCGCACTCACCCGTGGCTGGCGGAGCACACCGTCGCCGGCGCCGCGGTCCTGCCGTCGGCGGTGCTGGTCGAGTTGGCGCTGCGCGCCGCGGACGAGGTCGGCTGCACCGCCGTCGACGAGCTGAATGTCCGTACACCACTGGCCTTTCCCGCCCAGGGGGCCGTGCAGGTGCAGGTCAGGGTGGGCGCGGCGGATGAGCAGCGGCGCGCCTTCGCCGTGCATGCCCGGCCGGAGGCGGGCGACGCCGAGTGGACCGAGTACGCCACCGGCACCCTCAGCCTGCGCGGGCCCGCGTCCGCCGACCCGCTCCTGCCGTGGCCGCCGGCGGACGCGGCACCGGTGGATTCGGACGCGGCGTACGAGACGCTGGCCGAGGCGGGTGCGGCGTACGGGCCACGACTGCGTGGGCTCACCGGCCTGTGGACAGCGGAGTCCACGGGCGAGGTGTACGCCGAGGTGGCGCTCGACGAGCAGGCAGCGGCCGACGCCGCCCGCTTCGGACTGCACCCCGCACTGCTGGACGGAGCCGTGCAGGCGGCGCTGCTGACCAATCCCGGGCAGGGAGCCCGGCTCGCGACCCGGTGGGGTGGCGTCCATCTGCACGCGACGGGCGCCACCATCGTGCGCGGCCGGCTCATCACCTCGGAAGACGGCGAACTCTCGGTGCTGCTGGCGGACCGCACCGGGCAGCCGGTCGCGACGATCCGCTCCCTTGCACTCACCCCCGTCACGGCCGAGACCGTCGAACGCGCCCGCACCAGGACCCACGACGCTCTCTTCCACACCGACTGGACCCCGATCACCCTCGACGGCCCGCCCACCCCCCTTCACTGGGCGACCCTGGGCGCGACCGGCTACGCCGACCTGACCGATCTGGCCAAGGCGGTCGAGGCGGGCACGCCGATGGACGCCGTGCGCTACGACATCGACGCCGACGCGTTCTCCGACGACGACTACGACACCGGCGTTCCGGACACCGCCGATGCCCCGGCGCACGGCGCCGGTCCCGTCGTGGCCGCCCACCGGCACACACGGCGGGTGCTGGCCCTGGTCCAGGACTGGCTCGCCGACCAGCGGCTGGCCGGTGTCCCGCTGGTCCTGGTCACCCGCGGGGCGGTCGCCGCCGGCGGCCGCCCGGTGACCGACCCCGCGGCCACGGCCGTATGGGGCCAGATCCGCTCGGCGCAGTCCGAGAACCCGGGGCGCTTCGTGCTGGTGGACCTCGACGGGGAGGCGCCCGCGGCGACACTCTCCGCCTTGGTGAACTCCACCGAGTCCCAGGCCGCCGTCCGGTCGGGCCGGGTACTGCTCCCGCGCCTGCGCAGGCTGCCGACCGGCCCGACGGCAGCCACGACCGGCACCCGGCCCGCCCCGGCCGTCCCCCGGACACCTCGCGCCCCCCACTGGCGCCCCGGTGGCACCGTCCTCATCACCGGCGGTACCGGTGCCCTCGGAGCGCTGTTCGCACGGCACTTGGTGGTTCGGCACGGCGTAAGGGACCTGCTGCTCACCAGCCGCCGGGGGCCCGACTCCCCGGGCGCCGAGGATCTGGTGTCCGAGCTGTCCGCCCTCGGCGCCCGGGTCACCGTGGCCGCATGCGACGTCACCGACCGCTCGGCGCTGGCCGAGTTGCTGGCGGCCGTACCCGAGGACCGGCCGCTGACCGGCGTCGTCCACGCGGCGGGCATCCTCGGAGACGGGCTGATCACCACCGTCACACCTGAGCGCCTGGAGTCGGTGCTGCGGCCGAAGATCGACGCGGCCTGGAACCTGCACGAACTGACCAGCGGCCTGGACGTGTCGGCGTTCGTCCTGTTCTCCTCGCTCGCCGGCGTCATCGGCGGCGCGGGTCAGTCGAGTTACGCCGCCGCGAACAACTTCCTGGACGCTCTCGCCGAGTACCGGGCGGGCCTGGGGCTGCCCGCCACGTCGGTCGCCTGGGGGCTGTGGGACCGGGCCGGCGGTGGCGGCGAGCTGACCGCGGCCGACCTGGAGCGCATCGCGCGCGCCGGGTATCCGCCCATCGCCTCCGACGAGGGGCCCGCGATGCTGGACGCCGCGCTCGACGCGGGGTGGCCCTGTGCGGTCGCCGCGCCCCTCGACCTGACCGCTCTGCGCGACCAGGCGCGCCTGGCACCCGCGGTACTGCGCTCCCTGCTGCGGACGCCCGTCCGCCCCGCCGCCCGCAACTCCGGCGCCGACGCCGACTCCTTCACCGCGGGCCTGTCAGGACTGACGGAGGAGGAGCAGCACGCGCGCGTGCTGGACATCGTGCGCGCCGAGGCCGGGGCCGTCCTGGGGCACGCGGACCCCGCCGGCTTCGACGTGGGCCGGCGCTTCTCCGACCTGGGCTTCGACTCCCTGACGGGCGTGGAGTTCCGCAACCGCCTCGGCGCCCTCACCGGCCTGCGCCTGCCCACCACCCTGGTGTTCGACCACCCCACCCTCACCGAACTCGCCGCGTTCCTGCTCACCGAGGTGCGCGGCACACGGCACGACGGTCCCGGAGACCAGGTCGCCGTGGACTTCGCGGCGGAGATCCGCCTCGCCGACGACATCCGGCCCGCACAAGAGGTGAGCCGCGTCGCCGCCGACCCGGGCGAGGTACTGCTGACCGGCGCCACCGGATTCCTCGGCGCCTACTTGCTGCGCGATCTGATGCGTACGACGTCGGCGCGGGTGCACTGCCTGGTCCGCGGGCGCGACCACGCCGACGCATGGGCCAGACTGCGGGCGAACCTGGACTGGTACGGCATCCGGGACGCCGTCGAGGACGACCGTCTCTCGGTCGTCGTCGGCGACCTCGCCGAGCCTGGCCTCGGCCTGGCCCCCGAACACTTCGACACCCTGGCCCGCTCGGTCGACGCGGTGTACCACGCGGGCGCCGCCGTCAACTGGGTGCGGCCGTACGCCACCGTGCGCGCCGCCAACGTCGGCGGCACCGAGGAGATCCTGCGCCTCGCCGCCCGGCACCGCACGGTCCCCGTCCACTACGTGTCCACCCTGGGCGTCTACGTCGGCAGGGACACCGGCGGGGTCCCGCTGCGGACCACGGACCCGACCGGTCCGGGCGACACGCTGCCCACCGGGTACACCCAGAGCAAGTGGGTGTCCGAGCAGATCATCGGCCTGGCCCGCGAGCGAGGCCTGCCCGTGTCCGTCTACCGCGTCGACCTGATCGCAGGCGACGAGGAGACGGGCGCCTGCCAGGCCCGCGACTTCGTCTGGCTCAGCCTGAAGGGCATGCTCCAGGCGCAGGCCGTGCCCGGCGACATCCCGGTGACCTTCCGCCTGATGCCGGTGAGCTACACCAGCGCCGCGATCCTGCACATCTCCCGTCAGGAGGGCAACAGCGGACGCACCTTCCATGTGTGCAGCCACAGCGGCCTGTCCCTGGCCGAGATGATCGAGGAGCTGCGGCAGCACGGATACGCGCTGCCCGCCCGGGACTGGGACACCTGGCGCGATCTGGTGACCGCCGACCCGGACAACGCGCTTCTGCCGCTGTTCGACGCCTTCGAGGTCATGGCGGCCCGCCCGGATGCCTTCTATCCGCCCGTCGACGACAGCGAGACGGCGGCGGCACTGGAGGGCAGCGGCATCAGCTGCCCGCCCGCGGACCGCGAACTGTTCCGCAAACACGTCGAGTTCTTCACCGGGGCCGGCTACTTCGAGCCCCCCACGGCCCCGTGAACCGGGACCTGCCGCGCCCCCTTCTCCCGCGAAAGGCCGTACCCGCCCATGCCCACCCAAGCCCTCATCAGCCCCTGGATCCGGCGCTTCCATCCGGCACCCGCGGCCGGGAAGCGGCTGGTGCTGCTGCCCCATGCCGGAGGCTCCGCCAGCTTCTTCTTCCCCGTCTCGCGCGCCCTCGCGCCGACGGTGGACGTGCTGGCCGTCCAGTACCCCGGGCGGCAGGACCGGCGCGGCGAGGCCTGCGTCGACGACATGGACACTCTCGCCGACCTGGTCACCGCCGAACTGCTCCCGTGGACCGACCGCCCCCTCGCCCTGTTCGGGCACAGCCTCGGCGCCGTGCTGGGCTACGAGGTGGCCCGCAGGCTGGAGGAGCGCGGCACCGTGCCGCTGAAGCTGTATGTCTCGGCCCGCCGCGCCCCCGCCGACCAGCGCGGCGAGGCGGTGCACCTGCTCGACGACGATGCCCTCGTCAAGACCATGGCGGTGCTCGCGGGCACCGAACTCGAGGTCCCGGACGAGGAGTTGCTCAGAGTCATGCTGCCTTCGCTGCGCAGCGACTACAAGGCGGTGGAGACCTACCGGCACCGCCCGGGCCCGCCGCTGGGGACGTCCGTGGTCGCCCTGACCGGCGACAGGGACCCCAAGGTGACCCCCGAGGAAGCCGGCGAGTGGTCGCGGTACACCACCGGTGCCTTCGACCTGCGCGTCTTCGACGGCGGCCACTTCTACCTCGTCAGACACCTCGACGGGGTCGCAGACGTCCTGCGGGAGACGCTCGCCTGACGGCGACGCCCCCGCCCGCCCCATCGCCCACACCACAAGCACCCCTTGAGAGGACTGTTCAGTGTCTGATCTGCTCCAGGCCGTCATCGCCGGTGCCGAACCGGAGGAACTGCTCTCCCTGGACCTGCCCTCGTCCTACCGGGCGGCCCATCTGCTCAAGGACGAGGTCGGCATGTTCGAGGGCGAGACCGACAAGGACGTGCGCAGGTCCCTGCACGTCGGCGAGGTCGCCATGCCCGAACCCGCCCCGGACGAGTGCATCGTCGCCGTCATGTCGGCCGCCATCAACTTCAACACCGTATGGTCCGCGATCTTCGAGCCGGTCCCCACGTTCGCCTTCCTGGAGAAGCTGGGCAAGCAGGGCTGGCACGGCGGCCGCCACGACCTGCCGTACCACCAGGTCGGCTCGGACGCCTCCGGCGTGATCGTCCGGGTCGGGTCCGGCGTGAAGAGCTGGAAGGTCGGCGACAAGGTCGTTGTCTCGCCGTCCCACGTCGACGAGGAGGACCACGCCTCCTACGACGACGGCATGCTCACCGAGACCCAGCTGGCCTGGGGCTTCGAGACGAACTTCGGCGCGCTCGGCGAGTTCTGCCTGGTCAAGGCCAACCAGCTGGTCGCCAAGCCGGCGCACCTGTCCTGGGAGGAGGCGGCCGCCAGCACCCTGTGCGCCGCGACCGCCTACCGCATGCTGGTCGGTGGGCACGGCGCGCAGATGCGGCAGGGAGACGTCGTCCTCGTCTGGGGCGGAACCGGCGGCCTGGGTTCCTACGCCCTTCAGTTCGTCAAGAACGGCGGCGGAATCCCCGTGGCGGTGGTCAGCTCGCAGGAGAAGGCCGCGCTGGTCCGTGCGCAGGGCTGCGAGCATGTCGTCAACCGGTCGGACCTCGATCTGCCGGACGGGAGCTTCCGCCACCCCAAGGCGGGCCGGGTCCTCGGCGAGGCCGTGCGCTCGCTGGTCGGCGAGGACCCGCAGATCGTCTTCGAGTACCTGGGCGCCGAGACCTTCGGCACGTCGGTGTACGTCGCCAAGCGCGGCGGCAAGATCGTCACCTGCGGCTCGTCGACGGGTTACCGGCACGAGTACGACAACCGTTTCCTGTGGATGCGGCTGAAGCGGATCATCGGCTCCCACGGCTTCAACTACCACGAGGCAGTGCAGACCAACCGGCTGATCAGCCGCGGCATGATCCACCCGACCCTGTCGCGGGTCTATCCCCTCGACGCCGCTGCCGAGGCGACCCGTGCCGTCCAGACCAACCAGCACGTCGGCAAGGTCGCGGTCCTGTGCGCGGCCCCTGCCGAGAACCTCGGCATCGACGCCCCCGAACTGCGCTCCAGGATCGGCGAGGACCGGATCAGCCTGTACCGGCGCTGGACCGAACAGCAGTGAACCGACCTCCTCATGAGGTGACCGAAGGGGCGGGAGACCTCGTAAGTGCGGACGCTGATGAGCGGAGGTGGAGAAGACGCGTCGCGGTCCGCGGTCGTGGCAGCGGAGCCGGTCCAGGTTGCCGTCGACACGACCGGAATCGTCCGGCAACGCCGACCGGCCGGGCCGGGCAGCCGGCCCGTACCGGGAGGCGTGCTCGATCCCCCGTGGCGTGCCACGGCCCATGCCGGTGACCGCGGCGAAGCGCGAGAATGGCGGCGTAGCGGCAGTGCGCGGGGGATCGGGAGGCGCTGGTGGGACTGCGGGCGCGGATCTCGGACGAGCTCAAGGCGACCGTGCACGGCGGGGACCTCAAACTGGAACGGTACGAGGGCCCGGCCGGTGATCGCGGGCTGCTCGGGATCACCCCGGGGGATCCCGCCTGGCGGGTGCACGGACATCCGACCGGCATGCTGACCGGCGGGTTCGCGGCGCTGATGCTTCAGTCACTGCACCCGCTGGCCATGGCCGGGGTCCAGCAGCACTCGGATTTCCGGTCCGACCCGGTCGGGCGGCTCATCGGCACCGCGCGGTTCGTCACCACGACGACCTTCGGGTCCTTGCCGGCCGCGTACGAGGCGATCGCCCTGGTCCGCCGGATCCACACCCGGGTGAACGGCACCGCCCCGGACGGACGGGCGTACAGCGCGGCCGACCCCGAGCTGCTGACCTGGGTGCACACCGCGGAGGTGAGCAGCTTCCTGGCGGGCTACCAGGCTTACGCACCTCGGCGGGCCCGGCTCACGCCCGCCGAGTGCGACGCGTACTACCGCCAGGTCGCCCCGGTCGCCGAGGCGCTCGGCGCGGAGAAGGTGCCCGGCAGCGTACGGGAGGTCGAGCGCTACCTGGACGGGATACGCCCCCGGCTGCGTGCCACACCCGCCGCGCTGGACTCCGTGCGGTTTCTGCGCGGCTTCGGCCGTACCGGACGGGAGCGGCTGGTCGTGGGCGTGCTGATGAACGCCTCCGTCGGGCTCCTTCCCGACTGGGCGCGGACCGAACTCGGCATGCACCGTCCGGCGGCGGTGCGCCGCTGCTGGGACCGGCCGAGGGCCGCGCTGGTCGGCCGCACGCTGGAGTGGGCGCGCGGTCCGTCCGAGATCCTCGCCGCCGCGCAGCGCCGTACGGCGTCGCCGCCGGTGGACGAGTGACACTGCGCGCGGACCGGGTGCCCGGCCGTCTCCGCACGGCCCGGCTCTGGCCGGGCCGGATCATGGCGTGCTACCAAGAGACATGCCTGTACACGAGGGAAGCCACGGACGCGAGGGACACGAGGGCTACGACGCCGTGATCGTCGGCGGGGGCCACAACGGGCTGGTCGCCGCCGCCTATCTGGCCCGGGCCGGACGTTCCGTACTGGTGCTCGAACGACTGGACCACACCGGGGGCGCCGCCGTGTCCACCCGGCCGTTCGCCGGGGTCGACGCCCGGCTGTCGCGCTACTCGTACCTGGTCAGCCTGTTGCCACGGAAGATCGTCCGGGATCTGGACCTGGACTTCCGGGTGCGCGGGCGCACCGTGTCCTCGTACACCCCCGTCGAACGCGGCGGGCGCCCCACCGGCCTTCTCGTCGGCGGCGGAGAGCGGCGCACCCGGGAGGCGTTCGCCCGGCTGACCGGATCCGATCGTGAGTACGAGGCCTGGCAGCGCTTCTACGGGATGACGGGGCAGGTCGCCCAGCGAGTGTTCCCGACGCTCACCGAGCCGCTGCCCACCCGGGACGAACTGCGCCGTCGTATCGACGACGAGGAGGCGTGGCGGGTGCTGTTCGAGGAGCCGATCGGCTCCGCCGTCGAGCGGCGCTTCACCGACGACCTGGTCCGCGGGGTCGTGCTGACCGACGCGCTGATCGGCACCTTCGCCGACGCCCACGACCCCTCGCTGCGGCAGAACCGCTGCTTCGTCTACCACGTGATCGGCGGCGGTACGGGCGCCTGGGACGTGCCGGTCGGCGGCATGGGCGCGCTCACCGACGCGCTGGCCGCGGCTGCGCGGGCCGCCGGCGCGGTGATCGCCACCGGGCACGAGGTGGTCGGCATCGAGAGCGACGGGCGCACCGCGGAGGTCGCGTTCCGCACCGCCGACGGCGACGGCACGGTCTCCGCCCGGCACGTCCTGGTGAACGCGTCGCCGCAGGAGCTGGCCCGGCTCACCGGCGACGCCCCGCCCGACCCGGCCGAAGGCGCCCAGCTCAAGGTGAACATGCTGCTCAAGCGGCTGCCCGCGCTGCGTGACCCGCAGGTCGATCCGCGTGAGGCCTTCTCGGGGACCTTCCATGTCGCCGAGGGATACGAGCAGTTGGCCGCCGCGCACGTCCAGGCGGCCGCGGGCGCGCTGCCCGCCGCGCCGCCCTCGGAGATCTACTGCCACTCGCTCACCGACCCGACCATCCTCGGCCCCGAGCTCGTCGAGCGGGGCTACCAGACCCTCACCCTGTTCGGTCTGCACACCCCCGCGCGGCTCTTCGAGCGCGACAACGACGGTGTGCGGGAGGAGTTGCTGAAGTCGACGCTGGCCCAACTGGACGCCCACCTCGCCGAGCCCCTGGAGGACTGTCTGGCCAGGGACGCGGACGGACGCCCCTGCATCGAGGCGAAGACACCGCTCGACCTGGAACGGGACCTGCGGCTGCCCGGCGGCAACATCTTCCACCGCGAGCTGGCCTGGCCGTACGCCCAGGAGGGCACGGGACGCTGGGGTGTGGAGACCCGCCAGGCCAATGTCCTGCTGTGCGGCGCGGGCGCGGTGCGCGGCGGCGGAGTGAGCGGGGTGCCGGGGCACAACGCGGCGATGGCGGTCCTCGAAGACCTCGGGGGCGGCACCCGGGCATAGGATCTGACGGAGTATCAGAAACAGTCTTCCCTCCTTCCGGTGGCTGCGGCATCCTGCGCCCATGCAGACGGAGCTGAGCAAGCAACTGGGAGTGGAACACGCCGTTTTCGGCTTCACGCCGTTCCCCGCCGTCGCCGCGGCCATCAGCAGGGCGGGCGGCTTCGGGGTGCTCGGTGCGGTCCGCTACACGGCCCCCGACGAACTCAAGCGCGACCTCGACTGGATCGAGGCCCAGGTGGACGGCCGGCCCTACGGCCTCGACGTCGTCATGCCCGCGAAGAAGGTCGAGGGCGTCACGGAGGCCGATGTCGAGGCGATGATCCCGGAAGGGCACCGCCAGTTCGTCAAGAACACCCTCGCCGCGTACGGGGTGCCGGAACTCACCGAGGGCGAGGCCTCCGGGTGGCGGATCACCGGCTGGATGGAGCAGGTGGCCCGCACCCAGCTCGACGTCGCCTTCGACTACCCGATCAAGCTGCTCGCCAACGCCCTCGGCTCCCCGCCCGCCGACGTCGTCGCCCACGCCCATGACAAGGGCGTCCTGGTCGCCGCCCTCGCCGGCAGCGCCCGGCACGCCCGTAAGCACCGGGACGCCGGCATCGACGTCGTCGTCGCCCAGGGATACGAGGCGGGCGGCCACACCGGGGAGATCGCCACGATGGTGCTCACCCCCGAGGTCGTGGAGGCGGTCGACCCGCTGCCGGTGCTGGCCGCCGGGGGCATCGGCAGCGGGGAACAGGCGGCCGCCGCGCTCGCGCTCGGCGCGCAGGGGGTCTGGCTGGGCTCGGTCTGGCTGACCACCACGGAGGCCGAACTCCCCTCGCCCGCACTCGTCCGCAAGCTGCTCGCCGCCGGATCCGGCGACACGGTCCGTTCTCGGGCGCTGACCGGAAAACCGGCCCGGCAGCTGCGTACCGCGTGGACCGACGCCTGGGACGCCCCCGAGGGGCCCGGCGCCCTGCCCATGCCGTTGCAGGGACTGCTCGTCGCCGAGGCGGTCACCCGCATCCAGAAGTACGAGGTGGAGCCCCTGCTCGGCACCCCGGTCGGCCAGATCGTCGGCCGGATGACCGGCGAACGCAGCGTCCAGGCCGTCGTCGACGACCTCACCCGCGGATTCGAGCGGGCCGTCGACCGTATCAACCGGATCGCCGGAAGGAGCCAGCAGTGAGCCAGACCGCCCCCGGATTCTGGGCCCAGGCAGCGGCGGACCCCGGGCGTGTCGTTCTCGTCGCCCCCGACGGGGAGGAGTGGACCGCCGGACGGCTGCTGGCCTCGGCCCACCGGCTGGTGCACGGACTGCGCGCCGCGGGACTCGAGCGCGGTGACTCCTTCGCCGTCGTGCTGCCCAACGGCGTCGAGTTCCTCACCGCCTATCTGGCCGCCACCGAGGCCGGGCTCTATCTGGTGCCCGTCAACCACCACCTCGTCGGGCCCGAGATCGCCTGGATCGTCGCCGACTCCGGCGCCAAGGTGCTGATCGCCCACGAACGGTTCGCCGACGCGGCCCGGCGCGCCGCCGACGAGGCGGAGCTGCCGGCCGGCCGCCGGTACGCGGTCGGCGAGGCGGAGGGCTTCCGGCCGTACGCCGAACTCCTCGCCGGACAGCCCGACTCGGCGCCCGAGGGGCGCACCCTCGGCTGGGTTATGAACTACACCTCGGGCACCACGGGCCGCCCGCGCGGCATCCGCCGGCCGCTGCCCGGCAAACCCCCTGAGGGGGCCCACCTCGGCGGCTTCCTCGGCATCTTCGGCATCAGGCCGTACGACGACAACGTCCACCTCGTCTGCTCGCCGCTGTACCACACGGCCGTACTCCAGTTCGCGGGCGCTTCCCTGCACCTCGGGCACCGGCTGGTGGTGATGGACCGGTGGACCCCGGAGGAGATGCTCCGTCTCATCGACACCCACGCGTGCACACACACGCACATGGTGCCGACCCAGTTCCACCGCCTGCTCGCGCTCCCCGACGCGGTGAAGGCGCGCTACGACGTCTCCTCCATGCGCCACGCCATCCACGGCGCCGCGCCCTGCCCCGACCATGTGAAGCGGGCGATGATCGAGTGGTGGGGCGAGTGCGTCGAGGAGTACTACGCGGCGAGCGAGGGCGGCGGCGCCTTCGCGACCGCAGAGGACTGGCTCAAGAAGCCGGGCACCGTCGGCAAGGCCTGGCCCATCAGCGAACTGGCGATCTTCGACGACGACGGGAACCGGCTGCCGCCCGGTGAACTCGGCACCGTCTACATGAAGATGAGCACCGGCGGGTTCTCGTACCACAAGGACGAGGCCAAGACGAGGAAGAACCGGCTCGGCGACTTCTTCACCGTCGGCGACCTCGGCTGCCTCGACGGGGACGGCTATCTCTTCCTGCGCGACCGCAAGATCGACCTGATCATCTCCGGCGGGGTCAACATCTATCCGGCCGAGATCGAGGCCGCCCTGCTGGGACACCCCGCGGTGGCCGACGCCGCCGCCTTCGGGATCCCGCACGACGACTGGGGGGAGGAGGTGAAGGCGGTCGTCGAACCCGCTCCGGGCCATGAGCCGGGCCCCGCCCTCGCCGCGGACATCCTCGACCACTGCGCCCGGCAACTCGCCGGCTACAAGCGGCCCAAGAGCGTCGACTTCATCGAGTCGATGCCCCGCGACCCCAACGGCAAGCTGTACAAGCGCCGGCTGCGCGCGCCCTACTGGGAGAACCGCGCCCGCGACCTCTGAGCCGCGGTCAGGCCTCGGGGGCGGCGACGACGCGCCACTGACCGACCTCCCGGTAGTCCGAGTCGTGGACGGCCGCGCCGTCGCCGGGCTTCAGGGCGTAGTGGCCGAGGTTGCCGCCCCAGTACCGCAGGATGCGCCCCAGTTCACGCACGGCATCCTCCGTGGACCACCCGTCGGCCATGTCGACGTCGAGCTGAAACCTCATGTGCCCCGCCTTCCCTTCATGGACGTGTTCGGCCCGGCCCGTCCCGCCGCGACCTGCGGTATCAATTGTCTCAGTCAAATGCTGCCAGAGACTTCGATGTCTCTTGCTGCAGGTCGAACCCGCTGTGTGCCGGAAAAGTCTCAACCCGTGGTGAGGCCCGAGGGTCTAGGGTGAGTGCGGGCGGTCGTCGACAGCGGGGGAGGGGGCATGGGGGACCGGCTGCGTGTCAGCGATCTGGCGCGAGCGGCGGGGATCTCGGTCCAGCAGGTCCGCACCTATGTGGAGACAGGGGTGCTGCCTCCGGTCGACCGCACGCCGAGCGGCTACCGCGTCTTCACCGACCTACACGCCGAAGCCCTCACCGCCGCACGGCAGTTGGCCGCAGGGCACGGCTGGGGAACGACCCGTCTCGTGCTGAGCGCCGTGCACACCGGGGACCTGGAGACCGCGCTCGCCGCGCTGGACGCGAGCCACGCTCTGCTGCACCGGGAGCGCGGCGAACTGGCGGCGGTCCGCGACGCCCTGAAGTCCGTCGTGACGGACCAGCCCAGCCACCCGGCCACCGGACACCGCCGTCTGCGCATCGGCCAGGTCGCCCGCGCCGTGGGCGTCAAGCCACCCGTACTCAGGCTCTGGGAGAGCCGCGGTCTGCTGCGGCCGGAGCGGGAGCCCGCCACCGGATACCGCGTCTACCCCCGTACCGAGCAGGTCGCCGCACGCATCGCCGCCCTGCTGCGCCGGGCCCACCACCCGCTCGACACCATCGGCGCGGTCCTGGAGGAACTGCGCACGAGCGGCAGCCCCGACCGTGTCCTCGAAGAACTGACCCACCGGGAACGGGACCTCCACCGCCGCAGTCTCCAGCGGCTGCAGGCGTCGGCGGCCCTGCACGCCTATCTGCGGTACCAAGGACTCGCGCCCTGAAGCCCACGGCAGGCTTGACCCGCGTCGCGTGACGCCACGAGGATCGCGGCAGCAGCAAGTCAGGAGGAAGGGGCGGTACATGACGGCGGGACGAAGCGTCACGGTCGACGGCACACTGCGGCGCAGCGCCCGGCGCACCCCGGAGCGGGTCGCGATCCGCTACGAGGACCGGTCGTGGACCTACGCCGAGCTCGACGACGCCGTCTCCCGGGCCGCCCGCGTACTGCGCGAGAGCGGACTCGCCCCCGGTGACCGGGTCGGCGCCTACGGTCACAACTCCGACGCGTATCTGATCGGCTTCCTGGCCTGCGCCCGCGCCGGACTGGTGCATGTGCCGGTCAACCAGAACCTCACCGGCGACGACCTCGCCTACCTCGTCGAGCAGTCCGGCTGCGCCCTCGTCCTCGCCGATCCCGACCTCGCCGGACACCTTCCCGAGGGCGTACGCGTACAGCCGCTGCGGAACGCGGACGACTCCCTGCTCGCCCGCCTGGCGGAGACCGAGCCCTACGACGGCGAGGAGCCGCGCGGCGAGGACCTGGTGCAGCTCCTCTACACGTCCGGCACGACCGCGCTCCCCAAGGGCGCGATGATGACCCACCGGGCACTGGTGCACGAGTACCTCAGCGCGATCACCGCACTCGACCTGAGCGCGGGCGACCGGCCCGTGCACGCGCTGCCGCTCTACCACTCGGCGCAGATGCACGTCTTCCTGCTGCCCTCTCTCGCCGTCGGCGCGACGAACATCATCCTGGACGCGCCCGACGGCGACCGGCTCTTCGACCTGATCGAGACGGGTGACGCGGACAGCCTCTTCGCGCCGCCCACCGTGTGGATCGGCCTCGCAGGCCGCCCCGACTTCGCCGCGCGCGACCTGAGCGGGCTGCGCAAGGCCTACTACGGCGCCTCGATCATGCCCGTGCCCGTCCTGGAGCGGCTTCGGGAGCGGCTGCCGAAGCTCGCGTTCTACAACTGCTTCGGGCAGAGCGAGATCGGCCCGCTGGCCATGGTCCTCGCGCCGCATGAGCACAAGGGGCGGATGGACTCCTGCGGGCGCCCCGTGCTGTTCGTGGAGGCGAAGCTGGTCGACGAGTCCGGCAAGGACGTGCCCGACGGAGAGCGGGGCGAGATCGTCTACCGGTCACCGCAGCTGTGCGAGGGGTACTGGGACAAGCCCGAGGAGACCACCGAGGCCTTCCGGGACGGCTGGTTCCACTCCGGCGACCTCGCCGTGCGGGACGCCGACGGCTACTTCACGATCGTCGACCGGGTCAAGGACGTCATCAACTCCGGTGGCGTGCTGATCGCCTCGCGGCAGGTCGAGGACGCGCTGTACACCCATGAGCGGGTCGCCGAGGTCGCGGTGATCGGTCTGCCCGACGAACGGTGGATCGAGGCGGTCACCGCGGTCGTCGTGCCGCGCGGCGAGGTGACCGAGAGCGAACTCCTCGCGCATGTGCGCGAGCAGCTCGCCGCCTTCAAGGCCCCCAAGCGGGTGCTGTTCGTGGACGAGCTGCCCCGCAACGCCAGCGGGAAGATCCTCAAGCGGGCGCTGCGGGAGCGCTTCGCGCGCGCCTGAGACGGATCAGCTCCGCCGCAGATCCACGATCCGCCGGATCTTGCCCACCGACCGCTCCAGCGACTCCGGCTCGACGATCTCCACACCGACCGAGACGCCGATGCCGTCCTTCACGGCCGCGGCGATGGCGAGCGCCGCCGCGTCGCGCTGTTCGGGGGTGGCGCCGGCCCGGGCCTCGGCCCGCACCGTCAGCGCGTCGAGCCGCCCCTCGCGGGTCAGCCGGAGCTGGAAGTGCGGCGCGACGCCGGGGGTGCGCAGCACGATCTCCTCGATCTGGGTGGGGAAGAGGTTGACCCCGCGCAGGATGACCATGTCGTCGCTGCGGCCGGTGATCTTCTCCATGCGACGGAACGGCCGGGCCGTGCCGGGCAGCAGGCGGGTCAGGTCCCGGGTCCGGTAGCGGATGACGGGCATGGCCTCCTTGGTGAGGGAGGTGAACACCAATTCGCCCTCCTCGCCGTCGGGCAGCACCTCGCCGGAGAGGGGGTCGACGATCTCGGGGTAGAAGTGGTCCTCCCACACATGCAGGCCGTCCTTGGTCTCGACGCACTCCTGCGCCACGCCCGGGCCGATCACCTCCGACAGCCCGTAGATGTCGACGGCGTCGATCGCGAACCGCTCCTCGATCTCGCGCCGCATCTCCTCGGTCCACGGCTCGGCGCCGAAGATCCCGACACGCAGGGAGGTGGTGCGCGGGTCGACGCCCTGACGCTCGAACTCGTCGAGGAGGGTCAGCATGTACGACGGGGTCACCATGATGACGCCCGGCCGCAGATCCTGGATCAGCTGCACCTGGCGTGCCGTCATGCCGCCGGAGGCGGGGATCACCGTGCAGCCAAGGCGTTCGGCGCCGTAGTGGGCGCCGAGGCCGCCGGTGAACAGGCCGTAGCCGTACGCCACGTGCACCGTGTCGCCGGGGCGTCCGCCCGCAGCGCGGATCGACCGGGCCACCATGTCCGCCCACATCGACAGGTCGCCGTCGGTGTACCCGACGACGGTGGGGTGCCCGGTGGTGCCGCTGGAGGCGTGGAGCCGCCGGATCCGTTCGCGGGGCACGGCGAACATCCCGTACGGGTAGTTCTCCCGCAGATCGGCCTTCACGGTGAACGGGAAGCGGGAGAGATCGGCGAGCGTCCGGCAGTCGTCCGGGTGGACGCCCGCCTTGTCGAAGGCGTCCCGGTAGAAGGGGACGTGCGCGTACGCGTGCCGCAGCGAGGCCCGCAGCCGCTCCAGCTGCAGGTCCCGCAGCGCCTCCGGATCGAGCCGTTCCCCCGCGTCCAGCAGGTCGTGCGCGTTCGCCATGAGGGCGTCTCCCTCGTCAATCACACCATTCCGGGCGACCGATCATTCGGTCGGATCTTGTGGGGATCAGTAATCCAGTTCGTCGGCCCGAAGGCAAGAGGCCCGTTCGAATTTTCCGGCGGCAGCGTCCGCGCCGGAGGCATGCTCCGGAAACCGCATTGCTCTTGGGCGCGCCCCGCCGCCATGATCGGGACATGCCGATCTTCGACGCGTACGACGGGACCAGACTCACGTACCACCTGCGGGGAGAGGGCGAGCCGCTCGTCGTGCTGCCCGGTGGGCCCATGCGGGCGTCCGCCTATTTCGGGGACCTCGGCGGGCTCGCCGCCCGGCGCCGGCTGGTGCTGCTCGATCTGCGCGGGACCGGTGACTCCGCGACGCCGGCGGACCCCGGGACGTACCGGTGCGACCGGCTCGTCGACGACGTGGAGGCGCTCCGCACGCATCTCGGACGGGAGCGCATGGACATCCTCGCCCACTCGGCGGGCGGGAGCCTCGCTCTGCGCTACGCGGCGCGGTACCCCGAGCGTGTCTCCCGGCTGGCCCTGATCACCGCGATCCCGTGGGCCCTGGGGATGCCCGCCACCCCCGAGCAGCGGCTCGCGGCGGCCCGGCTGCGCAAGGACGAGCCCTGGTTCGAGGACGCCTTCCCGGCGTTCCGGGCCTGGCTTGCGGGAGAGGGCGAGTACGACCCCGTCATCACGCCGTTCTTCTACGGGCGCTGGGACGCGGTGGCCCAGGCCCACGCGGCGGCCGACGAGGAGCAGACCAACGAGTCGGCGGCGGACGTCTACCACTCCGAGGGCGCCTACGATCCGCCCGCGACCGGCGCGGCGCTCGCCGGTCTGACCGCGCCGGTCCTCGTGTACGCGGGCGAGGCCGACGGCGGGCCCACCCCCGAACTGGCCCGCCGCGTGGCCGACTTCGTTCCGAACGCCGAGTTCTTCGTGCAGCCCGGCGGAGGCCACTACCCGTGGCTGGACGATCCGGAGCGGTTCACCGCCCGGGTCGGAGACTTCTTCGAGGGATGACGGCGTGGGTCGCGCGGAGGCGGCCGGGCGCCGCTTCCGCCGGGGCTCAGCCCGCCCCCGCCGCCACCTTCCTGGCCCAGCGGTAGTCCGCCTTCCCGCTGGGCGAACGGCGTACGGCGTCGGTGAGCACCAGCTGACGGGGGACCTTGTAGCCCGCCAGCCGTGACCGGCAGTGGGCCTGGACCTCCTCCAGGGACAGCCGTGGCGCGCCCTCGCGCAGTTGCACCACCGCCGCCACACGGTTGCCCCAGGTCGCGTCCGGCACCCCCGCGACCAGCGCGTCGTACACGGCCGGATGCGCCTTGAGGGCCTGTTCGACCTCCTCCGGGTACACCTTCTCGCCGCCCGTGTTGATGCACTGCGAGCCGCGGCCGAGGACTGTGACGACGCCCTCCTCGTCGACCGTCGCCATGTCGCCGAGCAGCACCCATCGCTCGCCGTCCTTGCGGAAGAACGTCTCCGCGGTCTTCGCCGGGTCGTTGTAGTACCCGAGGGGCACGTGTCCCCGCTGCGCGATGCGGCCCGGCTGCCCCGCCGCGACCGGTTCACGGGTGACCGGATCCACTACCCGTGTACGGGAGTTGACCCGGATCCTGAAGCCCCGCTCCGGGCCCGAGTCACGGGTCGCGGTGCCGTTGAAGCCCGACTCCGAGGAGCCGAAGTTGTTCAGCAGGAGCGCGTTCGGCACGAGTTCCTGGAACCGGGCGCGCACGGTGTCCGACATGATCGCCCCGGACGACGACACACTGAACAGCGACGAGCAGTCCGTCCCCTTCATGGGCCCGCTGAGTGCGTCGATCAGCGGCAGCAGCATCGCGTCCCCCACCAGCGACATGCTGCTGACCCTCTCCCGCTCCACGGTCCGCAGGACCTCCACCGGGGCGAACTTGCGGTGCAGCACGACCCGCTGGCCGAAGTTGAAGCCGATGAACGCCGTGAGCGTGGAGGTGCCGTGCATCAGCGGGGGAGTCGGGAAGAAGGTGATGCCCTCCCCGCCGGCGGCGACCCGCTCGGCCAGCTCCGCCGGTGTCCGCACCGGCTCCCCGGTCGGAGCGCCGCCGCCGAGCCCGGAGAAGAACAGGTCCTCCTGGCGCCACATCACCCCCTTCGGCATCCCGGTCGTGCCGCCCGTGTAGATGATGAACTGGTCGTCTCCCGACCGGGCCGGGAACCCGCGCCCCGGCGATCCGGCCGCCTCGGCCTCGGTGAAGTCCAGGGCGGGCAGCGGGGCGGCACCCGGCGCGGCGGCCCCCACCCGCAGCATCCGCCGCAGCCCGGGGACCTGGGGCAGTGTCGCCGCGACCCGGTCGGTGAACTCCGCGTCGAAGGCCAGCGCCACCAGATCGGCGTCCCGGTAGAGGTAGGCCAACTCCTCTTCCACATAGCGGTAGTTGACATTGACCGGCACGATGCGCGCCTTCAGGCAGCCCAGCACCGTCTGCAGATACTCCACCCCGTTGTACAGATGCAGCCCGAGGTGCTCCCCGGGCCGTATCCCGGCATCGAGCAGATGGTGCCCGATGCGGTTGGCCGCCGCGTCCAGGTCCGCGTAGGTGAGGCGGCGCTCCGTTCCGGTGCCCGGGTGGTCGACGTAGACGAGCGCCTCACGGTGCGGGACCACGTCGACGACCGACTCGAACAGGTCGGCAAGGTTGTACTCCACCGTTCCTCCTGTCCCCGGCGACGCTCGGCGAGGTGGGTCGTGTCCGTCGGTTCGCCGGTCATCAGAGCAAAGGCGGACGCACCTGTGAAGGCCCGTGGCCAAGAAATCTGACTAGGTGTCAGAAAAGGCTTGTCCTCGTCGCGTGCCTCCTGCAACCTGTTCTCGTTCCGGAGACGGGAGGAAGCGATGAGCGGGACGGAACACCTCACCGTGCAGCGCGAAGGCGCCACACTCGTGCTCACGCTCAACAGGCCACAGGCCAAGAACGCGCTCTCGTTGCCGATGCTGGTGGGGCTCTACGACGGCTGGCTGGAGGCCGACGAGGACGACGGGGTCCGCTCGATCGTGCTCACCGGCGCCGACGGCTCCTTCTGCGCCGGCATGGACCTCAAGGCCCTGGCCGGCCGGGGGATGGAGGGGCAGCGCTACCGGGACCGGCTCACCGCCGACCCGGATCTGCACTGGAAGGCGATGCTGCGCCACCACCGCCCCCGCAAACCGGTCGTCGCCGCCGTCGAGGGCCCCTGCGTCGCGGGCGGCACCGAGATCCTCCAGGGGACCGACATCCGGGTGGCCGGCGAGTCCGCGACCTTCGGGCTCTTCGAGGTCAGGCGCGGGCTGTTCCCCATCGGCGGCTCCACGGTCCGCCTTCCCCGCCAGATCCCGCGCACCCACGCCCTGGAGATGCTGCTCACCGGGCGCCCGTACTCGGCGTCCGAGGCCGCCGCCATCGGACTCGTCGGCCATGTCGTGCCCGACGGCAGTGCCCTGGAGACGGCCCTGGAGATCGCCGAGCGGATCAACGCCTGCGGGCCGCTCGCCGTCGAGGCCGTCAAGGCGTCCGTCTACGAGGCCGCCGAGCTGACGGAGACCGAGGGGCTCGCCGCCGAACTCAAGCGTGGGTGGCCGGTCTTCGACACCGAGGACGCCAAGGAGGGCGCCCGCGCCTTCGCGGAGAAACGCCCGGCCGTCTACAGGCGCGCCTGACCGGCGGCAGACCCCAGCGGCAACCCAAGGAGACCCCCGGATGCCCTCACTCCTCAAAGCCCCCCTCGTCGTCGAGTTCCCCTTCACCCGCTCCCTCGGCCCCGTGCAGAGTGCCTTCCTCACCGGCCTGCGGGAACGCGTCGTGCTCGGAGTGAGGACCGGCGACGGCCGCACCCTGGTGCCGCCGGTCGAGTACGACCCCGTCACCGCAGCGGAACTCCGTGACCTCGTCGAGGTCGCCCCCACCGGCACCGTCACCACCTGGGCCTGGAACCACGCACCACGTCGCGGCCAGCCCCTCGACACCCCCTTCGCCTGGGTCCTGGTCCGGCTCGACGGGGCCGACACCGCACTCCTGCACGCCCTGGACGCCCCCGGACCCGACGCCGTCCGCACCGGAATGCGGGTCCGTATCCGCTGGGCCGCCGAACGCCACGGCGCCATCACCGACATCGCCTGCTTCGAGCCGTACGACGGCGGCCCCGCCGAACCGGCCGGCCACCCCGGCACGTTCGAGACCCCCGTGACAGGCATCGTCGCCCCCGCCCGCCTCGACTACACCTACTCGCCCGGCCGCGCCCAGTCCGCCTACATCGACGCCCTGTCCGGACAGCGCACCGTCGGCGAACGCTGCCCCTCCTGCCGCAAGGTGTACGTCCCGCCGAGGGGCGCCTGCCCCACCTGCGGCGTCGCCACCGCCGAACAGGTCGAGGTGGGGCCCCGCGGCACCGTCACCACGTACTGCATCGTCAACATCAAAGCGAAGAACCTCGACATCGAGGTGCCCTACGTCTACGCCCACATCGCGCTCGACGGTGCCGACCTCGCGCTGCACGGACGCATCGGTGGCATCCCCTACGACCAGGTGCGCATGGGCCTGCGCGTCGAGCCCGTATGGACCGAAGGGGCCCGCTACCCCGACCACTACCGGCCGACCGGCGAACCCGACGCGGACTACGACACCTACAAGGAGCTGCTGTGACACACGGAGGCACCCCGAACAGGCGGGAGATCGCCGTGGTCGCCTTCGCCCAGACCGACCACCGGCGCACCAGCGACGAGCTCTCCGAGGTGGAGATGCTCATGCCGGTCCTGCACGACGTCCTCGACCGGACCGGCCTGAAGACCGCCGACATCGACTTCACCTGCTCCGGCTCCAGCGACTATCTCGCGGGCCGCGCCTTCTCGTTCACACTCGCCCTCGACGGAGTCGGCGCCTGGCCGCCCATCTCCGAGTCCCATGTCGAGATGGACGGCGCGTGGGCGCTCTACGAGGCCTGGACCAAACTGCTCACGGGCGATGCCGACACCGCGCTCGTCTACGCGTACGGCAAGTCGTCACCCGGATCCCTGCGCGACGTCCTCACCCGCCAGCTCGACCCCTACTACCTGGCACCGCTGTGGCCGGACTCGGTGGCGCTCGCCGCCCTGCAGACCCAGGCGCTCATCGACGCGGGCGAGACCGACGAGGCCGAGCTCACCCGGATCGCCGCCCGGGACCGCCGTGCCGCCACCGCCAACCCGCACGCCCAGCTGAGCGGTTCGGTGCCGCACGGGGACTATGTCGTACGCCCCCTGCGCACCGGGGACTGCCCGCCGATCGGCGACGGCGCCGCCGCCGTGATCCTCGCGGCCGGCGAACGGGCCCGCGAGCTGTGCGGACGGCCCGCCTGGATCCGGGGCATCGACCACCGCGTCGAGGCCCATGCCCCTGGATCACGCGACCTGACCGACTCGCCGTCCGCCCGCCGCGCCGCCGAGCGGGCCGGTGCCTTCGAACACCCCATCGACACCGCCGAGTTGCACGCGCCGTTCACCGCGCAACAGGTGATCCTGCGCAAGGCAATGCGGCTCGGGCCGGACGTCACCCTCAACCCCTCGGGGGGACCCCTCGCCGCCAACCCGATGATGGCCGCCGGACTGATCCGCATCGGCGAGGCCGCCGCCCGCATCCACCGCGGCGACTCCGACCGCGCCCTCGCCCACGCCACGTCCGGCCCGTGCCTGCAGCAGAACCTGGTCGCCGTACTCGAAGGAGACCCGCGATGAGCAAGGAGCCCGTGGCCGTCACCGGCATCGGCCAGACCCGCCATGTCGCGGCACGCCGGGACGTGTCGATCGCCGGGCTCGTCCGGGAGGCGGGCCGACGGGCCCTGGACGACGCCGAGTTGACCTGGTCCGACATCGACGCCGTGGTCATCGGGAAGGCCCCCGACTTCTTCGAGGGCGTCATGATGCCGGAGCTGTATCTCGCCGACGCCATCGGCGCGGTCGGCAAGCCCGTCCTCCGGGTGCACACGGCCGGATCGGTCGGCGGCTCCACCGCACTCGTCGCCGCGAACCTCGTCGCGGCCCGTGTGCACGGCACGGTGCTGACCCTGGCGTACGAGAAGCAGTCCGAGTCCAACGCCATGTGGGGACTGTCCCTGCCGATCCCCTTCCAGCAGCCGCTGCTGGCCGGCGCCGGCGGCTTCTTCGCCCCGCACGTGCGTGCGTACATGCGACGTAGCGGCGCCCCCGACACCATCGGCTCCCTGGTCGCCTACAAGGACCGGCGCAACGCGCTCAAGAACCCCTACGCGCACCTCCACGAGCACGACATCACCCTGGAGAAGGTGCAGTCCTCACCCATGCTGTGGGACCCGATCCGCTACTCGGAGACCTGCCCGTCCTCCGACGGCGCCTGCGCCATGGTGCTCACCGACCGCGCCGGAGCGGCCCGTTCGCCCCGGCCCCCCGCGTGGCTGCTCGGCGGCGCGATGCGCAGCGAGCCGACCCTCTTCGCGGGCAAGGACTTCGTGTCACCGCAGGCCGGAAAGGACTGCGCCGCCGACGTCTACCGGCAGGCGGGCATCGCCGACCCGCGCCGCGACATCGACGCGGTGGAGATGTACGTGCCGTTCTCCTGGTACGAGCCGATGTGGCTGGAGAACCTCGGTTTCGCCGAGGAGGGCGAGGGCTGGAAGCTCACCGAGTCGGGAGTCACCGAGCTCGACGGGGACCTGCCCGTCAACATGTCCGGCGGGGTCCTCTCGACGAATCCCATCGGGGCCTCCGGCATGATCCGCTTCGCCGAGGCGGCCCTCCAGGTGCGCGGCCAGGCCGGAGAACACCAGGTGGAGGGCGCACACCGGGTGCTCGGGCACGCCTACGGAGGAGGGTCGCAGTTCTTCTCCGTGTGGCTGGTCGGCGACCGGCCGCCCACCTCCTGAGGCCATCCGTCCACCCGCTCTGTCCGCAGGGGGACACGATCGCTAGGCTGGCCGCGGACGACGAATCGGGAGGAGCACGGACGTGGCCGAGAGCACCACCCAGCAGCAGCCGCTCGCGGGCTGGGACAAGCCGGAGCTTGATCTGACCAACGCCGACTGGCATTCCGGCAGCCGTGGGCAAGGAGATGTCCAGATCGCCTTCGTCGAAGGCTTCATCGCGATGCGCAACAGCGGCCGTCCCGAGAGCCCGTCCCTGATCTTCACCCCCGCGGAGTGGGGTGCGTTCGTGTCAGGGGCGCGAGAGGGAGAGTTCGACCTCACCTGAGTCCCGCCGCCGACGGCAGCCGCCGCCCGGTCCGCAATTCACGGACACGCGGCCGTGGAAACCGTCCCGGGGCCACCCTGTGCGCCAGGCTGGCCCCGGAACGATCACAGCTGTGTGCCGGAGGCGAGATTCCATGAGCACCCTGCCGGTCCTCGCGGCCGTCGACGGGTCGGACGACAGCCTGCGCGCCCTGGACTGGGGGCTGACCGCGGCCCGGCTGCGCGAGGCGACGCTGCATGTGGTGCATGTACGGCAGTACGCGCCCTGGGGGCAGCCCGACGTGCTCGTGGCGGGCCCCCCGGAGCCGGCCCAGGACCCCGTGCTCGACCAGGCACGGAGCCTCGTCGAGAGCAAGGCCGAGCGACCCTTCGTGAAGTACCTGGCTCCGGGGGGTCCTACGGTCGCGGTCCTGCCCGAACTGGGCGCCGACGCCCAGTTGATGGTGCTCGGCTCGCGCGGCCGCGGGGGCTTCGCCGGCCTGCTGCTCGGCTCCAACAGCCTCGCGGCGGCCCGCGACGCCGACTGCCCGGTGGTCGTCGTGCCACGCCCGGGACGCGAGGTGCACGAGGGCCCGCCCCCGGCCCCGGGGCCACGGGTGGTCGTGGGTCTGCACATCGACAGCCCCGCGGAGGCCACCCTCGCCTTCGCCTTCGCGGAGGCGGACCGCCGAGGCGCCCGCCTGCATGTGATCGCCGTGTACCCGTGGCCCCCGGTGCAGCTCTGGCCGGCGCCCGGTGAACTCATGCCCCCGGCCGTCGACGAGGACGCCGTCGACGACGAGATCCGGACCCAGGCCATGGGGCTCCTCGCCATCCACCGCGAGCGGCACCCGGATGTCCATGTCGATCTGTCGACCCCGCCCGGGGACGCGGCGGGCCATCTCGTCGCGGCTTCCAGGGACGCGGAACTCGTCGCTGTGGGCCGTCACCGCCGACGCCTCCTGGCCCCCGCCCGCATGATCGGCTCGGTGACCCAGGCGGTCCTGCTGCACGCGGGGTGCCCGGTCGCGGTGATTCCGCCCTCGGCGGACGCCGTCCACACCGATGGCTGACCGCAGCAACCGCTCACCGTGCGGAACCGGTCACATCAGGGCCTGCTCACCGCTGCCCGAGCCCCTGTCGTCACCCCGGTCGAACCGACGGCGAAGACGAGACTCTTACGAGATCCACGTGCCACCTTCGTCGATGGCGTCGTCTTCCTCTCATTGCCGACCACGACCGCCGATCCCCGAACATCCGCCGACGAAGCCGCCACCGTGTCGCGGTACGCGACGGCGGACGACCGGCACTCCACGCGGTCGGACCCAGGGCCCGGCTCTCCGCTCGGGCACGTACCATTGCGGCATGTCCTTCCTCCGCCGCCGCAGCGCCACCCCCGCCGGGCCCGACTTCGACGTACTGGCCATGGACCCGGGTGACTGGCCGGGCAACCTCGGTGCCGGTCTGCTGCCCGCCCCCGACGGCAGCTGCCAGGGCGTCTTCCTGCGGTACGACCTGTTCGGCGGCCGCGGCACCGCGATGATCATCGGCAATCTGCCGGAGGGCTCCCCGGCACGCGACGTCGATGAGGGCGAGATCCCCTTCGAGGCGACCCAGCTCCTGGTCGCGCTGGGGAACGACGAGGAGGTCACGGTCGTGGGGACCGAGGACCTCCCGGTGATGCAGGGCGACAACCTCCTCATCGTGCGCCGCCTCAAGCTCTCCGAGAGCCGGATCTCCTGCGTCCAGTTCGACCGCAGCGACAACGTCCTCGTGACCATCGCGGCCTGGGACCGCCCGATCACCGACGATTTGTACGCGCTGCTGAAGCCCCTGCCCGCGGAGCTGTTCCGGCAGGACTGACCGGCATACGAAGGGCCGGACCCGCAGGCGGCGGGTCCGGCCCTTCGGCGTACGGCGGGCGCGTGTCCGGCGGCTACGCGCCCGACAGCTCCACCTGGACGTCCGCCGCCCGGACGAACTCCACCCGGTGACCGAACTGGATCTCGTAGTACAGGTCCTTGCCGACCACGACCCGATGCGAGTCCGGGGTGAAGGTGACCGAGTAGTAGTACTCGCCCGGCACCCGGTCGCCGATCACGTACCGCTGGCCCGCCGGCAGGCGATACGGCAGCGGCGACACCGACTGCACGGGCACCCCCGCCGGGTACGCCTCCTTCTCCGGGTACGCCCGGCCGTAGACCGGGATGTCGGCGAGGCCGGCTCTCGGCGTCACCACGAGACCGGACGCGTTCACCGCGGTCCGCTGCCCCCGTGGGTTGTGGAACCAGGCCTTCTGCCCCAGGTACCAGATCGCCGTCCAGTCCCCGTCACGGCCGGCGACCGCGTACCGCTGGCCGGTGGAGACCCGTGAGCCCACGTCGTTCACGTCGATCGTCGAGTCGTTCCCCCGGGGATACAGCCCGATGTCCTTGATCAGCGGCGCGGTCTCGTCCGGCGCGCTGTACAGGCGCACTTCGCTGGAACCGTGCGCCGCACACGGCGTGCCCGGGGTGGTGCAGCCCGTGTAGACGGGCTGGTTCGCGGTGTAGTCCGGCAGGATCGTGACCAGGCCGCCCCGGGGGCCCGCCGTGGTGTGGAACGGCCTGCCGAGCAGCTCGAAGTAGTGCCGCCAGTCCCAGTACGGACCCGGGTCCGTGTGCATGCCGGGGATCGTCGAGGTCGTCGGGCCCGGAACGTTGTCGTGCCCGAGGATGTGCTGCCGGTCCAGCGGGATGTCGTACTTCCCGGCGAGATACCGCACCAGCCGGGCGGACGCCCGGTACATCGCCTCCGTGTACCAGGCGTCCGGGGCGGCGAGGAAACCCTCGTGCTCGATGCCGACCGACTTGGCGTTGACGTACCAGTTGCCCGCATGCCAGGCCACGTCCTGCGCCTTCACATGCTGGGCGATCAAACCGTCCGTCGAGCGCACGGTGTAGTTCCAGGACACATAAGTGGGGTCCTGGATCAGCTTCATCACGCCATCCCACTGACCTTCGGTGTCATGGATGACGATGTACTTGATGCTCTGGGACACCGGCCGGTCGCCCAGATCGTGGTTGCCGTAGTCGTTGTCGCCGAACTGCTCGTACGGTGCCGGGATCCACTCGCAGGAGACGAACCTCGGGCACTCGGTCTCGCCGGGGTCGGCCGTGCGCAGTCCGGTCCGTCCGAGCTGCGCGGTGTCGGTGGCCAGGCCCGGCCGTGCGGTGAGCGTGACGCTCTGGCCCGTGTCCGTGGTGCGCCGTTCGCCGGTGCGCAGTACGGAGAAGACGTCGTCCGCGTACGCCGCCGCCGTGGCCCGGTCGTCCGCGGCCGAGAACTCGGCCACCGCGCCGTACCAGTCCGCCGGATCGTCGCTGAGCGGCTCGCCCAACTGCTTCTGCGCCGCGGCCAGCAGCGCGGCACCGCCCGCGATGTTCGCGGCCGGATCGGTGCGCAGCCGGGCGGCCGGGATGCCGGTCAGCTCGGCCGCCCTGGGCAGGGTCTTGAGCCGGGCCGGCAGCTCGGCGGCCGCGGGCACCTTCGTCGTCGGCAGCAGCGCGGCGCGGGCCTGGTCGCCCCGGGCGTCCTCCGTACCCCCGCTGTGGGGTGCGGCCTGGGCGAGCGCGGTGCGGGCGTCGGTCAGATGCATGGGGCCGTAGCCCCCTGACACGCTGGGCGCGCCGCCGTGGGTGTCCCAGCGGGACTGCAGATACGAGACGCCGAGAAGAACACTCGGTGGTACGTGGTACGTGTCGGCCGCGGCGGCGAACGCGCCCTGCAGTCCGGCCGGGGCGGCGGGTGCGGGGGCCGGGGCGGCGCCCAGCAGCGGCAGCAGCAGCGCCGCCGAGGCGACGGCGCCCGCTGTCCTGAGGACGCGTCTGTGCCAGGCGGGGGAGTGGTGGTCGGTGACGGAACCTCGCAATGCAGCCTCCTGGGACGGTCGGGCGCTTCGGGGCGTGCGGGGGCCGAACGTGCGTCAGTGGTATCGGCTCTCCGACGATCCGTCAATCACGCCCGGACCAGGGCGATTTCCCATGTCAGCGGCGGTGGCGGGAGGTTTCCTCAAAGTGGTGACGCGGCCTGCGGGGCGTCAGTGGCGTGGACCAATGACCCGAACGGTGCACACCCGTCGGGCGGCAGGACGGTCCGGGAACGACGACGGTCCGCGGTACAGCACTGTCGCGCACGCACCGCGGACCGTCATCCCCCTCAGCGAGTGCCGACCGCCGCTCGTACGGCCCGGCGGGCCAACTGGCAGTCGTCGTGCAGCCGCCTCAGCAGCAGCCGCTGCTCCTCGCCGGACGGCGCGGCACCCTGGGGGGCCACTCCCGGTGCCGCCGGGGCCGTGTCGTGCATCGAACGCTGCACGGCCGTCTCGTAGGTGCGGATCTCCCGGGTCAGGACGAGCATCAGGTTCACCAGGAAGGCGTCGCGCGAGGCCGGACCCGCCGACTGCGCGATCTGGCTGATCTGGCGCCGGGCCACGGGGGCGTCTCCGAGGACCGCCCACAGCGTCGCCAGGTCGTACCCGGGCAGGTACCAGCCCGCGTGCTCCCAGTCCACCAGCACCGGGCCCGCCGGTGAGAGCAGCATGTTCGACAGCAGCGCGTCGCCGTGGCAGAACTGGCCCATGCCCTGCCGGCCCGCCGTGTGGGCGATGTCGTGCAGCAGCTTCTGCAGATCGCCCATGTCCCGGTCCGTGAGCAGCCCCAGCTCGTGGAAGCGTGCGATGCGCTCCGGGTAGTCGAGCGGGGCGTCGAACGTGCCGGCCGGGGGACGCCACGCGTTGAGCCGGCAGATCGCGCCGAGCGCGGTGCGGATGTCCGTGCGCGGCGGTGCCTCCACGGGATGCCGTTGCAGCGCCGCCACCCGGCCCGGCATCCGCTCGATCACCAGGGTGCAGTTGTCCGGGTCCGCTGCGATCAGGCGGGGCACCCGTACCGGGGGCCGGTGCCTGACGAACGCCCGGTACGACGCTATTTCGTGCCGGATGCGCTCGGACCAGATGGGTGAGTGGTCCAGTAAACACTTGGCGACCGCCGTGGTGCGCCCGGTCGTGCCGATGAGGAGCACGGACCGCCCGCTACGGCGCAGCACCTGGACCGGAGCGAACTCCGGGCAGATGCGGTGCACCGAAGCGATCGCCGTGCGCAGCTGGGCGCCCTGGGGGCCGGACAGGTCGATTCTGCCGCTGAGCGGCTGGGCGCCGACGCCCGGGACGCGGCGCGTACGGCCGGCACCGAGCACCGGGGCCGCCGGCCTCGCGGGTTCGAGGTAGGGGCCGCCGCCGCCCGGGCGGGGGCGCAGCGGCCGGGGCGGGGCGGACACGGAGGACGATGCTGCGTACATGGGTGATACAGATCCCTTCGTGTGCCTGCGAATTCCGCGCCACCCGGCTCGGCCGTCGTGGGTGCACCCTGGGGAATGCCCGTGCGGCGACCGGGTCGGGGTGGCGCGTTCCTACCTGACACCCGTCGCCCCGTGGCACACCATCTGGCGCACCCTGGCGAACCCTGGCGAATAGTCCACAAGCAACTGACGGAGGGCTACTGTCAACTCAGCCGAGAACCTGGGGGCTTGACGTGAGCGGACAACCCAACACCCGCCTCTCGGACCTGTTCGGCCTGGCCGGCTGGTCCAAGGGCGAACTCGCGAGGATGGTCAACCGGCAGGCGGCGGCCATGGGCCACCCCCAGCTGGCGACCGACACCTCGCGGGTGCGGCGTTGGATCGACATGGGAGAGATCCCGCGCGATCCGGTTCCGCGGGTGCTGGCGGCGCTGTTCACCGAGCGACTCGGCCGTGTCGTGACCATCGAGGACCTCGGTCTGGTCAGGCACGGGCGCGTGGGGAGACGGCGTGACGACGGGCATGCGCAGCACCCCGACGGAGTTCCATGGGCGCCCGAGCGGACAGCCGCGGTCCTCACCGAATTCACGGGAATGGACCTCATGCTCAACCGACGCGGCTTGGTGAGCGCGGGCGCCGCGCTCGCCGCGGGCTCCGTACTCAGCAGCGCCATGCACGACTGGCTGCACACCGACCCGGCCCTCGCGGCCGACGCCCCCCACTACGACGATCCCCTGCACGCCGACCCCGCCGGGTTCGACCGCTATGAGGCCGCCCCCATCGGGTCGCAGGAGGTCGAGGAGCTGGAGCGCTCGGTCGAGGTGTTCCGGGCCTGGGACGCGTCCCGCGGTGGCGGGTTGCAGCGCAAGGCCGTCGTGGGGCAGCTCAACGAGGTGGGAGGCATGCTCTCCTACCACCACCCCGACCATCTGCAGCGGCGCCTGTGGGGCGTCGCCGCCAACCTCGCCGTCCTCGCGGGCTGGATGTCCCACGACATCGGCCTGGAACCCACGGCCCAGAAGTACTTCGTCATCGCCGCCCACGCGGCCCGTGAGGGCGGCGACCGGCCCCGCGCCGGGGAGGCGCTCTCCCGCGCCGCCCGCCAGATGGTGCACCTCGGCCGGCCCGACGACGCACTCGATCTGATGCAGCTCGCCAAGTCCGGCTCCGGCGACCAGGTGCTGCCGCGCACCCAGGCCATGCTCTGCACCATCGAGGCCTGGGCACAGGCGTCCATGGGCAAGGGGCAGGCCATGCGGCGCACCCTCGGCGAGGCGGAGGACCTGTTCGTCTCCGACAAGGGGGATGTGCCCCCGCCCAGCTGGATGCAGCTGTTCGACGAGGCGGATCTGCACGGCATGCAGGCCCTGGCCTACCGCACCCTCGCCGAACACGAGCCGGGCGCCGCCCTGATCGCCCAGCGGCACGCCAAGGAGGCGCTGGAGCTGCGGGGGACCGGCCGGGAGCGGTCGAAGATCTTCGACCACATCTCGCTCGCGTCCGCCTGCTTCATCGCCGACGACCCGGAACAGGCCGACCGCTACGCACGCCTGGCTCTGACGTCGATGGGCGCGAACTCCTCGTTGCGTACCTGGGACCGGCTGCGCGAGATGTACCGGCTCACGGGGCAGTACGCCAGCTACCCGAAGATCCAGGATCTGCGTGAGGAGATCAAACTGGCGCTTCCGAAGGGGTTGTCGAAGCCCAGGGGCGGCAACAGCGCGTCGGCGTGAGGCGGTTGGTGCCGGACCTGAAGTCCCGCATGTCTTCGCTGTCCCTGTGCGTTCGTGACGAACCCGGGTGTCTCGTCCGTCAGGAGACGACCCTGGCGATGAGCAGACAGGCGTCGTCCGCGCGCTCGCTCTCGCCGAACTCCTCCACGACGGTCCTTACGCAGTCCTGGGCCGTGCGGGCTCCACCGAGGCGCGGGGCCAGGTCGAGCAGCCTTTGGACGGCAGTCGTGCCACCGGGCCGCGGGACCAGCCCGTCGGTGTGCAGGAGCAGCAGGTCGCCTGCCCGGAGGGTCACTTCGGCCTGCTCGTAAGCGGCCGACGAGGTCGCCCCGAGCAGCACGCCGTCCGGTGCTGCGAGTACACGCCCCGTCCCGCCGCGGTACAGCAGTGGGGCGGGGTGTCCTGCCTGTGCCCAGCTCAGGGTGCGGGTGGCGGGCCGGTAGCGGCAGCAGACCGCGCTGCCGAGGGCCGGCTGGGCGGAGGCGTCGAGCAACTGGTTGAGCCAGCCCATCAGCGGGCCGGGCTCGGCGCCCGCGACGGCCATACCGCGCAGGGCACCGATCAGCGTCGCCATGCCGGAGGCCACGGTCACCCCGTGTCCGGTGAGGCCGCCGATGCCGAGCAGCGTGTCCCCGTCGGGCAGTTCCAGTGCGTCGTACCAGTCGCCGCCGATCGGTCGGTTCGCGGAAGAGGGCAGATGGCGGACGGCCAGGTCCAGTGTGCCGGGGCCCCGGCGCGAGAGCCGCAGGGAGCCGCGCGCGGGCGGCAGCACGGCTTCCTGCAGTTCGACCGCGAGCCGGCGCTCGGTGTGGGCGCGCTGGCGCCGCAGCGAGTCACGGGTCTCGTGCACGGTGTGCTGGGTGCGGCGCAGTGCGCTGACGTCCCGCAGCACGGCCCACATCGAGGCGGTGCTGCCGTCGGCGTCGAGCACGGGCTCGCCCATCATGTGCACGGTGCGGACCTCACCGCCGGGGCGCACGATCCGGAACTCCTCGTCGATGGGCTTGCCGTCGACCAGGCAGTCCGTGACCATCGCGGTCAGCAGCGGCCGGTCCTCCTCGTGCACCAGTGAGGGCAGCTCGTCGAGGGTCAGCGCGGAGGCCGCGGGGTCGCGACCGAGGATCCGGTACAACTCGGCGGACCAACTTGCCTCGTCCGTCAGGAGGTTCCACTCCGCGCTGCCGACCCGGCTGAGCAACGCGCCCCCCGGTACGGCGGGCGCGGCCGTCGGAACGGTGTCCGCGGGACGGTCGCTGGCGGGCACGGCCGGGGGACCGTCCCGCAGCTGCCCCAAGTGCTCGTCCAGATCCCTCAGTTGGTGCAGTGCGAGATCGCACAGTGCGCGCTGCCACCGGCCTTCGGGGTCCGATCCGTCCTGCGGCGCCTCCCGCCGTACGGCGTCCACCTCTCCGCGCAGCTGCCGTGTCTGCGAGATGAGCGCATCCACCGTGCCGCGTCGGGGTGACCCGGCGGCTGGGCGGTCCGCGGAGAGATGGGGTGGCATGACGCGCTCCGATACGGGACGGCTCGACCAAGCGTTACGGAAGGACCATTACGACTGTTGCACAGCCCGCGACGCCCTGTAAGGGATTTGGCAACACACGATACGGTGGTGCTTCTGGCATATGCCAGCGGCTTGGCGGAATGCTGAAGCAAGCCGGCCGGTACGGGTGCCCGGACCGGCCAAGTCGGCTGTGACGGAGGAGATTTGAGGGGCGCGAGGGGCGTACGCGCCCTCGTTCAAGCGTACGTTCGTGGGGCATATGTGCGACTACGGGGGGCGGTTGCCGTCGTCCTCGTACAGCCCAGGCCGCGGGGCGAGATCCACGGTCTGCCGTACACCCTCGTGCAGGGCCCGTACCCCCGCCTCGGCCACCGCCGAGGCCGCGTACCCGTCCCACACGGACGGCCCGGAGACCCGCCCCTGCCGGGTGGCGTCGACCCAGGACTGCACCTCCCGGTCGTAGGCGTCCGCGAACCGCACCAGATAGTCCTGCGCGACCTCCTCGTACGCCGCCCCCGCGCGCGTCACGAGCATCGCGTGCCCGTCGCCGATCCGGGCGCTGCCGTCCTCGCAGACCGCCTCGCAGCGCACCTGGTACCCGAAGCCGCAGTTGACGAAGACCTCGACGTCGACCAGGGCGCCGCCCGAGGTCTCGAACACGACGAACTGGGGGTCGAGGAGGTCCTCCGGGGCGTTCCCGGACGGCCGCGGGCGCAGCACCGACACCGCGGTCAGCTCCTGGTCCAGCAGCCAGCGGGCCGCGTCGATCTCGTGCGAGACGGAGCTGTTGATCAGCATGTCCGTGGTGAAGTGCGACGGCGAGGACACGTTGCGATGCGTGCAGTGCAGCATCAGTGCCCGGCCCAGCCGTCGGCTGTCCAGCAGGGACTTCAGCCGCACGTACTCGGCGTCGTACCGCCGCATGAACCCCACCTGTGCGAGCCGCCGCCCTAGCCGGGCCTCCGCCTCCACCACGCGCAGTGCCCCGGCCGCGTCCGGCACCAGCGGCTTCTCGCACAGCACCGGCAGGCCGCGGGCGAAGGCCGCGAGCAGCGCCTCCTCGTGCGCCGCTCCGGGCGAGGCGACCAGCACGGCCTCGACACCGGGCGCGTCGAGCGCCGCCTGCGCTTCGGAGTGCACCTGCACGCCGTCGATGCCGGCCGTGGCCTCCTTGGCGCGGTCCGTGTCGGGATCCGCCACGGACACCACCCTGGCCCCGCTCACGCCATGGTCCAGCCGACGTATGTGGTCGGCACCCATGTGTCCCGCACCCAGTACCGCCACGCCCAGCAGGTCGCCCATGTGCCGCTCTCCCCTTCCGTGGATCATCCCCGGCAGGGTAGACCCCGGAAGGGGGCGGCCTCAGTAGCGGAGCACCCCGGCGATGCCCTGCGCGTCACCGAGCGCGCCGTCGGGGACGAAGCGGACCTCGGCGCCCGTGTCCAGACAGCGCTCGACGATCTCGTCCACGATGTCCTCGCGGGCGTCCAGATCCCCGCTCTCGGCCGGTATGAGGTGGTCGGCGTCGTCGCGGACCGTCACGCGGTAGTTCTCCTCGACGGCGAGCAGCCGGATCCGGCCGTCCGACGCGTTCTGCCAGACCTCGTCCACCCCGGCGGCGTACGCCTTGCGGCCGCGCGCCGCCTCCAGCTCACGGCTGACCCGTTCGATGTTCTTGCGGGCCTCGGCGGCGATCACCGGCTGCACCGCCTGCCACACGGCCTCGGGGGTGCCGTGCGCGAGGCCGCCGTGCGGCACGTGGACCGCCTCCCTGGCGACGCCGCCGGACTCGTCGAGCGCGGACAGTGCCGCCTGCTCGCCGGTGATGTACAGCGGCCGTGGGTCCTGGCGCAGCAGCCGGCCCATCGCGATGTCGGCCTCGCGCAGGAAATGGCGGGTGTCCTCGTCGCGGAAGGTGCTCGGGGTGTCACCGATCTGCATCCGGCGCTCGGCGTCGAAGTTCTCCCGGCCCCTGGCCAGCGGGAAGCCGCCGGTGTGGGCCTCGGTGACATGACCGGCGCCGCCGTTCCACAGCGTCACCCGGTCCGGGGAGACCGCCAGTACCCAGAACGGCCGCTCCGCGACATGCGCGGACACCAGGTTGCGGGTGAGGAAGGTGTCGGAGAGCACCACCCGCTCGGGCACCGAACGGCCCAGTGCCCACACCTGGTGCTCACCCGGCGCGGCGAAGATCACGACGCCGTCCTCGGTGTACGTCAGATCGATCTCGCTGAGCGCCTGGTCGAGCTGGGTCTCGACGTCGATACGGCGTTCGCGTGTGACCGCGGGATCGGACTCCAACTGCTTCTTCGCGTCGGCCAGCGCATTGCGCAGGCGCACGCGGTCCTGGGCGTTGTACGGCTCGCGGCGGTGCGTCGGCGCGAGGACCGACACCGCGGGGTAGGGCCGCGGCCGGCGCAGTTCCGCGAGGGTCGAGGGACTGAGCGCTTCCATATGAGCACCTTAGGACCGATTCGCGTGTAGGGCATTCGGGGCAATCGGGCCGACGGCATCACCGCCATGGCGTACGCGTGGCCGGCGCCCGGTCGTCGAGGGTTGAGGAACTCTTTGCCCGTGGCCGGGACCCGGCCGTTCCGGCCCGGGGCGAAGCCGGTCCGTGGGTCCGCACCGGGCAAAACGGGGCCGAAACCGTCGGGTGACCGGGGCTCGCCGGGTTGGGCGCGAGTTGACCGCCTCCCGCGTGCGGCAGACGCTCGACATATAGCTGCTCCATACACCTGGTTTGCCCGGAGGCAGCCGTATTCCTGAGGAAGTCGCAGGTGAACGTGTTGGTCCGGGCGACAGGACGCGGGAGGTCACATATGTGCGGCATCACCGGCTGGGTCTCCTACGACCGCGATCTGCGGACCGAGGGCGCCACCTTGGGTGCGATGACGGAGACGATGGCCTGCCGCGGTCCCGACGCCCGCGGCACCTGGGCCGGGGGACCCGCCGCCCTCGGACACCGCAGGCTCGCGATCATCGACCTGCCCGGCGGACGCCAGCCGATGACCGCCGAGACCCCCGGGGGCACGGTCGCGCTCGTCTACTCGGGAGAGGCGTACAACTTCACCGAGCTGCGCCGCGAACTGACCGGGCGGGGACACCACTTCGGCACCGACTCCGACACCGAGGTGGTCCTGCGCGGCTACCTCGAATGGGGCGATGCCCTCGCCGAACGCCTCAACGGCATGTACGCCTTCGCCGTCTGGGACGGCCGCGACGACACCCTCGTGATGATCCGCGACCGCATGGGCATCAAGCCGCTCTACTACTACCCGACCTCCGACGGCGTCCTCTTCGGCTCGGAACCGAAGGCGATCCTCGCCAACCCGCTGGCCCCGGCCCGGGTCCGCCTCGACGGGCTGCGGGAACTGTTCACCATGATCAAGACGCCCGGGCACGCCACCTGGGACGGTATGCACGAGGTCGAGCCCGGCACGGTCGTCACCGTCGACCGCAACGGCCCCCGGCGGCGCGTGTACTGGCAGCTCGAGACCCGCCCCCACACCGACGACCGCGCGGCCTCCGTCGCCAAGGTCCGCTCGCTGCTCGACGACATCGTGCGCCGCCAGCTGGTCGCCGACGTGCCCCGGTGCACCCTGCTCTCGGGCGGGCTCGACTCCTCCGCGATGACCGCGCTGGCCGCCCGGCAGTTGGCCGTGCACGGCGAGAAGGTGCGCAGCTTCGCGGTGGACTTCGCCGGCCGGACCGAGCACTTCGTCGCCGACGAGCTGCGCCGCACCCCCGACACACCGTTCGTGCACGACGTGGCGCAGGCCTGCGGCACCGACCACCAGGACATCGTCCTCGACGTGGAAGCCCTCGCCGACCTCGACGTGCGCGCCGCGGTCATCCGCGCCCGGGACCTCCCGACGGGGTTCGGCGACATGGACACCTCGCTCCTGCTGCTGTTCCGCGCGATCCGGGAGCGCTCCACGGTCGCGCTGTCGGGGGAGTCCGCCGACGAGGTCTTCGGCGGCTATCTCCAGTTCTTCGACGAGGAGGCCCGCGCCGCCGAGACGTTCCCCTGGCTCGTGCCCTCCGCCCTGCGCCTCGGCAGGGACGAGGACATCCTGCGCCCCGAGGTGGCCGAGGTCCTGAACCTGGACTCCTACATCGCGGACGGGTACCGCACGGCGGTCTCGGGCGTCGCGCGCCTGGACGGTGAGAGCGACTTCGAGTACCGGATGCGGCGGATCTGCCATCTCCATCTGACCCGGTTCGTCCGCATCCTGCTCGACCGCAAGGACCGTACGAGCATGGCGGTCGGCCTGGAGGTACGGGTGCCGTACTGCGACCACCGGCTCGTGGAGTACGTGTACAACGCCCCCTGGGCGCTGAAGTCGTTCGACGGCCGGGAGAAGAGCCTGCTCCGGGAGGCCACCCGGGACCTGCTCCCCAGGTCCGTCTACGACCGGGTCAAGAGCCCTTACCCCTCCACCCAGGACCCCCGCTACGCGGTCGCCCTCCAGGAACAGGCCAAGGCGCTCCTCGCCCGCTCCGACCACCCGGTCTTCGACCTGGTCGACCGGGAACGGGTGCGGGAGGCCACCGAACGCGACACCCCGCAGATCACCCAGAACTCGCGCCGCGGCCTCGAACGCACCCTGGACCTCGCGCTGTGGCTCGACCTCTACACGCCCGAGGTGTCCCTGACCTGACGCCTCGGGGCGCGCGGACGGCGCGTGCGCTGAGTCCTGGGTTTCGAGGCCGGGCCACTCGAAGGGGTGAAAGGCAGATAAGCCATAACTCGGATTGGTGCCTCTGCGTTTTATCGGGTGCGGGCGAGTGCTCGCGACCATGTCTGGAAGGCAGAGAACCTATGAAACGGGTTACCCGAAATGGTTTGATCGCCGCGGCCGCCGCCTCGGGGGCGCTGGTCACGGCGCTGCCGGCGCACGCGGACTCCGCGGCGCACGGCACCGACGCGGGTTCGCCCGGACTGATCTCCGGCAACAGCATTCAGCTCCCGGTGCACGTGCCGGTCAACGTGTGCGGCAACACCGTGAACGTCCTGGGGCTCCTCGACCCGGCCGCGGGCAACGCATGCGTGAACCGGGGCACACACCGCACAGCCTCGCGTCACGGGATCGGGACCGTCTCCGGTGGCGCCTCCGCGTGCGGCAGAGCGAAGGGCTCGGGCGGCCTGCTCGCGGGCAACGAGGTGCAGGTGCCGGTTCACCTCCCGGTGAACGTCAGCGGCAACTCGGTGAATGTGGTCGGTCTCGGCAACACGTCCGTCGGCAACACGTCCGTCAACTCCTCGCCCGGCCGGCCTCACCCCGCGCCGCGGCCGGTCGTGCCGCCGACGGTGCCCGCGCCCGCACCGGTCGTGGCCCGGCCCGTCCCGCAGCCGACGGCGATGCTCGCCCACACCGGTGCGGAAGCGCCCCTGCCCGCGCTCGCGGGAGGCGCGGCCCTGGTGCTTGGAGGAACGATCCTCTACCGCCGTTTCCGTGTGGGAGCGACCCGCTGAGCCGACCTCCGCACGCCGCGGAGGGCCCCGCCGCACGAGCGATCCGCGGGGCCCCTCGCCCGGGTGCGCAGGGGCCGTTGACGACTCGTCAGAAATGTGACCGGGGCGAGGAGATCGTTCTCGGCCACAGGGGGAGTCGACATGGCGCAGGGCTCCGGGATCGGGAAGGATGCTGCGGGTCCGGTGCGGCCGATCACTGCATCGACCGCCACCCCCCACGGAACGGAGCGCAACGATGACCTCTGCGGGCCCCCAAGCCCTTGTCGTCACCCGGGCCACGCTCGACGACTGGCCGGTGATCAGCGGCTGGGCGGCGGACGAGGGCTGGAACCCGGGACTGTCCGACGGCCCGGCCTTCTTCGCCCAGGACCCCGGAGGCTTCTTCATCGGACGGCTCGGCGAGGAGCCCGTGTCGGCCGTCTCCGTGGTCACCTACGGCGCCGACTACGCCTTCCTGGGCTGCTATCTCGTACGCCCCGATCTGCGCGGCCGGGGCCTGGGGCTGGCCACCTGGAAGGCGGGGCTCGCCCACGCGGGCGGGCGCACGATCGGCCTGGACGGTGTCGTCGCCCAGCAGGACAACTACCGCAGGTCGGGATTCGTGTTCGCCCACCGCACCGTGCGGTACACCGGGCCCGCCCCCGCCGGGGAGTCGGCACCCGGAGTGCGCCCGGCCGAGAAGGCGGACCTCGACGCCGTGACGGCGTACGACAGCGCCTGTTGTCCGGCCGACCGGCCCCGCTTCCTGGAGCACTGGCTCACCGCTCCCGGTCATCGGGTCCTCGTCCGCGGCGAGGGCGACCGGCTGACCGGTTACGCCGTGATCCGCCCGGCCCGCGACGGCCTGCGCATCGGTCCGCTGTTCGCCGACACCGCCGAGGACGCCGACGCCCTGTTCGGCGCGCTGAGCGCCGAGGCCGCCGGCCGGGAGATCGCCATCGACGTCCCCGAGCCCAACTCCGCGGCCGTCGCGCTGGCCGAACGCGCGGGCCTCACCCCGTCCTTCGAGACGGCCCGGATGTACACCGGCCCCGTCAGGCCGTTCGCGAGCGAGCGTGTCTACGGTGTGACCACCCTCGAACTCGGCTGACATCACGCTCGGCGGGGGGGGGGGGGGGGGGGGGGGGGGGGCCGCGCCCCCCCCCCCCCCCCCCCCCACGGCTCGTCGCCCGCAACGGAATTCGGCGTGACGGAACGCGTCAGCGCCGTGCCTTCGCCCGGTCCAGGGCCGCGACGCCCAGTGCCGCCAGCCCGATCTGGATGAGCCACTCGATCCAGTCCACGCCCTTGGTGTTCGCCACGCCGAACGCGGCGGCTATCCCGGAGCCGATGAAGGCCGCCACGATGCCGACGACGATCGTCCACAGCACGCCGATGTGCTGGCGGCCGGGGACGACAAGGCGTCCCAGGACGCCGATGACGAGCCCGATGACGAGTGCACTGATAATCCCCGAGATCTCCATCTTCGCCCCTTATCGTGAAGGTCTCCGCACTCCTCCAATGTGCCCGCTGAACGCGGCAACAGTCCGTGCTGTTTCCACCTCCGGTCAACGTTCAACCTCCGGTCAACGCCGGGTCAATCCTCGCCCTGCCGGAGCGGCATTCTTCTGTCCCGCCCTCGCTTTGCCATGTACCGTTCAACAGTCGGTCGCACGGGCGGCGTAGGAAGGATTTCTACGCGCGCAGACCGCGGCCTTGGTTCTACGCGCGAAGACCCGCGGCACCAGCACCTCGCTCCGCCCGAGTTCGCCCCACTCCCCACACTCCCCAACTCCCCTCACCTCACGGAGGTCTGCCGGATGCTCCGATCCACCAAGGCCCGCCACAGACTCACCACGGCCCTCGCCGTGTTCGGCCTGCTCACCACGGGCGCCGCCGTCCAGGCGACCACGGCGGCCACACCGGCCCACGCCGCCACCCCGCACCGCGTCCTGTTCGACAACGCTCACGCGGAGACGGCCGGAAACGCCGACTGGATCATCTCCACCAGCCAGCCCGACCCCCTCGGTCAGGACTCCTCCCCGTCCGTCGAGACGGACTGGACCGGCGCCCTCTCGTCCTGGGGCGTCGCCCTGCAGAAGACGGGCGACTACAGCCTGAAGACGCTGCCCTCGGGCTCCAGCCTGAGCTACGGCGGCTCGTCCTCGACCGACCTGTCGAACTTCGACACGCTCGTTCTGCCGGAGCCCAACACGCTGTTCACGACGGCCGAGAAGACGGCCATCATGAACTTCGTCAAGAACGGCGGCGGACTGTTCATGATCTCCGACCACACCGGCTCCGACCGCAACAACGACGGCGCCGACGCGGTCAAGATCCTGAACGACCTGATGACCAACAACAGCGTCGACTCCACCGACCCGTTCGGCTTCTCCATCGACTCGCTGAACATCGCCTCCGGTTACCCGGCGGCCATCAGCGACAGCACCGACCCGGTGCTGCACGGTTCCTTCGGCACCGTCACCAAGAGCCTCATCGCCAACGGCACCACCGCCACGCTCAAGCCCTCCGACAACTCCTCCGTCAAGGGCCTGGTCTACCGCAGCGGTTACTCCGGCAACACCGGTGCCTTCTTCCTGACCAGCACCTTCGGCAGCGGCCGCGTCGCCTTCTGGGGTGACAGCTCGCCGATCGACGACGGGACCGGCCAGTCCGGCAACACGCTCTACGACGGCTGGAACGACTCCGGCGCCACCAACGCGGCCCTGGCCCTCAACGCCACCGCATGGCTCGCGGGCGGGAGCGGCAGCACCGGGGGCGGCGGCGGGGGCGGCGGCACCGGCACCTGCACCGCCGCCCAGCTCCTCGGCAACAACGGCTTCGAGTCCGGCGCCACCACCTGGAGCGCCAGCAGCGGCGTCATCACCAACTCCAGCAGTGAGTCGCCCCGTACGGGCTCGTACTACGCCTGGCTGGACGGCTACGGCTCCGCGCACACCGACACCCTGTCCCAGTCGGTGACCATCCCCTCCGGCTGCACCTCCGCCACGTTCAGCTTCTATCTGCACATCGACACGGCGGAGACCACCACCGGCACGGCGTACGACACGCTGAAGCTCCAGGTCCTCAACAGCTCCGGGACCGTGCTGGGCACCCCGGTGACGTACTCCAACCTCAACGCCGGCAGCGGCTACACCCAGCGCAGCGTCAACCTCGCGAGCTACGCCGGGCAGACCGTGACTCTCAAGTTCACCGGCACCGAGGGCTCCAGCCTCCAGACGTCGTTCGTCATCGACGACACGGCGCTCAATGTGAGCTGACCCGTCGGTGAGGGGTGGGCCCGCGGGCCCACCCCTTTTCCGCTTTCCACTCCCGGGTCACACGGCCGGCACGGTCCGCTCCGGGGCGTTCCAGCCCGAGACGCGCACGCGGGGCGCCGAGGCGTGCAGATCGGCCGTCCGCCAGGTGGCGGTCAGCGTCGCCGACTCGCCCGGCCACAGGCTCACGTCGTTGTCCGACCAGCGGACCGGCAGCACGGGCCTGCCCGCCGAGTCCACCAGGTGCGCGTCCGTGAGCAGCGCGGGCGTCCTGCCCGTTCCCGTGTTGCGCAGGGTCACCGTGGTCGTCGAGGTGCCGTCCGGGCTCGTGCTCGTGGACGCCGTGGCCGTCACCGGCACCTGCGCCATCGAACTGAGTCCCGTCAGATCGGCGTAGCTCGTCGTCGGCGTGTAGTACCAGTCCGTGTGGGCCCAGTCGAGCGTGTCGGGCTTGGTGGACAGCCAGTAGACATTGCGGCTGACCTCCCGGCCCGTCGAGTCGGTCAGCACCAGCCGGGCCAGGTAGGTGGTCGTCAGGCCGCTCACCGACGAGGGCAGGGTGAGCGCGGTGGTGTGCGCGCCGTCCCCCGCGACGCTCACTCCGCTCGCCGTCCGGTCGTACTTCTGCGTGCCGTCCGGGGTGAACAGGGTGACCCGGGCGGTCAGCCCGGACACGGACGCGTGCCGGTTGTTCACCACCACGACCGAGCGGTTGTCGTACCCGTACTGGACATGCAGTGGCTCATTGGCCTTCTTGGCCCCGAAGTAGGCCCCGCCCTGGTCGAGATAACGGTCCATCAGCTGCCAGTGCAGCGAGGTCCAGCCGCTGTTGAACATCCAGTAGATCACGCCGGTCGACGGCTTGGCCGAGTCGGTGGAGTTGCGCTCGTACGCCTCGTACTGCGCCCGTACGTTCTCGTACTGCGCGAGCTGCGCCTTGCGTACGTAGTCCGTGAGGCCGGTCGGCGGGCCGTACCGTCCGGCGAGCGCGTCGTCGTAGAGCTTGAGCGTGCTGAAGGTCGAGGACGGGGAGCGGTGGTACTGCTCGGCGCTCGCGTCCTTCCAGAGGGTGTCCAGCTCCGCCGGGCTCATCATGCGGCGCAGGGTGTCGAGGGTCGGGATGTCGGGGCCCGCGCTCGTCTCGGAGTTGAGGCCCGTGGCGCCGCCCTCGCGCTTGGCGTACCAGTAGTCCGGCGGGATCCAGTCGTAGGGTCCCGTCATTTTCATTCCGGAACTGCCCAGCTGCGGCGAGGAGTTGTCCGAGGCGGCCGAGACCACCGGATCGGGCCAGTCGGCGGCCTTCAGGGCGTCCAGGTAGTTCTTCTCGATGGTGGCGTCGGGGGCGAAGTCGCTGCCGATGAGGAACGAGACGACACTCGGGTGGTCGCGCAGCCGGGCGGCCTCGGCGGCCATCGACGCCTTGGCGACCGGATAGTCGGCGGCGGTCCACTTCTCGCCCGGCTCGCCGCCGTTGACGTTGCCCTCCCACTTGTCGCAGCACTCCCAGCCGGGCAGCGTGAGGATGCCGTAGCGGTCCGCGAGGTCGAAGAACTCGTCGGGTTCGATGTGCCCTTCGAGACGGATCGTGTTGAGCCCCAGATCGAGGGCGTACTTGAGGCGGTCCTCGACATAGGTGCGGTCCCAGCGCAGGAACTCGTCCGGCGACCAGCCGCCGCCCTTGATGAGCAGCCTGCGGCCGTTGATGCTGTACTGCCGTGCTCCGTCGGAGTTCAGCGGCGCCTTCACGTCCCGGATGCCGAAGGTCTCATGGGCGGTGTCCGAGGGGGTGCCCGAGACGGACGCGGTGAGGTCCAGCGCGTACAGCGGCTGGCCGCCCATGCCGGCGGGCCACCACACCTTCGGCGAGGTCAGATGCAGGCCGGGTGCGTCGGACGGGGTGAACGTGACCGTCTTCGACTCGTGCGCGGCGAGCGGTACGTCCCTGGCGAAGGAGACCGAGCCGACGCTCCCGGTGAGCCGGGCGGTGACCGGGGCGTCCGAGTCGTTGCGGGCCAGCGCCTTGACCGTCAGGTCCGCGGCGGCGAGCGAGGGCACGTCGAGCCGGGTGAGGACATGGACGTCGCGCACTGCGACCGGTCCGCCGCGGCGCACCAGTACGTCGCGGACGATGCCCATGTTCTGGTCGGGCGGGGGCTGGAGCCAGTCGATCCAGCCCATGGTCAGGTTCTTGTCGGGGTCGTTGGGCCGGATGCGGAAGGCCACCGTGTTGGTGCCCTCCCGGACCAGCGAGGTCACATCCAGCTCGTGGTGGGTGTACGCGCCCGTCACATCCGCGGCCTGCGCGACCTGACGCCCGTTGACATACACGTCCGCGGCCGAGACCACCCCGCTGAAGTCCAGATAGGTGCGCTCGGACGGATCGGCGACCGTGAAGTCCGAGCGGTACCACCAGGGGACCTGGAAGTCGGCCTTCGGGATCTTCTGCTGGTCGGTGGAGTAGAACGGGTCGGCGTACACGCCGTCCGCGAGCAGCGCGGCGAGGACCGTGGAGCGGGAGCCGGCCGGGTACCAGCCGGTCGCCGAATAGCCGGGGGAGGAGACCGCGTCCGGCGGGTCCGCGACCTTGGCCGTCGACTGGATGGTGTACCCGGACAGCGCGGTCGCGCTGCCGGGCGCGGAGGAGATCCGGGTGACCCGGGGATGCGAGGCGGCGCGCTCGGTGTGCGGGCCGGCCCACGCACTGGTCGTCAGTGTGCCCAGCAGACCCAGGGCGACGACGGCCGGGGCGAGACGACGTACGGCGCCGGGACGAGGTGCGGTGCCGGGGCGCGGTGGGGTGGCGGGGCGGTGGAACACGGGGTCCTCCAGCCTCTTCGTAAAGTTAGGAAACTTTACTAACGCCGCCACACGCTAGGGCGCGGAGTGCACGCTGTCAATCGCCGTTGCGGATGGGGGAGTTGCTCAGGACCCCGTCGACCGGCGCTCGAACACCACGTCCCGTGCAGTGCCCAGAGCGGTCGCCAGCGCCCCCAGCAGCACGGCGTCCTCGCCGAGCCGGCTCGGCACGATCTTCGGGCGGAGCGGGGTGAGCGCGCGCAGCGTCTCGCGCACGGGGCGCAGCAGCAGATCGACGCTGTGGCCCACCCCGCCGCCGAGCACCACCAGGTCGGGGTCGAGCACGGCCGCGGCGGCCGCCACGGTGTGCGCGATGCGCTCGCCCTCCAGCTCCACCGCCCTGGTCGCGGCGGGGTGACCCTCCCGGGCCGCGTCGAAGACCGCCTTCGCGGTGAGCTGTCCGGTCATCCCGAACGCCCGCGCCGACTCGACGACGGCCACGCCCGACACCGCGTCCTCCAGAGTCTGGGGCTTCTGCCGCCCCGGCCACGGCAGGAACCCGATCTCCCCGGCCCCGCCGTGCGCACCGGTGAACAGCCGTCCCTCGCTGACGACTCCCATGCCGAGGCCGGTCCCGATCAGGATGTACGCGAACAGCCGGCTGCCCGTGCCGACGCCGTAGGAGTACTCGCCGAGCGCGGCCAGGTTCGCGTCGTTGTGGACCTCCAGGGGGATGCCGAGTTCCTCGCGCATCCGGTCGAACAGTCCGGCTCGCCCCCAGCCCGGCAGATGCATCGCGTACCGCACCCGCCGCCGCTCCTCGTCGTACACGCCCGGCGTCCCGACCACGGCGTGCGCGACCTCCTCGATCCGGGTCCCGGAGCCGGCGATCACCTGCCGGGCGGTGCCGACGACCAGGTCGGCCAGCGCCCCCGAGGTCCGGGCCCGGTTGCGCACGTCCGACCGGGCCACCACCTCGCCGGCGAGGTCGGCGACCGCGATCCGCAGCCAGCCGCGGCCGATGTCGATGCCGAGCGCGTACCCGGCGGACGGATCCGGCGCGTACAGCACGGCCATCCGGCCGCGCTCGGGTGTGTGCGTACCGGCCTCGCGGACCAGTCCCGCCTCCTCCAGCGCGGCAAGCGCACTGGAGACCGTCGGCTTCGACAGGCCCGTCTCCCGGGCGAGCTGGGCGCGCGAGGCGGAGCCGGCGGCGCGCAGCCGGTCCAGGAGCAGCCGCTCGTTGGTGCTGCGCAGCCGTCGGCGGTTCCAGGGCTGATCCGGCTGATCTACGGCGTCGCTGGCGGGCATCGCACCATTCTCACGCATTCATGACGGGCTCTTGACGCCTCTAGTAAGACTCCTTAACTATATCCGCCAGTCAGCGTCGCCGGGCGAGTCAAGGGGAGCCCAGCGCCGGCCGGACACCCGCCGCCCTTGATCCGCGGGCCGCTCCGCGCGGTCGGTCCGCAGTCCGTGCGTCCCACTCCCCGAGTCCCGCTTTCAGGAGGTCCCGTGTCCGGTAGCCCGCCCCCAGAGGGCGGTTTCGTCCGCCGAGTCGGCCTGTTCCAGGCGACCGCGATCAACATGAGCCAGATGTGCGGCATCGGGCCGTTCGTCACCATCCCGCTGATGGTCGCCGCGTTCGGCGGACCGCAGGCGGTCATCGGCTTTGTCGCGGGCGCCCTGCTGGCGCTCGCCGACGGGCTCGTCTGGGCCGAACTGGGCGCGGCGATGCCCGGCTCCGGCGGCAGCTATGTCTATCTGCGCCAGGCCTTCCAGTACCGCACGGGCCGGCTGATGCCGTTCCTGTTCGTGTGGACCGCGATGCTGTTCATCCCGCTGATCATGTCCACCGGTGTGGTGGGCTTCGTGCAGTATCTGGGCTATCTGGCGCCGCATCTCGGCCAGACCACCGGTGATCTGATCGGGCTCGGCGTGATCGTGCTCGTGCTCCTGCTGCTGTGGCGGGGCATCGAGAACATCGCCCGCATCACGGCGGTGATGTGGGCCGTCATGATCGCCTCCGTACTGCTGGTGATCGTCGCCGCGGCCTCCGACTTCAGCCCCCACCTGGCCTTCACCTACCCCTCGCACGCCTTCGAGCTGACGGGCGGTCACTTCTGGCTCGGGTTCGCGGGGGGCCTGACCATCGGCATCTACGACTACCTGGGCTACAACACCACCGCCTACATGGGCGCGGAGATCAAGGACCCGGGCCGTATGCTGCCGCGCTCGATCATCTACTCCATCCTCGGCATCATGGCCATCTATCTGCTGCTGCAGATCGGCACGCTCGGCGTCGTCGACTGGCACCGCATGACCGACCCGAACGACATCGCCTCCACCTCGGTGGCGTCGGCGGTGCTGGAGAAGACCTGGGGCAAGGGCGCGGCGGACACGGTCACGGTCCTCATCCTGATCACGGCGTTCGCGTCCGTGTTCACGGGCCTGCTGGGCGGCTCCCGGGTGCCCTACGACGCGGCCCGCGACCGGGTCTTCTTCCGCCCCTACGCCAAGCTGCACCCCCAACACCGCTTCCCCGTGCTGGGCCTGGCCACCATGGGCGTGGTCACGGCGATCGGCTTCCTGATCGGCCGTCACACGGACCTGGCCACCCTGATCCAGCTGCTGACCACGGTGATGGTGCTCGTCCAGGCGCTGGCCCAGATCGCGGCCGTGACGGTACTGCGCAGCCGGCAGCCGGGGTTGCGCCGCCCGTACCGGATGTGGCTGTACCCCGTGCCGAGCCTCGTGGCCCTCGTCGGCTGGCTGGTCATCTACGGCTACGCGGACAAGAACTCCCCGGGCCGCCACCCCATCGAGTGGTCACTGGGCTGGCTGGTGCTCGGCTGTGTGGCGTTCCTGGTCTGGGCGCGGCTGGAGAAGGTCTGGCCGTTCGGGCCGAAGGAGATCGTGGAGGAGTACCTCACGGACCCGGAGGCGGAACCCGCGAGCGCGTAGTCCTCGCTCGGGACGTGGGCCGGTGCGCTGCCGCGGACCGGCCCACGTGCCTGTCGTGTGCCCGATGGCGGGCGGATACGGCTACGGGCGTCGAGTGGCCTTTGCCGTCGCGCCCATGCACAGCATGCCCAGCACCACGGCGAGGGCGCCGATGACGATGTTGTTCACCACGACTCCGGTGTCCGGGGCCGTGCCGACGATCCACGGCGAGATGATCATCCAGACACCCAGGGCGCACATGGCCCAGCTCAGACCGTACATACGCTCCGGCATGACGGTGAACCCGAGAGCCAGCAGACCGATCGCTATCCCCATGATGAGGTTGTGCGTCACCAAGGGGGGCTGGCTCGTCGTGTAGTGGACTATCCACGGGGACGCGGCGCAGTACAGACCGAGCAGGAACACCGGTCCGTCCATGAGCGCCACATCGCGGCCGCCCAGTACGCGGGCGTAGCGGGCCCGCATCTCATGGACGTCGGGGTGGGTCGTCATGTCCCCTCTGGTGTGCGAGACGTCAGCCATCACTCGTCTCCTTCCACTTCGCAGGCATGACCGCGTCTGGTGCGGTATGCGGTGAAGGGCTGCGTATGCATATTGTGCTCTTATTTTTTCTTTATGTGTAGATACGGCCGCGTCAGCGCTCGCGCTCGGCACGCGTCAGTTCGGCCGTGAACTGGGATCCCGCCAGCAGCGACAGATGGGACATCCACAGCCACACGAGGAAGACGACCACGCCCGCGAGGGACCCGTAGAGCCTGCTGTAGGCGCCGAGCCCGTCGGCGTACGCCGTGAACGACACCGAGGCGGCCAGCCACAGAGCCGCGGCCAGCACCCCGCCCGGCACCGCGTGGCGCAGGGTGCGGGCCTGCGGCGGCCCGGTCCGGAAGAGGACCAGCACCAGCAGCGCCACCAGGGCCATCAGGGCGGGCCAGCGCAGCAGGACCCAGACGGTCTCGGTCGCCTCGCCGAGCCCCGCCCACCGCCCCAGCGCCCGCACCAGCGAGCCGCTCAGGACGAGCAGCAGCGCGCTGCCGAACAGCAGGGGCAGCAGCGTCAGGGCCGTGAGCAGGATCCGGTGCGCCCTGCGCAGGGCGGGGCGGTTGTCCGCGACACCGTGCTGGTCGTGCAGCGCGCGCCGGAAGACCGCCAGATAGCTGGAGGCCGACCACAGCGCGCTCGCCCCGCCACCGATGGCCACGGTCAGCGCGGCGGACCGCTCCCCGGCCAGGCGGCGCAGCGTACTGTGCAGGGCCGTCCCCGCCTCGGCCGGGGCCCAGGCCGTGACCCGCATGATCAGTGCGTCCGTGAGATGCGGGCTGACCGCCCCGATCAGGGAGAACGTCATGAGGAACGTGGGCAGCAGGGCGAGGATGGCGTAGTACGTCAGGGCCGCCGCCCAGTCCGACACATCGTCCCGCCACATCGCCACCGGCGTGCGCCGCAGGGCCGTCCAGAGCACCGGCCACGAGCGGCCGGCCCGGGTGAACGCATGCTGGGGAACGACCGGGGAGTCCGGGCAGGCGGGCGCGCCGACCCGCCGCAGCCGTGGCCGTCTCCTGGGGGATACCGACGCCTGCCCTTCCACCACTGCCCTTCCCTCCGAGCCGCGTCGCGCGCGACCGTGCGTACCGTCGCCCGGCCCGCTGGTGCGGGCGCCGGGTGGCGGACCCGTCTGTCACCCATTCCCTGACCCGCACACGAAAGGCCATGCTGTCACCCGGTCGAAGGAGACCCGGCCCGGGGTGCGACGGGCTTTTCGCGTGCTGGCCCGGTCGGTCGTCAGATGCCGCCGGGCGGCGGCTCGTTCGGGTCCGCCGGGTCGGTCGTTCCGGTCTGGCGGGGCTGTTCAGCCGTGTCCGCGACCCCGCTTGAAGCGGGCCAGGCCTTCGGCGAGGTCCACGATCGGGTCCGGGTAGGCGTCGTAGGCGGCGCGCTCCGGGCCCCGCAGCTTCCACGGCTCGTGCACCAGGGGCGCGTCGAGCCCGGCGAGTTCGGGCACCCAGCGGCGTACGTATGCCCCGTCCGGGTCATGGCGCTTGGCCTGGGCGATCGGATTGAGGACCCGGTTGGGCCGGGTGTCCGTGCCGGTTCCGGCCACCCACTGCCAGTTCAGCTGGTTGTTGGCGAGGTCGCCGTCGACCAGCAGCTCCAGGAAGTGACGGGCGCCGACCCGCCAGTCCACGTACAGGGTCTTGGTGAGGAAGCTCGCGGTCAGCAGCCGGGCGCGGCTGTGCATCCACCCCTCGTGCAGCAACTGGCGCATCGCCGCGTCGATCACCGGGTAACCGGTGCGGCCCTCCCGCCACGCTTCCACGTCCGCGCGTGCCGCGCGCCCGGAACGCCAGCGGTCGTGCCTCGTGCGGTAGTCGCGGGTGGCCGCGTCCGGCCGCGCCGCCAGCACCTGACGGTGGAAGTCCCGCCACGCCAGCTGCCGTACGAAGGCGTCGGCGCCCGGGCCGCCGGCCTGCCGGGCCCGGTGGACGAGTTCGACGGGGGAGAGCGTGCCGAAGTGCAGATGCGGCGAGAGCCGCGACGTGGCATCGCCCGCCAGGTCGTCATGGCGGTCCTCGTATGCGTTCACACCGCCGCGCAGCCAGGCCGCGAGCCGCTTTCTGCCCTCGCTCTCGCCGCCCGGGGCGAGCCCCGGGGAGAGCGCCGGAAGCTCTGCCCGCACGGGGAGTTCCTCGGACCCGACGTCGCCCGGCACCCCGACCGTGCGGGGCGCACCCAGGGTGTCGCGCAACCGCCGCCCGGACCACCGCCGGAAGTACGGCGTGAAGACGGCGAAGTGGTCCGAGGCGGCCGGGGTGACCTCGCCCGGCGGCACGGCGGTGGTCACGGCGTCATGGACGTGCAGCCGCCGCCCCGCCGCCTCCAGGGCCCGGCGCAGCCGCGCCTCGCGCCGGTGGGCGTAGGCGCTGGCATCGGCCGCCATGTGCACCACGTCGGCGTCCGTCGCGGCCGCCACCCGGCACACCTCGTCGACGACGTCCCCCGAACGGACGACGAGACGGCCGCCCCGGGCCCGTAGACCCGCGTCGAGGTCCCGCAGACAGTCGGCGAGGAACGCCAGCCGGTTCGGCGCGGCGAACCCCGCGGCGGCCACGGCCGGGTCGCGCACGAACAGGGGCACCACCTGCCGGGCGTCGTCGAGGGCGGCCCGCAGCGGGGGATGGTCGTACAGGCGCAGATCCGAGGTGAACAGGACGACCGAGACGTTCATGGCGCGCACTCCGGAACGCGAGAGGGTGGGCTGTGGTCTGCTTCCGGGAGAGCCCGGTCGACGCGGGTGTCAGCGGGTGGGGGCGCCGTCCTCGGCGGCGGGGGCCCGGGCCGCGGCCCTCGCGATGTTGCGGGCCATGCCGCCGAAGACGACGGCGTGGAAGGGGGAGACGCTCCACCAGTAGGCGTGCCCGAGGAGCCCGTGCGGATGGAACAGGGCCCGCTGCCGGTATCGCGTACGGCCCTGCTCGTCCCGCTCGACGTACATCTCCAGCCAGGCCAGCCCCGGCAGCCGCATCTCGGCCCGCAGCCGCAGCAGATGCCCCGGCTCGATCTCCTCGACCCGCCAGAAGTCCAGCGAGTCGCCGGCCCGCAGCCGCTCGGCGTCGCGGCGGCCCCGGCGCAGCCCCACCCCGCCGACCACCCGGTCCAGCCAGCCCCGTGCCGCCCAGGCGAGGGGGAAGGAGTACCAGCCGTTGTCACCGCCGATGCCCTCGACGACCCGCCACAAAGCCGCGCGGGAGGCGTCGACCGTGAGTTCCCGGCGATCCGTGTAGAGGCTGCCGCCGGCCCAGTCGGGATCGGTGGGCAGCGGGTCGCTCGGCGCGCCGGGTGGCGACGCGGACGACCAACGGGTCGTGACCTGGGCGTCGCGGACCCGCTGCAGAGCCAGCCGGACCGCCTCGTCGAAGCCGATCGGATGCCCCGGCGGGGGAGGCACATAGCGGTCGATGTCGTGCTCACCGCAGACCACCTCGTGGCGCAGCGACTCGGTGAGCGGCCGGGCGATGGACCCGGGCACGGGTGTCACCAGTCCGACCCAGAGACTGGACAGGCCGGGGGTGAGCACCGGGACGGGCACGATGACCCGGGGCGGAAGACCCGCGATCGCCGCGTACCGGACCATCATCTCCCGGTACGTCAGCACGTCCGGACCCCCGATGTCGAAGGCGCGGTTGACGTCGTCGGGCATCCGCGCGCTGCCCACCAGCAGACGCAGCACGTCCCGCACCGCGATGGGCTGGATCCGGGTGCGCACCCAGCGCGGGGTGATCATCGCGGGCAGACGCTCGGTGAGATAGCGCAGCATCTCGAAGGAGGCCGAGCCCGAGCCGATGATCACGGCGGCCCGCAGCACGGTGGTCGGGACCCCCGAGTCCAGCAGGATGCGGCCCACTTCGGACCGCGAGCGCAGATGCGGGGACAGCTGACGTTCCGGGACGCCCGCGGGTGTCAGGCCGCCGAGGTAGACGATGCGCCGTACGCCCGCGGCCCGGGCCCGCTCCCCGAAGATCCGTGCGGCCGTGCGGTCCGTGTCCTCGAAGTCGCCGCCCGTGCCGAGCGCGTGCACCAGGTAGTACGCGACGTCGATACCGCGCATGGCCGCCACGACCGACTCCGCCCGGGTGACGTCTCCGGCCACCACCTCGACCTCGCCCGACCAGGGGTGGTCGCGCAGTTTGCCGGGCGAGCGGGCCAGGCAGCGTACGCGGTGCCCTGCGGCGAGCAGTTCCGGCACGAGCCGGCCGCCGATGTATCCCGTGGCGCCGGTCACGAGGCAGCTCAGCCCCGGTCCGGCCTCATCGCCGTTCATCGTTCCTCAGTCCTCGACCCTTGATCCTCAATCCTGGTTCCTCGGTCCCCCGTCGTCCAAGTCCTTCGCTGATGCCTCCCTCGTTCGAGGGTATGCCGGATGCGCCGGGGGAGTACCGCGAGGTCATCGGGGGAGGGGAGAGGCCGCCCTCGGCGTCCGGGGCCCGGGCCGGCGGCCGCCAGGAAACTGGTTTCCGTCAGGCGGACATGCCGGCTTCGATCGAGGGCAGGCGAACAGTGAGGAGAAGTGCTGGGTAGAGTCGACGGCCGGTGTCGGCCGACGCTGGAGGTGGCTGCCGCTATGGGCGCGAAGGTGTTGGAGCGGTTTCCCGCAGGTGCTCCGCGCGGAGCGTGGCCGGCTGAGGAGTTCGCGGCGGCGCGCCGTGCCGAGGGTGAGCCCGCGAAGGTCGTCATGGATCTGAAGTCGGACGCGTTCCTCGTGGTGGTCCCGACGCGGGACGACGACTGACCGCACACGGCCACCGGGAGCGGGGCGCCCTCGGTCCGCGATACGAGAACGCCCGGGATTTCCTTGACGGTCCGAGTCGGCGGCTGCCACGATCGACGACATGACGATGCGACTGGACCTCACGCGGCGACGCCATGTCGACCTCGCGCGTGTTTCCAGCGCCTCCTGTTGCACCGCGGCCTGATCGCCTTCCGGTCCGCCGCGTTCTCCCGGCACACGTCCGCTCGTCGAGCCGTATGTGACGCACGCAGTCTGTGACGCCCTTGCGCATGTGTGCTCGCATTCCGGTCCCCCGAATTCAGCGCATCGCCATGGTGGCGCAGTCGTGTTGCTGCCTTCCCGCGCATTCCGCATTCGGTGGTCCGTCAGTCCGCAACTGGAGTTCCGCATGTCCCGTACGCCCCTGCAACTCATCTACCGGGTACGCGACTTCAGCGGGTGCGAGGGAAGCGAAACAGCGGCGGTGACACCGGAACGGGCACCGGCATCGGCCTCGCCCTCGGCTGAATCCGTCCCGGCCCACGTCTGACCGCCCCGCTCCCTCCCTTCCTCCCGAAAGAGGACCGCATGGCCACCGTTCTGTCCGTCTCCGGCAGCCCCTCCGCCTCCTCCCGCACCAACCGCCTGCTGCGCCACCTCGACCAGCGCCTGATCGCACAGGGGCACCAGGTGGTGCCGCTCGACGTCCGTACGATCCCCGCGGAGGCCCTGCTCGGCACGGACTTCCGGCATCCGGCCATCGCCGAGGCCACCGAGCTGTTCGCCCGCGCCGACGGGGTCGTCGTCGGCACCCCCGTCTACAAGGCGTCGTACTCCGGCGTCCTCAAGGCGCTGCTCGATCTGCTTCCGCAGTACGCCCTCACGGGCAAGACCGTGCTGCCGCTCGCCACCGGCGGAAGCACCGCGCATGTGCTGGCCATCGACTACGCCCTCCGCCCTGTCCTTAACTCCATGGGCGCGGCGCACATAGTGCAGGGCTGGTTCACCCTGGACAAGGACATCACCGTGCACGAGGACGGTTCCCTCACCGTCGCGCCAGGCGTGGCGGAGGCGCTGACCCAGGTGGTCGACCAGTTCTCGGCGGTTCTCGGCCCCACCCCGCTGCTGGCTGCGGCGGGCTGAGCGGAGCGCCCAACTCCGGGAGCCGGACGAGCCGGAGGGGTCAGGGAAGTTCGGAGAGATGGCCGAGGTGGGCATGGCGCACCTCGGCCGTCTGTCCCTGCACGAGCAGGAACATCGCCTCCCTCGCCAGCCGCTGGGCCCGGCTGCCCAGGGCCATGGACCGGCCGCCGCCGGCGACGAGCGCGGCGGTCGTCGTGGTCCGCAGCAGATCGTGGGCCCGCAGCTTCCACGCGAGCCGTTCCTCGATGCGTTCGTGCGGCACAGGGTGGTCCCACAGGGCGTAGGCCTCCCGCCGTGCCTCGTCGAGACGGTTCCGCAGCGAACCTGCCGTCTCCTTCGCCTCCGGGTTGGCCTCCAGCAGATCGAGCGCCGCGTACGCCACCCCGAAGACAGCCGGGGAGGCGTTGGTGTTCCGGGGCCGGTCCACCTGGGCGAACTTCGTCTGCGGGGTGCGCAGCACGATCGAATCCCGGGGCAGCCACAGGCCGTTCAGTTCCAGTGAGACCGTGTGCGCGGCGGTGAGCGCGGCGAGCCGCATCGGTGCCGTGGGGCGCAGCCCGGGCTGCTCTCGCGCCTCGGTGAAGGCGAAGACCACCTCGCCCGCCTCGGAGACACCCGCGAGCAGCATCACGTCGTTCAGCGTCCACCCCGTGTACCACGGCACGGTCCCGTCGAAGCGCCAGCCGCCTCGCTCGGATGTGGCCCGCACCGGGACCCGGGGGAAGGCGCGGACGTGGGCGTAGGCGATCCCGGACAGCAACTCGCCCCTGGCCAGTGGGCCGAGCAGGCGCTCGCGCACGGGCAGTTCCGTCGACGCCAGCAGTTTGACCGGCGTGTAGTGCTGCGTCAGCACGAACCATGTCGAACAGCAGGCGCCGGCCAGGATCTCCGCGGTGTCCCGGGCCACCGCGGGGGGCGCAGCGGCCCCGCCGTACTCCGTCGGCGCGTTCACCCCGAGTAGCCCCGAGCCCTTGAGCGCCTTGACATGGCTCGCGGGCACACCCTCCTGGTCGACCCGCTCCGCCTGTGGTCCGAGGAGACCGGTGGCCAGCTGACGGGCGCGGACGACGAGCGGGTGCGCTGCGGTGGTCATGAGAGGCATTCTCCGTCAGCGGTCCTACGGACGAGGGGACCGGCAGGGCCCGCCCTTCGGTCAACTGGTCTAAACCCTTGACTGGCGTACATCAACGCGGTTGAGTGTGCCTCCGCAACCCCCCACCGCGGCCGCCCCCACGCCGTGCCCGGCCGGACCGGCGCGTGCGCGCAAGGGCCGCCCCGCTGCGCCCTTGCCCGGGAGCGGCCGTGCCCGGGTTCGCGGAGCTTCACCCGACGGCAACCTTCCCTGTCGGCGCCCGACCGCCGTGGCTGCTGTCATGAACCTGACTTAGCCTCGTCGAACGAAGGGCTCTGCCATGCGAACCCCCCACGCCCTGCTCGCGGCGGCCATCGCGCTGACCGCCGCGGTTGTGGCGCCCCCGTCCCATGCGGCCGCCGCGGTCCCCGCCGCCGGTGCCTACTACGTGCAGAGCGCCACGACAGGGCTCGACGCGGCCGACAACGGGGGAGCCGTCGAACAGCACAACCCCAAGGGCAACGAGGACCACCAGCAGTGGAACCTCAAGGCCGCCGGATCCTCGTACGTCCTCGAAAGCGTCGACACCGCGGGCAGTTGCCTCGGCCGCTCCGGTGACCAGGCCCGTACGGTCGCCTGTACGAGCGCCGACGCGGCCTGGGAGATCGCGCCGGCCGGCGGCGACCAGTACACGCTCAAGGCCCCCGGGACCGAGCGCTACCTGACGGTCGCCGCCAAGCCCTCCGGCGCCAACTACCCCGCTCAGCTGGCCATCGGGTCCTCGGGCGGCCTGGCCTCCTGGTACCTCACCCCGGTCACGTCTCCCACCGGCCCCATGCCGTCCCCGGACCAGCGCACCCTGGACCAGGTCACGTTCCTCACCGCGCACAACGCGTACGCCAACGGCGTCGACGGCGGCTTCGCCCCGCCCTTCGTGAACCTGGTGCCCAACCAGACCCGCGGTATCAACCAGCAACTCTCCGACGGCGTACGCGGGTTCATGCTGGACATACATCAGACGCCGGACGGTGCCATCCTCTGTCACGACAGCTGCACCCTGGTCAGCAGGCCGGTCGCACTGTGGGTGGACGTCCAGCGCATCGTGGACTTCCTCAAGGCGCACCCCGATCAGTTCATCACCGTCTTCCTGGAGGACTACGTCGACCCGGGCGTGCTGCGCAGCGAACTGGCCCGGGTGAACGGCCTGTCGGACGTCCTCTACCGGCCGGACCAGACCGGTGTACGGCAGAACGGCTGGCCGAAGATGGCCGATCTGATCGCGGCGAACCACCGGCTGCTGATCTTCACCGACCACAGCCGCTCCTCCGACGAGGCCGCCGGACTCACCCGCGACAGCTTCGGCGTGATGTACCAGAAGGACTGGACGGTGGAGAACTACTGGTCCATGGGCTCGGGTATCGGATCCTCCGACTGGTCCTGCTACAGCCGCTGGTACGACGCCAACACCACCATCCCTCTCACCCGCACCGAACCGGGCTTCCGCCCGCTGTTCGTCATGAACCACTTCCGTGACGCGACGATCACGTCCACGGCCCAGACCGACAACACCAAGCTGACCGACCGCGCCCAGCGGTTCTGCCGGCCCGCCGCCCGCAAGAAGCCCAACTACCTCGCGGTCGACCGCTACGACCTCGGGAACCCGGCCTCCGCCGTGAACACCCTGAACACCTACACCTATCCGTAGAGCGCTCCCCAAGAGTGCGTGCGCAAGGTCGAACGGTGTGCGCATCGTCCACGTACGAGCTCACCCCCTCACAGGCGATCACCGCGGACGCGCATCTGGAAACGGGGGGCCTGCCTGTCGGCCGCATCGGTCTCGGCGCGTTGCGGCCGGCGGGCGGCGCCGTCTTCCACCTTCGGGACGCCGAGTGATCCTGAGCGGTCGATGGCCGTACTGCGCCCAGATCCGGTCGTGGGTGATGACGTCACCGGCCTCGACGCGCTGCGTCCACGGGGGTGAGGCCTCAGGGTGTCGAGGGCGAGACCGGATCCGCCGTGCCGGTGAGGGCGCGCGGGGCGAACCGCGCGGCGGCGTAGACGCACAGGCTCAGCCAGCACACGGCGAACAGCCAGCCGCCCAGGACGTCGGAGAACCAGTGGACGCCCAGATACACCCGGGTGAGGCCGACGAGTATGCCCCAGGTGAGAACGGTCGCCAGGAGTGCCGTTCTGGCTCGTGGGGCGCGGGCCAGGATCGCGAGGGCCAGCAGGCCCGCCGTGATCGCGGCCGTCGTCGTGTGCCCCGAGGGGAAGGACCAGCCTGACGCCTGGGTGACCCAGTCCCGTGTGGCCGGGCGCGGGCGCGCCACCGTGTTCATCACCCCGTACCGCAGTGCCTGGCCCACGGCCAGGCAGACGACCGCGGCGGCCATGCACAGGGCCCGCCGGCGCGGGGTGCGTCCGGCAAGCAGACCGGCCAGGGCCGCGAGCAGATACGGGACGGCTCCCGTGCCGGTGAACGTCACGGCCCGCGCCGCCACGACCACCGGGTGCGGGCGGTGGCCGACCGACCACGCCAGCAGGTCGGAGTCGCCGTACAGCGGGGAACCGCCCCGCCCTCGCACGGTCAGCGCCAGCAGGACGAACGCCGCCAGGGCGCCCAGCGCCGTCGAACCGGCGAGGTCCGAGGTGTCGGCCCGCTTCACGCCGCCGCCCGGGGGACGTCGGGCGTGCGCCGCGATGCGGTGCACGATGCTGCGCCCATGTTCGTGGACCCCTTTCATAATGGACGTGCGGTACGGTCCTGGCCGGAGCCGCGAGGACTACAATTCTGTAGACGGTCTACAGAAATGTAGACGAAAACGGGGTGAGGAAGGTTCCCATGACCGAAGCGAGGGACGAGCGTCGCCCGGCTGGCGAGCTGGAAGCCGGCGTCATGGCCGCCCTGTGGGCCGCGGGAGCGCCCCAGACCCCCGGCGAGGTGCAGGTGAGCCTGGGTACCGGTCTCGCCCGCACGACGGTGACGACGATCCTGTCCCGGCTGCACGAGAAGGGCGTCGTCGACCGCAGGCGCCAGGGCCGAGGCTACGCCTACTTCCCCGTCCAGGACGCGCACGGCCTGACCGCCCGCCGGATGCACACCGAACTGGACCGGGACAGTGACCGGCAGACCGTGCTGGCCCGCTTCGTCGCCCAGCTCAGCGAAGACGACGAGCGCGTCCTGCGGGATCTGCTGGAATCCGGTGAGCAGTGACCTTCCTGCTGCTCATCCCGCTCGCGCTGCCGTTCGCGACGGCTCCGCTCGGCCGCCGTGCCCTCCAGCACCTCGCCCCGGCGACCGCGCTGTGGCTGGTGACCGGCGCCGCGGTCGTCCTCGCGTGCTGCTCCCTGACCGCGCTGGGCGCCTTCGTGCTCACCGGGCTGCTCAAGCTGCCGCTGTTCGCCGCGTTCGGGGAACTGGTCCGGCCGCTGCGCACCCCGTCGAACCTGGTGGTCGTACCGGCGGCGGCGTTCTCCGTGGGCGCGCTCGCCGTGAGCCTGTGGGCGGTGTGCCGCGCCGTGGCACACCAGGCCCGGGCCTTCCGCGCTGCCACGAGCGAGGCGGACCGCCGAGCCACCGCCGGTGACCTGTGCGTCATCGACTCCCCGCGCCCGGACGCGTACGCCCTGCCCGGACGCCCGCACCGCATCGTGGTCACCACCGGGATGCTGCGCAGTCTCAACCCGGCCGAGCGGGAGGCGCTCTTCGCCCACGAGCGCGCCCACAACGCGGCCGGACACCACTACTTTCTCGCCGTCGCCGAACTCGCCGCGCTCTGCCACCCCGGGCTGCGGCCCACGGGCGCGGTCATCCGGCTCGCCGCCGAACGCGCGGCGGACGAGGCCGCCGCCGTGGTGGTCGGGAACCGGCGGCTGACCGCCCAGGCGATCGGCCGGGCCGCCCTCGCCGCCCGGGCCGCCCAGGGGGAGCGGCCGTCCTTCGCCCCCGCGGCGACCACCGGGCCCGTGCCGCAGCGTGTCGCCGCGCTGCTGGCGGCCCCGCGGGCACCGCACCGGACCGCCCGCTGGATCGCCGCCCTGCTCATCGCGTGCGCCGCCGTCTCCGCCTGCGCCTCGGCGACCGGGATCATCGGCTTCCACCACGCGGTCGAGGTCGCCCAGGGCGAAGAGGGCCACTGACGCCGGGCGGGGAGCCCCCGCCGCACCGAGGGGCCGCCCTGCCCTCGCCGACGCCCCGCTCAGCCGCTTGACGGGATGCCGTACCCTACGTGTTACGTATAACGCGCTAACGCCGTGACGCCGTACCCCGGAAGGCCCGATGAGACGCATTGCCCTGGTCACCCTCGTCGTCGACGACTACGACGAGGCGATCCGCTTCTACACCGAGGCCCTGGGGTTCCGGCTCGCGGCCGACGAGCCGCGGCCCGACGGCTCCCGGTGGGTCGTCGTCGAGACCGGCGCCGCGAACCACGGCACCGGCCTGCTCCTCGCCCGGGCCAAGAGCGACGCCCAGCGCGGCCGGATCGGCGACCAGACCGGCGGGCGCGTGGGCTTCTTCCTGCACACGGACGACTTCACCCGCGACCACGCCCGGATGGTCGCCGCCGGTGTGACCTTCCTGGAAGAGCCGCGGCACGAACCGTACGGCAGTGTCGCCGTCTTCCAGGACCTGTACGGCAACCGCTGGGACCTTCTCCAGCCCGCCGGCTGAGCCTCCTCCCGCCGCTTCGAACCGCCCGCCCAAGGAAAGACCCGCCATGACTGCTACGCGCGTAGATGCCGAACTGATCCGCCGCCTCCCCAAGGCCGTCCTGCACGACCACCTCGACGGCGGCCTGCGCCCCGCCACCGTCGTCGAACTGGCGGCCGCGGTCGGCCACACCCTGCCCACCACCGACCCCGACGAGCTCGCCGCCTGGTACTTCGAGGCCGCGAACTCCGGTGACCTGGTCCGCTACATAGCCACCTTCGAGCACACCCTCGCCGTGATGCAGTCCCGCGAGGGCCTGCTGCGCGTCGCCGAGGAGTACGTCCTCGACCTCGCCGCCGACGGTGTCGTCTACGCCGAGGTGCGCTACGCCCCCGAGCTGAACACCCAGGGCGGGCTGTCGATGAGCGAGGTCGTGGAGGCCGTCCAGGAGGGCCTCGCCGCCGGTATGGCCAAGGCGGCCGCCGCCGGCACCCCGGTCCGGGTCGGCACCCTGCTCTGCGGCATGCGCATGTTCGACCGCGTCCGCGAGGCCGCTGACCTGGCCGTCGCCTACCGTGACGCCGGAGTCGTCGGCTTCGACATCGCCGGCGCCGAGGACGGCTTCCCGCCCGCCGACCACCTGGCCGCGTTCGAGCACCTGCGCCGCGAGAGCGTCCCGTTCACCATCCACGCCGGTGAGGCGCACGGTCTGCCCAGCATCCACCAGGCCCTCCAGGTGTGCGGCGCCCAGCGCATCGGCCACGGTGTGCGCATCACCGAGGACATCGTCGACGGCAAGCTCGGCCGGCTCGCGAGCTGGGTGCGGGACCGCCGTGTCGCGCTGGAGATGTGCCCGACCTCCAACCTCCAGACCGGCGCCGCCACCTCGATCGCCGAGCACCCGATCACCGCCCTGAAGGACCTGGGCTTCCGGGTCACCCTCAACACCGACAACCGGCTGGTCTCGGGCACGACGATGACCCGCGAGATGTCCCTGCTCGTCGAGGAGGCGGGCTGGAGCGTCGAGGACCTGCGCACGGTCACGGTGAACGCCCTCAAGAGCGCGTTCATCCCGTTCGACGAGCGCAACGCCCTCATCCGCGACGTGGTCCTGCCCGGCTACGAGGCCGCGCTCTGAAGCAGCCCTCCCACATAGGCGGCCTGTCCGACGTGCTGCAGTGCGTCGGACAGGACGCTGACGAGGCGTACGCCCAGAGTGACCGGGGGATCCCAGCCGTCGTCCACGACGCGCTCCAGGTCCTTGGCGGCCAGTTGCCGCAGGGCCCCGAGGGTCTGTTCGTGCACGGCGTCGTAGTACCCGGTCAGCAGGTCGCCCGAGTCGACCCGGACCTTGGCGACCTTCGCCGGGCTGTGGCCGTACCCGGTGTCGCTGCGCGGCAGATCGAGCCCGAAGCGCTTCTCCCAGTCCTGTGACAGCCATACCTCGTCCAGGCCGAAGGCGTCGGCCACGTGGTCGTCCTGGACTCGGGTGAGGTGCCAGATCAGCCAGGCGACGGAGTTGGTCTCCGCGGTGGGCCGGGCGTTGAGGTCGTCCGGCCCCAGGCCGTCGACGGCGGCATGGACTTCTTCCTGGATGCGGGTGTACGCGTCGATGAGGATGTCCTTCGCATGCATGGGTCCACCATCGCGCATCGTGCCCGCGGGCGTACAACGAACCCGCCCAGCGCGCCGCTCGCTCCGTTCAGCCGGCCGAGGGGGTGTCCGATGTATCCGCCGGTTCCGACGTGTCCGCCGGGTTCGCCGTGAGCAGGCTCATCAGTGCCCGCGCCGCCGGGCTGCTGGCCTCGTGCGGGGGCAGGATCGCGACCGTCTCGTACTCGGCGTCGCACTTGACGGGGAGCGAGACCAGCGTGGACGCCTCGCGCTTGTGCCCGAAGTGGCGCGGGACGACGGCGACACCGAGCCCTTCGTGGACCAGCTCCAGAAGGCTGTGCACGTCATTGACCTCCAGCGTCACGGTCCGCTGGACGCCCGCCTCCGTGAACACCGCGTCGGTGGTGCGGCGCGGCCCCCAGTCGGGGTGGAAGTCGACGAACGCCTCGCCGCCCAGGTCCTCGGGGGTCACCGGGCCGCCCGTGGCCAGCGGATGCGAGGGATGACACAGCACGGTCATCGGCTCACTGGTCAGCGGTACGGACCGCAGCTGATCGGTGTCCGCCTGGGTGCGCACCGCGAACGCCAGGTCCAGCCGGCCCGCGGCGACCTCCTCGGCCAGCGCGCCCGACCCCGCCTGCCGCAGCCGGATCTCCACGTCGGGATGGCGCCGCCGGAACGCGGCGAGCAACCGGGCGACGTCCACCCCGGCGATGCACTGCTCGGTGCCCAGCGAGAGCGTGCCGCGCAGCACACCCTGCACGGCCGCCACCGCCTCGCGGGCCGCGCGCACCTGGGCCAGGATCCGCTCGGCCTCGACCAGCAGCGCACGGCCCGCCTCCGTGAGGGTGACGGTGCGGGTGGTGCGCACGAACAGCGGGGCCTGCAACTCCCGTTCCAGGGCGCGGACCGAGGCCGACAGTCCCGACTGGGACACCATCAGCCGTTCCGCTGCCCGGGTGAAGTGCCGGTCCTCGGCGACCGCGACGAAGTGCTGGAGATGACGCAGTTCCATGATTGAGAAGCCTAAGCGCTGAATCTCATCCGATTCCTCTGTTGGACCGCTGTACGGCGTCCGGGCGAGAGTGGACGGCGTCGTCAGCGTTGTCAGCGAACGTCCCTCTGGAGTGCACGTTGTACACGGCAGATCCCTCCCGCTACGAGGCCATGCCCTACCGCCGCACCGGACGCAGCGGTCTGAAGCTGCCCGCGCTGTCCCTCGGCCTGTGGCACAACTTCGGCCCCGACCGCCCGGTGGAGACCCAGCGGCAGATCCTGCGCCGGGCCTTCGACCTCGGGGTCACGCACTTCGACCTCGCCAACAACTACGGACCGCCGCCCGGTGCCGCCGAGTCCGCCCTCGGCGACGCCCTGCGGGCGGACTTCGGCGCCTACCGCGACGAACTGGTCATCTCCACCAAGGCCGGCTATCTCATGTGGCCGGGGCCGTACGGCGAATGGGGCTCGCGGAAGTATCTGCTGTCCTCGCTCGACCAGAGCCTGACGCGGATGGGCCTCGACCACGTCGACATCTTCTACTCGCACCGCTTCGACCCCGAGACCCCGCTCGAGGAGACGATGGGTGCCCTGCACTCGGCGGTCCAGCAGGGCAAGGCGCTGTACGTCGGCGTCTCCAACTACTCGCCGGAGCAGACCCGTGAGGCCGCCCGCATCCTGCGCGAACTGGGCACCCCGCTGCTGATCCACCAGCCGCGCTACTCGATGCTGGACCGTCGTCCCGAGGACGGGCTCCTGGACACCCTCGACGAACTCCAGGTCGGCTCCATCGCCTACTCACCGCTGGAGCAGGGACTGCTGACCGGCCGCTATCTCGACGGCATCCCGGAGGGTTCCCGGGCCGCGAGCGACAGCCCGTTCCTCCAGGCCGACCAGGTCACCGAGGACCTGGTGCGGCAGCTGCGCGCGCTCGACGACATCGCCGGCTCCCGCGGCCAGACGCTGGCGCAGATGGCCCTGGCCTGGGTGCTGCGCGGCGGCCGGGTGACCTCGGCGCTGGTCGGCGCGAGCAGCCCGCGGCAGCTGGAGGACAGTGTGGCGGCGATCCGCAACCTGGACTTCGACACGGAGGAGCTGGCACGGATCGACGCGGCGATCAAGCGAGAAGACGCTCGCTGAGGTCCCAGAGGCGGGCGGCCGCCGCGGGGTCGACCGCGTAGGGGAGCACGCCGGGGATCTGCGCGTCGTCACGCCAGGCGGGCTCGTCCGCCGCGGCCAGCAGCGGGCTGATGTCGCAGTTCTCGCAGTAGGCGCCCCCCAGGCCGTCGAGCTGGGGGTTGGTCGCGCACCAGACGCTGGTGGCCGCCCCCTGGGCGACGGTCTTCAGCTGCCGGGCGGGGTCCCGCACGGGGCGGCCCTTGTCGTCCATGGCGCCGGCCGCCCGCAGTGCATCGTCGGAGAGGTGCTTGGCGAGCCCGGTGTCGATGATGGTGCCGGGGTGCACGGAGAAGGCCCGCACCCCCTCCGCCCGGCCGCGCCGGTCGAGCTCCACCGCGAACAGGGCGTTCGCGGTCTTCGACTGGCCGTAGGCGAGGAAGGGCTCATAGGGACGGTCGGTGAACTGCGGGTCCTCGAAGACGACGGGGAAGAAGCGGATGCCCCGGGAGGACACCGCCACCACCCGCGCCCCGTGGGCCGCGACCAGGGCGGGCCACAGCCGGGACACCAGCTGGAAGTGGCCGAGGTGGTTGGTGGCGAACTGCGCCTCGTGGCCACGCGCGTCCCGGGTCAGTGGGGTGGCCATGATGCCGGCGCTGTTCACCAGGATGTGCAGCGGACGGCCGGAGGCCAGGAACGTGGCCGCGAAGGCGTCGATCGACGCGGGGTCGATCAGGTCCATCGGCTTGACCTCGACGCCGCCGACGTCCCGGAGCGCGGCCCGGGCCCGCTCGACGTCCCGCGCGGGTACGACGACCTCGGCGCCCGCGGCTCGAAGCACGCGGGTCGTCTCCAGGCCGATGCCGGAGTAGCCGCCGGTGACGACGGCGACCGTGCCCGTCAGGTCGATCCCCTTGACGACCTCATCGGCGGTGGAGGCGGCGTCGAAGCCGGAGCGGACGGGCTGCTGTGCGGTGGTCATGGTGCGTGTCTCCTTGCAAATCCCTCACGTGGCCCCAGCGGGCCGCCGGTGCGCCGCGCCTCTCGGGCCGGTTCGCCGGGAGTCCGGCCGGGGGCGGTTCGTGGGCTGTCCCGGCCACCGTAGGACGAGCGGTCCGTACGATGAATGCTTGAGAGTCCGTATTACTTGCGTGATAGTTCAGACATGTCCGTGGACCCCCTGTCCGACGCCCTCGCCGTCGCCGACGCGCGCTGTGTCTTCTCCGGCGGCTTCACGGCCGGGGGCCACTGGGCCGTCAGGCTTCGCGGGCGGTACAAGCTCAAGGTCAACGCCGTGGTGCGGGGGCACTGCCTGCTGGTCCGCGAGGAGGGCGGCGAGCCCGTGCGGGTGGAGGCGGGCGACGTCGTGGTCTCCGACGGCAGACGCTCCTACGTGCTGTGCAGCGCCCCGGACGTCACGCCGCTCGACTCGAAAGAGGTCGCGGTGGACCCGGGTGAGCGCATGGCGCACCTCGGCGACGGCGAGGGCTTTCTGTGCGTGTCCGGTCATATCGACCTCAGCAGGGACAGCGGTGAGCTGCTGCGCCGGGCCCTGCCCGAGATGATCCATGTGCGGGCGGCCTCCGTCGAGGCGCCGGTGCTCGGCTGGCTGATCGGGCAGCTCGTGGGCGAGATGACGGCGGGCCGCGCGGGCTCCGGGTTCGCCTCGGACCAGATCGCCCAGTTGCTCTTCCTTCAGGTGCTGCGGGTCTGTCTGGTGGATCCGCAGACGCTCCCGGCCGGCTCGCTGCGGGCGCTCGCCGACGAGCGTCTCGCCCCGGCGCTGCGCCTGATGCACGGCGACCCGTCGCGCCCCTGGCAGCTCGAGGAGCTGCCCGGGCCGCCGCCATGTCCCGGACCACCTTCGCCGTGCGCTTCAAGGAGGCGGCCGGCGTGCCGCCCCTGACGTATCTCCTCAACTGGCGGATGAGCCTGGCCGCGCGTGCCCTGCGGGAGGACGACACCCCCGTCGTGTCCCTCGCCCAGTCCGTCGGCTACACCTCGGAGAGCGCCTTCAGCAACGCCTTCAAACGCACCGTGGGTGTCGCGCCGAAGCGTTACCGGGACGCCGCTCGGGGCCGACCCGTCCGAGCGTGAGGGCGTGAGCGGACGCGGCCGAGTACCCGTGCTCTCCCTCTCCAACCGTCCCCAACAACCCCGATGTAACGCGCTGATCCTTGGGTTGTGGTACGACGCGACCTGGCCAAGACTGGGCGAGTACGGGCAAATCGACTACGGCGTGCCGCGCAGCCGTGTCGCACGCCGGACGGGTGGTCAACCGTGACGATCTCACCCTTCGGGTCAGGTGACCCCTTCTCCGATCTCTTCAACCGCTTCTTCGGCATGAGCCCGGCGACCTCCCCGCCCGCCGTGCAACGCGTCCCCATCGGACGGCTTCTCAGCGAATCCGCGCACGAGCTGCTGGGCGCCGCGGGTGGCCGGGCGGCGGAGGACGGGTCCGATCTCGACGCCGTCCATCTTCTGTGGGCCGCCACCCAGGTGCCGTCCGCACGCCAGGTCCTGGAGCAGGCGGGCGTGGATCCGGACCGGCTGGCCGCCGATCTCGAGGCGTCGCTGCCCTCCGGAACGGGTGAGGGGGAGCCCGCGCTCACTCCGGCGGCCAAGCGCGCGCTGCTCGCGGCGCACGCCCGGTCGCAGGCGGCCGACGCCTCGTACATCGGCCCGGAGCACATCCTCGCCGCGCTCCTCGACGACCCGCGCTCCCCGCTCGCCCAGACCCTCCAGGCGGAGGGCGCCTCACCTGGCGCGCTGAGCGGCGCCGCGCGAGAGAGGCGCGCCGCGGGCGGCCACGCCGACACCCCGACGCTGGACGAGTACGGACGTGATCTCACCGACGAGGCGCGCAGCGGCCGTCTCGACCCCGTGGTCGGCCGGGCCGTCGAGGTCGAGCAGACGATCGAGGTCCTCTCCCGGCGCACCAAGAACAACCCCGTCCTCATCGGCGAGCCCGGCGTCGGCAAGACCGCGATCGTCGAGGGGCTGGCCCAGCGCATCGTCGCCGGAGAGGTGCCCAAGGCGCTGAAGGACCGCCGGGTGGTGGCCCTGGACATCGCCGGTCTGGTCGCCGGGGCCCAGTACCGGGGCCAGTTCGAGGAACGGCTGAAGAAGGTCATCGACGAGGTCACCGGCGCCAAGAAGGGGATCATCCTCTTCCTCGACGAACTGCACCAGGTCGTCGGCGCGGGCGCCACCGGCGAGGGCTCCATGGACGCGGGCAACATCCTCAAGCCGGCCCTCGCGCGGGGCGACCTCAGCGTCGTCGGCGCCACGACCCTCAACGAGTACCGCAAGCACATCGAGAAGGACGCGGCGCTCGAACGCCGCTTCCAGCCGGTGATGGTGCCCGAGCCGACCGTCGAGGAGACGACGGAGATCCTGCGGGGGCTGCGCGACTCTTACGAGGCCCACCACCAAGTCCGCTACCTCGACGAGGCGTTGGACGCCGCCGCCGCCCTCTCCGACCGCTACATCAGCGACCGCTTCCTGCCCGACAAGGCCATCGACCTCATGGACCAGGCCGGAGCCAGGGTCCAACTGCGCACCATGGGCGCCCCCGCCGAGACCGCCGAGCTGGAGGAGAGCCTCGGCCGGCTGAGCCGGGAGAAGGACGAGGCGGTCCGCACCGAGGACTTCGAGCGCGCGAGTGAGGTCAAGCGCCGGATGGCGGAGTTGGAGGAGCAGCTCTCGGAGACCACCGGCGGCGGTGTGGCGACGACGCCCCTCGTCACCGTCGACGACATCGCCGAGGTGCTCTCCGCGCGCACCGGCATCCCGGTCTCCCAGCTGACCGAGACCGAGCGTGAGCGGCTCATGAAGCTGGAGGAACTGCTGCACGAGCGCGTCATCGGCCAGGACCAGGCGGTCACCGCCGTGGCCCAGGCCGTGCGGCGCGGCCGGGCCGGCATGGGCGACCCCAACCGGCCCACCGGCAGCTTCCTCTTCCTCGGCCCCACCGGAGTCGGCAAGACGGAACTCGCCAAGGCGCTCGCGGAACTGCTCTTCGGCGACCCGGACCGCATGGTCCGCTTCGACATGAGCGAGTTCCAGGAGAAGCACACCGTCTCCCGGCTCGTGGGCTCCCCGCCCGGCTACGTCGGCTACGAGGAGGCCGGCCAGCTCACCGAGGCGGTGCGCCGCAAGCCGTACAGCGTCGTGCTGTTCGACGAGGTGGAGAAGGCCCACCCGGACATCTTCAATCTGCTGCTGCAGGTCCTGGACGACGGACGGCTGACCGACGCCCAGGGACGCACGGTCGACTTCCGCAACACCGTCGTCATCATGACCAGCAACATCGCCTCCAAGCACATCCTCGACCACCAGGGCGATGTCGACGAGATCAGGGACGACCTGATGGCGGAGCTCCAGGCGCACTTCCGCCCGGAGTTCCTCAACCGGATCGACGAAGTGATCATTTTCCATGCGCTGGAGCGCGAGAACCTCGTGCAGATCGTCGATCTGCTCCTCGAAGGCACCCGGCGCCGGCTGCACGCGCAGGGCGTGCAGATGGAGGTCACCGACGCGGCCAAGGAGTGGCTGGCCGACCGTGGCTACCAACCGGAGTTCGGGGCCCGGCCGCTGCGCCGCACCATCCAGATGGAACTCGACAACCGGCTGTCGAACATGCTGCTCGACGGCACGCTCGACGCGGGCGACACGGTCGTCGTCGATGTCGCGGAGGACGAGCTGGTTCTCCGGCTCAAGGCGGTGAGCGAGGAGGGAAAGGCCGCGCGGGCCGAGTCCGGCGAGAAGGCACCGGGCAGCTCGGAGGTCTCCGAAGAGCAGCCCCCGAGCTGGCCCGGCCCGATCTCCTAGGCCCTGTCGTCAAACTCCCGCCTGCCCCGCGACGCCATGCACGCTCCCCCACTCTCGGCTTCGCTCGAGCGGGAGGGGGCCCCACGCCGCCGCGGGGGCCCTCCGGGCGGACGACGGCAGTTTGACGACAGGACCTAGAAGAGTCATGAAGATCTTGGGGTTCTGGCCCCGCCGCGTGAGCGGTGGGGCCAGACTCTTTGTTGTGGTGATGGG
>NZ_JBIARC010000048.1:0-72736 GCF_042889625.1 Streptomyces sp. NPDC002573 | reverse complement strand
ACGCCCGGTTACATTTCGAACCCGGAAGCTAAGCCTTACAGCGCCGATGGTACTGCAGGGGGGACCCTGTGGGAGAGTAGGACGCCGCCGAACAATTCTTCAGAGCGGGTCCCCGAACTTCGGTTCGGGGACCCGCTCTTTTGTGTTGCCCGTCACTTTGCGTTCACTTTGCCGGACGAACATCCGAGCCATGAGTACTGCAGGAATGCTCAGGGCCGCGGGTATCGGCCACGGTGACGAGGTCATCGTGCCGGCCTTCGGGAACATCGAGGTTGCCGAGGCTGTGACCGAGGCGGGCGCGACCCCGGTGTTCGCCGACATAGACCCGCTGACGTACTGCCTCGACCCCTTCGCCGTCGAGGCCGTGGTGGGCCCGCAGACCTCCGCGGTCGTCGTCGTGCACCGCTTCGGCCGGCCCGCCGACGTGGCGCGACTGCACGAGGTCGGGCAGCGGCACGGGCTCCTGGTGCTGGAGCAGGGCGAGTCCGAGACGCCGTACGCCGAGGTGGCCCAGCGTCGTGAGCGGGCGGCGTACCTGGACCGGCGGCTGCGTGGCGTGCGGACGCCTGACGGCAGCGGCGGGCACACCTACCAGCAGTACGTGGTGCGGGTGCCGGGCAACGGCCGGCCGGACCGCGATGCCTTCGCACGAGCCGTGCAGGCCAGGGGAGTCGAGTGCCGGGTCCCCGTGAAGACCCCCGTCCACCGTATGCCGGGATTCCGGCGGGACGTGTGTCTGCCCGAGACCGAGCGCGCCGCCGACGAGACCCTCTCGCTGCCCGTGGACGCCTCGCTGACGAAGCGTGAGATGAATCGGATCGTCTCGGCGTGCAACGCGCTGGGCGGGCTGCTGCAACCCGCTTTCTGAACCCGGCCTCTCGGGTTTGGGAACACACGCCAGTTCGGGGTATGATCTATTCCGTTGCCGCGAGGGAAACCTCAAAAAGGCGACAGGCCCCTATAGCTCAGTCGGCAGAGCGTCTCCATGGTAAGGAGAAGGTCAACGGTTCGATTCCGTTTGGGGGCTCGGAGAAAAGGCCTCGCCCATCAGGGCGGGGCCTTTTTCATGTGCGACTTCTCCCCGCCCGGCTCTCCCGACTGGGGCCGGGAGTCCGGGCGTTGCTCGGCACTCAGTCCTTCGGGAGACCCGGGACCCGCATCGCCAGAATCGCCATGTCGTCCGACGGGGCGTCCGAGGCGAAGCGTTCGACGGCGCGCATGATACGGGACGCGACCGCGCCCGCGGTGAGGCCCGTGCAGGTCGTGAGGACCTCCGCGAGGCCGTCGTCGCCCAGCATGCGGGTGCCCTCGCGGCGTTCCGTGACGCCGTCCGTGACGCACAGCAGGACGTCTCCGGGGTCGAGCGTCACCGTCTGCTCGTACAGCTCCAGGTCCTCCATGACACCGAGGAGCGGCTGCGGTTCGGCGGCCGGCTCCACCGAGCCGTCCTGGCGCAGCCGGAGCGGGAGCGGATGGCCGGCGCAGACCACCTTCAGGAGGGCGCTGCCGTCCTCCTGGGGCCACAGCTCGCCGTAGAGCAGGGTCAGGAAGCGGCTGCGGGCGCCCTCGTCGAGGATCGCGGAGTTCAGGCGCTCCAGCACGGCCGGGCCGCCGAAGCCCTCGCGGGCCAGCAGGCGCAGGGCGTGGCGGGCCAGGCCGGTGACCGCGGCGGCCTCCGGGCCCGTACCGCACACGTCGCCGATGGCGAAGCCGTAGGCGCCGTCGCGGATCGGGAACAGGTCGTAGAAGTCGCCGCCCACCTCGTTGCCCTCGCCGGCCGCGCGGTAGATCACCTCGACCTCGACCCCGTCGATGTGCGGGAGCTCCGGCGGGAGCAGGCTGCGCTGGAGGGACTGGCTGATGGCCGTGCGCTCGGAGTACAGCCGGGCGTTGTCGAGGGCGAGGGCGGCCCGGCGGCTGAGGTCCTCGGCCAGTTCCAGGATCTCCTGGCGGAAGTGTTCGTCCGTCGGCTTGCCCAGCGTCAGCATGCCGATGACCCGGTTGCGGGCCACGAGGGGGAGGACGACCGTCTCGCCGCCGACCGCCGCGGCCGTCGCCAGCGTCGTGCCGATGCCCGAGCCGAGCGAGGGCGGCTCGCCGAGGCCGAGGCTGCGCATGGAGGTGCGCAGCGCCGCCTGGTGGGCCGCCTCGGCCGGGGCCGTCCAGACCCGGGCGCCCGGTGTGGGGATGGGTTCCGGCGGGGCGATCTTCGACAGGAGTGCCTTGAGGCCGTCGATGCGCTCCTCGTCCTCGTGCAGGACGTAGGACAGGTACGGCTCCGAGGCCTGGTCGGCGATCGTGTACACCGCGCACCAGGTGGCCAGCGTCGGGATCGTCATCTGGGCCATGAGAGCCAGTGTCTGGTCCCGGTCCAGCGTGCCCGCGAGGAGGTCGGAGGCCTCGACGAGGAAGCTCAGCGAGCCGCGGCGCAGCCGCTCCAGCTCACCGAGGCGGGCCGACTCCACGGCCAGGGCGATGCGGTCGGCCGCGAACTGGAGGCGCAGCGCCTCCTCGTTGGAGTACTGGGAGGGCGACTCGGCCGCGACACCGAGGGAGCCGGTCAGCCGGCCCTCCACCTTCAGCGGGACCGTCACCACGGAACGCATGCCCGTGCCGCCCAGCAGGGGCACCGCGCCCGGCACGGCGGCAAGGTCGTCGTGGACGGCGGGCATACGCGCCGAGCCGTAGCGGCCGGGGCCCGCGTCGACCGGGACGCGGGCGAAGCGCTGGCGGGCGGAGGGCAGGCCGGTGGAGGCGCGCACCTCCAGCTCCGTCTCGTCGTCGGTGGCCAGCAGGAGGAAGGCGGCGTCGCCGTCGAGCATGTCGCGGGCGCGCTCCACCGTGCGCTGCAGGAGGCCGTCGAGATCGTCGGGGGCAGGGGAGCCGATGAAGACCTCGAAGGGGTCCGGGACGTGGCCGTCCTGGGCGGTTCCCGTGTCGGCGACGTTCCCGCGCAGGGGGGTCTGCAGCACGGCCCGCTCGTGGTCGCGCACCAGCAGGCAGACCGTGGAGGGTTCGCCTGCCGTGTCGCGTACGCGCAGGTGAGAGGCGTATACGGGGATCACTCGGCCATCGGCGCCGCGGATGCCGTAGCTGCCCTCCCAGCGGGAGAGCTGGAGGGCCTCGGCGATCCCGGTGCCGGTGCCGGGGGTGTGCGGCCAGGCGGCGAGGTCGGTGAGCGGCTTGCCGGTGACCTGCTCGGCCGCGTATCCGAAGAGGTCCTCCGAGTCCTCGTTCCAGGCGGTGATGGTGCCGGTGCGGTCGATCTGGACGACCGCGACGCGCACCCGGCCGTCGGCGAGCGGCAGGAGGTGCGCGGGGAGCGAGGGGCCCGCGGCGCGCGTGCCGACCGGGCGTTCGGGGAGTTCGAGTTGGAACCAGACCTGTTTGTGCGTGGGCGTGTACTCGACGCCCCAGCGGCCGGCGAGGGCGGCGCAGAGCTGGAGGCCGCGGCCACCCTCGCGGTCGGGGCTGCCCATGTTCACGGCGCTCGACTGGAGCGGGATCTCACGTTCCGGATACCGGTCGGCGACCTCGATGCGCACACCGTCGTCGCTGCGCAGGCACAGGACCTCAGCGGCCGTGCCCGCGTGCACGACGGCGTTCGTGACCAGCTCGCTGGTGAGGACCACGGCGTCGTCGACGATGTCCGCGAAGCCCCAGCCCTGGAGGGTGTCGCGGACGAAAGACCGGGCGGTCGCCACCGATCGTCCGACGGGCTCGAAGCTTGCGGCCGCGCGCGCGGTGATCACAGATCTCCCTGTCCTGTTCTCGACGTGCGGGGTGTCCGGGCCGACCCCCTCCTGCCGGGGCAGCGGCTGGCTCCCCCTCTGCCGGGGATCCTGGGGGTGTCCCCCGGGACGCAGTCCGGTGGTCATGGTGCGGTGCCCCTCCGATGCCTGCCCGCTCGTGCTCGTGCCACCGCCCAGACCGGTTGCGCCGGCACGGCTGGACAGCCGCATGCAAGGTTACTTACCTTCGCCGTCCATGCGGATGCCGGTCGCCGGTGTTTACGTCCGGAGGTGTGCGGAGCGTGTGCGAAGCTGCCGAACTGTTATGGCCTGGTTCAGGCATGGTGAAACACTGGGCAAGCTCCCCATAGAGGTTCGGGCAGGCCGAGTGTCTCCTGCCAGGCCGGGCAGGAGCACCGCGCGTACCCGGTGGAACGGGCACGCTGACGCACGAGTAACCGGTACGTCGAGCAGTACCCCTGAGCACAGCAGTGATGGTCGATCCCTGCGGGAGGGACACAGTGGAGTCTGGCGCAGCGACGCGGGGCACTAAGGCGCGCGCGAAAGGCGGACAGTCCCTGAGCAACCAGCGCTCGGCGCGCAACGGAACCACCGCGGTGGACACGGCGGCCCTGAACCGGTTGCTGGCGGCTCTCGCGTCGATGAGGGACGGCAATTTCCGGAAGCGGCTGACGGTCTCCGGCGACGGAGTGATGGCCGAGATCGCTGCCGTCTTCAACGAGGTGGCGGACCGGAATCTGCATCTGACCGGGGAGCTGGCCCGGGTGCGCCGTGTGGTCGGGCGTGAGGGCAAGCTCACGGAGCGGCTGGAGACGGGCGCCTGCGAGGGTTCCTGGGCGAGTGCGATCGACGCGTCCAACGCGCTCGTGGACGATCTCGTACGCCCCGTCTCCGAGGTGAGCCGGGTGCTGTCGGCGGTCGCCGAGGGTGATCTGTCGCCACGCATGGAGCTGCGGACGCCGGAGCCTGAGGGCACGGGGCATCCGCTGCGCGGTGAGTTCCTGAAGGTCGGCCGTACGGTCAACAACCTGGTCGACCAGTTGTCGACGTTCACCGACGAGGTCACGCGGGTGGCCAGTGAGGTGGGTACCGAGGGCAAGCTGGGTGGTCAGGCCCGGGTGCGCGGTATGTCCGGTTCGTGGAAGGACCTCACGGATTCGGTCAACACGATGGCGTACCGGCTGACCGCGCAGGTGCGGGACATCGCCCTGGTGACGACGGCGGTCGCGAAGGGCGATCTGTCGCGGAAGGTCACGGTGCACGTGGCCGGCGAGATGCTGGAGCTGAAGAACACCGTCAACACGATGGTGGACCAGCTCGCGTCCTTCTCCTCCGAGGTCACCCGGGTCGCCCGGGAGGTCGGCACCGAGGGTGAGCTGGGCGGTCAGGCCCAGGTGCCGGGCGTGTCGGGTGTGTGGAAGGACCTCACCGATTCGGTGAACCTGATGGCCGGCAATCTGACGGCCCAGGTGCGCGGGATCGCGCAGGTGACGACCGCGGTCGCCAACGGTGACCTGTCGCAGAAGGTGACCGTGTCGGCGCGCGGTGAGATGGCGCAGCTCGCCGAGACGATCAACCAGATGACCGAGACGCTGCGCACCTTCGCGGACGAGGTCACCCGGGTGGCCAACGAGGTGGGTGCCGAGGGCCGGCTCGGCGGGCAGGCGAACGTGCCCGGTGCGGCGGGTACGTGGAAGGACCTCACCGATTCGGTGAACACGGTCTTCCGGAATCTGACCACTCAGGTGCGGGACATCGCCGCCGTGACGACGGCGGTGGCGAGCGGTGATCTGTCGCAGAAGGTCACCGTGGACGTGGCCGGCGAGATGCTGGAGCTGAAGAACACCGTCAACGGGATGGTGGACCAGCTCTCCGGGTTCGGTGCCGAGGTCACCCGGGTCGCCCGGGAGATCGGCGTCGAGGGTGAGCTGGGCGGTCAGGCGCAGGTGACGGGCGCGGCCGGCGCGTGGAAGGACCTCACGGACTCCGTCAACACGGCGTTCCGCAACCTCACCGGCCAGGTACGCAACATCGCCCAGGTGACGACGGCGGTGGCCAACGGTGATCTGTCGCAGAAGGTCACCGTGGACGTCTCCGGTGAGATGCTCCAGCTGAAGAACACCGTGAACACGATGGTGGACCAGCTGTCCGCGTTCGCCGACCAGGTCACGCGCATGGCCCGGGACGTGGGCACGGAGGGCCGGCTCGGCGGCCAGGCCGTGGTGCCGGGGGTGTCGGGCACCTGGAAGGAGCTCACCGACTCCGTCAACTTCATGGCGGGCAATCTCACCTCGCAGGTGAGGCAGATCGCCCAGGTGACGACGGCGGTGGCGCGGGGTGACCTGTCGCAGAAGATCGACGTGGACGCGCGCGGCGAGATCCTGGAGCTGAAGAACACCATCAACAACCTGGTGGACCAGCTCTCTGCGTTCGCCGAGCAGGTGACGCGTGTTGCCCGTGAGGTGGGCACGGACGGCCGGCTCGGCGGTCAGGCGCAGGTGCCGGGCGTGGCCGGTGTGTGGCGGGATCTGACCGATTCCGTCAACTTCATGGCCGGCAACCTCACCACCCAGGTACGCAACATCGCGCAGGTCGCGACGGCGGTGGCGCGGGGTGACCTGTCGCAGAAGATCGACGTGGACGCGCGCGGCGAGATCCTGGAGCTGAAGAACACGCTCAACACGATGGTGGACCAGCTCTCCAACTTCGCGGAGCAGGTGACGCGTGTTGCCCGTGAGGTGGGCACCGAGGGCATCCTCGGCGGGCAGGCCGAGGTCCAGGGCGTCTCCGGCACCTGGAAGGACCTCACGCAGTCCGTGAACTTCATGGCGAACAACCTGACCATTCAGGTGCGCAACATCGCCGAGGTCACGACCGCGGTCGCCAAGGGCGACCTGTCCAAGAAGATCACCGTCGATGCCAAGGGCGAGATCCTCGAACTGGTCACCACCGTCAACACGATGGTCGACCAGCTGTCGTCCTTCGCCGAACAGGTGACGCGGGTGGCCCGTGAGGTGGGCACCGAGGGCATCCTCGGCGGCCAGGCGCACGTACCGGGCGTCACCGGCATCTGGAAGGACCTCAACGACAACGTCAACCTGATGGCCAACAACCTGACCACGCAGGTGCGCAACATCTCCCAGGTCGCGGCGGCCGTCGCCAACGGCGACCTGACCCGGACGGTGACGATCGAGGCGCGCGGCGAGGTCCAGCAGCTCGCCGACACCTTCAACACGATGGTGAAGACGCTGAGTTCGTTCGCCGACCAGGTCACCAAGGTGGCCCGCGAGGTGGGCACGGACGGCATCCTGGGCGGTCAGGCGCACGTACCGGGTGTGGCCGGCACCTGGAAGGACCTCACCGAGTCCGTGAACCAGATGGCGTCCAACCTGACCGGTCAGGTGCGCAACATCGCGATGGTGACCACGGCCATCGCCAAGGGTGACCTGACCAAGAAGATCGACATCGACGCCCGGGGCGAGATCCTGGAGCTGAAGACCACCATCAACACGATGGTCGACCAGCTCTCCTCCTTCGCCGAGGAGGTCACCCGGGTGGCCCGTGAGGTGGGTACGGAGGGGCAGCTCGGCGGCCAGGCGCGGGTCCGGGACGTCGACGGCACCTGGCGCGACCTGACCGAGTCGGTGAACGAGATGGCCGGGAACCTGACCCGGCAGGTGCGTGCCATCGCGCGCGTGGCGACCGCGGTGACCCGCGGCGATCTCAATCTGAAGATCGATGTGGATGCCTCGGGCGAGATCCAGGAGCTCCAGGACTACATCAACAAGATGATCGCCAACCTGCGTGACACCACGATCGCGAACAAGGAGCAGGACTGGCTCAAGGGCAACCTGGCCCGTATCTCCGCCCTGATGCAGGGCCGCCGCGATCTGGAGGACGTGGCCTCGCTGATCATGAGCGAGCTGACGCCGGTGGTCTCCGCGCAGCACGGCGCGTTCTTCCTCGCGATGCAGCTGGTGGACGGCCAGGACCGGGGCGCCGACGCGGACGACCAGTACGAACTGCGGATGCTGGGGTCGTACGGCTACTCCATGGGCTCCATGCCGACGTCGTTCCGGCCGGGTGAGGCGCTCATCGGGACGGCCGCGAAGGAGAAGCGCACGATCCTCGTGGAGAACGCGCCGAGCGGCTATCTGAAGATCTCCTCCGGGCTCGGCGATGCGCCGCCCGCGCAGGTGATCGTTCTTCCGGTGCTGTTCGAGGGGAAGGTGCTCGGCGTGATCGAGCTGGCGTCCTTCACCCCGTTCACGCAGATCCAGCGGGACTTCCTCAACCAGATCGCCGAGATGATCGCGACGAGCGTCAACACCATCTCCGTCAACACCAAGACCGAGGTGCTACTGAAGCAGTCGCAGGAGCTGACCGAGCAACTGAGGCTGCGGTCGGAGGAGTTGGAGCAGCGGCAGAAGGCCCTGCAGGCGTCCAACGCCGAACTGGAGGACAAGGCCGAGCTGCTGGCCCAGCAGAACCGGGACATCGAGGTCAAGAACACCGAGATCGAGGAGGCGCGGCAGGTCCTGGAGGAGCGCGCCGAGCAGCTCGCGGTCTCCATGCGCTACAAGAGCGAGTTCCTGGCCAACATGTCGCACGAGCTGCGTACACCGCTCAACTCCCTGTTGATTCTGGCCAAACTGCTCGCCGACAACGCCGAGGGCAACCTCTCGCCGAAGCAGGTGGAGTTCGCGGAGACCATCCATGGCGCCGGTTCCGACCTGCTCCAGCTGATCAACGACATCCTGGACCTGTCGAAGGTCGAGGCGGGCAAGATGGACGTCTCCCCGACGCGTATCGCGCTCGTGCAGCTCGTCGACTATGTGGAGGCCACGTTCCGGCCGCTGACCGCGGAGAAGGGTCTCGACTTCTCCGTACGGGTGTCGCCGGAGCTGCCCGCCACGCTGCACACCGACGAGCAGCGGCTGTTGCAGGTGCTGCGCAACCTGCTGTCGAACGCGGTGAAGTTCACCGACACCGGGGCCGTCGAGCTGGTCATCCGCCCGGCGGGCGGCGATGTGCCGATGGCGATCCGGGAGCAGTTGCTGGAGACCGGCTCGCTGCGGGATCCGGACGCGGAGCTGATCGCGTTCTCGGTCGCCGACACCGGTATCGGTATCGCGGCCAGCAAGATGCGGGTGATCTTCGAGGCGTTCAAGCAGGCGGACGGCACGACGAGCCGCAAGTACGGCGGTACGGGGCTCGGGTTGTCCATCTCGCGTGAGATCGCGCGGCTGCTCGGCGGTGAGATCCACGCGCAGAGCGAGCCCGGGCGCGGCTCGACGTTCACCCTGTATCTGCCGCTGCACCCGAGCGAACTGCCGCCCCAGGGCTACTCGCAGCTCGCGCCCGCCATGGAGGCCGACGAACTGCTGGCGTCCGAGGCGGAGCTGTCCGCGCCGGACATCGAGACCCCGGCCGAGGTGAAGTCGTACCAGGAGACGCAGAACGGGCCGGCGGCGCTCTTCCGGCGCCGGCGCAGGGCGGTCTCCACGGGCGTGCAGCGCGGCGCCGGCGGGGAGCAGGAGCAGTGGGCCGGGGAGCACCACGAGGGGCAGCGACCGCGGCAGGGCGTGCGGTTCGACAGCGAGAAGGTGCTGATCGTCGACGACGACATCCGCAACGTCTTCGCGCTCACCAGCGTCCTGGAGCAGCACGGCCTGTCGGTGCTGTACGCCGAGAACGGCCGGGAGGGCATCGAGGTGCTGGAACAGCACGACGATGTCGCGGTCGTCCTGATGGACATCATGATGCCGGAGATGGACGGGTACGCCACGACCACGGCGATCCGGCGGATGCCTCAGTTCGCGGGGCTGCCGATCATCGCGTTGACGGCGAAGGCGATGAAGGGCGACCGTGAGAAGGCCATCGAGTCGGGTGCCTCGGACTATGTGACCAAGCCGGTCGACCCCGATCACCTACTGTCCGTGATGGAACAGTGGATGCGTGTGCAGTGATGTGAATGCGGATGCGGTGAAGGGGCCCTGAATGTTCACGCGGAGTTGCCGACGGAGTGCGGCCGGCGCCGTGTAGAAGTGGGGTGTACGGGGAACCTTCTGGTCTCCTGCTGCGTTTCTGCTACGTGCACAGTGACATCGCGGTGACAGGGTGTGGCGACGGGCGGGGTGCGGCTACGATGACCGGCACAAGGACGGGCGGCGCAAGGGAGTCGTCCCCTGGGGTGGCGTCGGGCGGCGTCACCCCGAGTCCTGAGGACAGGGGAGGCCCCAAGCCGGGGCGAGGAGGGCGGGCCATGGTGCAGAAGGCCAAGATCCTCCTGGTCGATGACCGGCCGGAGAATCTGCTGGCGCTGGAGGCCATCCTCTCCGCGCTCGATCAGACGCTGGTCAGGGCATCGTCCGGGGAGGAAGCGCTCAAGGCACTGCTGACGGACGATTTCGCGGTCATTCTGCTGGACGTCCAGATGCCGGGTATGGACGGGTTCGAGACCGCGGCGCACATCAAGCGGCGGGAACGGACGCGTGACATCCCGATCATCTTCCTGACCGCCATCAACCACGGCCCGCATCACACCTTCCGCGGGTACGCGGCGGGCGCGGTGGACTACATCTCCAAGCCGTTCGACCCGTGGGTGCTGCGGGCGAAGGTCTCGGTGTTCGTCGAGCTGTACATGAAGAACTGCCAACTGCGCGAGCAGGCGGCCCTGCTGCGGCTGCAACTGGAGGGCGGCGGCAGGTCCGTGGCCGGGGAGAGCAAGGAACCGGCCGGGCTGCTCGCCGAGCTGTCCGCGCGGCTCGCGGCCGTGGAGGAGCAGGCCGAGGCGCTGTCCAAGCAGCTCGACGACGAGTCGGCGGACGCGGCGGCGGTGGCGACGGCGGCCCATCTGGAGCGCAAGCTCACCGGGCTGCGCCGTGCCCTGGACGCGCTGGAACCGGGCACGGGCAGCGGCACCCCGCCGGTGCCGTCCCAGAGCTGACGTCCTGTTCCGGTCGGGGCGCAGACGCGCCGGCCGGACGGACCGGTGGCCGCATCGTGTGACAGGCGGCGCCGGTCCCGGGCTCCTTCCGCGGGCCGGCCGATGCGGTGTGCCTCTCCGCCAAGCGGCGCAGTCCGGTTGAGTCCGCGTCAGTTCGACGCCTCTCCCGAAGCGACACGAACGGGTGAAGCAGCGGCCACGCGTGTCCCCTGTCGTCTCCACCGGTAATCTCACACTCATGGCCTCACGTCCCGCAGCCAAGAAGTCGCCCGCGAAGAAGGCGGCTACTCCGAGGCAGGCTCCGGCGAAGAAGGCACCCGCGAAGAAAACCGCCGCCAAGAAGGCACCCGCCAGGAAGGCCGCGGCGAAGAAGCCGGTTCCCGCTCCGGCGCCCAGCCCGACCGCGGGCGTGTACCGGCTCGTACGAGCCCTCTGGCTCGGTCTCGCCCACGCCGTCGGAGCGATGTTCCGAGGTCTGGGGCGGGGCGCGAAGGGGCTCGACCCGGCGCACCGCAAGGACGGCCTCGCGCTCCTGCTGCTCGGCCTGTCGCTGGTCGTCGCCGCGGGCACGTGGGCCAGTCTGCGCGGCCCCGTGGGGGACCTCGTCGAGATGCTGGTCACCGGCGCCTTCGGGCGGCTCGATCTGCTCGTGCCGATACTGCTCGGCGCGATCGCCGTGCGGCTGATCCTGCATCCGGAGCGGCCGGAGGCCAACGGCCGTATCGTCATCGGCCTGTCCGCGCTCGTCCTCGGCGTGCTCGGCCAGGTCCACATCGCCTGCGGCGGCCCCGCGCGCAGCGACGGCATGCAGGCGATAAGGGACGCCGGGGGCCTGATCGGCTGGGCCGCGGCCACTCCGCTCACGTACACCATGGGCGATGCCCTCGCGGTGGCGCTGCTCGTCCTGCTCACCTTCTTCGGGCTGCTCGTCGTCACCGCCACGCCCGTCACCGCCATTCCGCAGCGGCTGCGGCAGACGGGCGTGAAGCTGGGCCTTCTGCACGTCCCGGACGAGGACCGCGACGGCTTCCGCAGCGAGGACGACGAGCGGTACGACGAGCAGTGGCGCGAGGCGCTGCCCCGTTCCCGCCGACGGGGATCCGCCGAGGGCCCCTACGACCCCGACGGGGCCGAGGAGGAGGCGATCGCCCGGCGGCGCGGCCGCTCCCGGCGCCCCGCGGTGCAGCAGCCCGCCATGGGCCGGGAGATGGACGCCGTGGACGTCGCGGCGGCCGCCGCTGCCGCTCTGGACGGTGCCGTCCTGCACGGGATGCCGCCCTCGCCGCTCGTCGCCGACCTCACCCAGGGGGTCAGTACCCAGGATCGCGAGCCGACGACGCCGACCCCCGTGCCGGCCGCACGGCCCCAGCAGGACCGGCTCCCGGCCGACAAGGGGGTGCCCGACCTCACCAAGGCGGCACCGCAGGAGATCCGCGATCTGCCGCCGCGTGCCGAGCAGCTCCAGCTCTCCGGCGACATCACCTACTCCCTGCCCTCTCTGGACCTGCTGGAGCGCGGCGGCCCCGGCAAGGCCCGCAGCGCCGCCAACGACGCGGTCGTCGCCTCGCTCACGAACGTCTTCACCGAGTTCAAGGTCGACGCGGCCGTCACCGGCTTCACCCGCGGCCCGACGGTCACCCGCTACGAGGTGGAGCTGGGCCCCGCGGTGAAGGTCGAGCGGATCACCGCGCTCACCAAGAACATCGCGTACGCCGTCGCCAGCCCCGATGTTCGGATCATCAGCCCGATCCCCGGCAAGTCCGCGGTGGGCATCGAGATCCCGAACACCGACCGGGAGATGGTCAACCTCGGTGACGTGCTGCGGCTCGCGGCGGCCGCCGAGGACGACCACCCCATGCTGGTCGCGCTCGGCAAGGACGTCGAGGGCGGCTATGTGATGGCGAACATCGCGAAGATGCCGCACATCCTCGTCGCCGGTGCCACCGGTTCCGGCAAGTCGTCCTGCATCAACTGCCTGATCACCTCGGTCATGATGCGGGCGACCCCGGAGGACGTGCGCATGGTCCTCGTCGACCCCAAGCGCGTCGAGTTGACCGCATACGAGGGCATCCCGCACCTGATCACGCCGATCATCACCAACCCGAAGCGGGCCGCCGAGGCGCTCCAGTGGGTCGTACGGGAGATGGACCTGCGCTACGACGACCTCGCGGCGTACGGCTTCCGGCACATCGACGACTTCAACGAGGCGATCCGCAACGGCAAGATCAAACCGCCCGAGGGCAGCGAGCGCGAACTGCATCCGTACCCGTATCTGCTGGTGATCGTCGACGAGCTGGCCGACCTGATGATGGTCGCGCCGCGCGACGTCGAGGACGCGATCGTGCGCATCACGCAGCTCGCGCGCGCGGCGGGCATCCATCTGGTGCTCGCCACCCAGCGGCCGTCCGTGGACGTCGTCACCGGTCTGATCAAGGCGAACGTGCCCTCCCGGCTGGCCTTCGCCACCTCCTCCCTGGCCGACTCGCGCGTCATCCTCGACCAGCCCGGCGCCGAGAAGCTGATCGGCAAGGGCGACGGGCTCTTCCTGCCGATGGGAGCGAACAAGCCGACCCGTATGCAGGGCGCGTTCGTGACCGAGGAGGAGGTCGCGGCGATCGTCCGGCACTGCAAGGACCAGATGGCGCCCGTCTTCCGGGAGGACGTCACGGTCGGCGGCAAGCAGAAGAAGGAGATCGACGAGGACATCGGCGACGATCTCGATCTGCTGTGCCAGGCGGCCGAGCTGGTCGTCTCCACGCAGTTCGGCTCCACCTCGATGCTCCAGCGCAAGCTGCGCGTCGGTTTCGCCAAGGCCGGGCGGCTGATGGACCTCATGGAGTCGCGGAACATCGTCGGTCCCAGCGAGGGATCCAAGGCCCGCGACGTCCTGGTGAAACCCGACGAACTGGACGGAGTGCTCGCCCTCATTCGCGGGGAGTCTCAACCGTAGGGATCGGACGTTCCCGGAAGCGCCGCACGAGCGGGTCGGCCGGGCGTGGCACCGGCACCCCCGGCGACGCGCCCGGCATCCGACCGTGACCCACTCGTAAGTGATCCGTGAGCAACCGTTCCACTGCCGCGCACGTCAACTTGAGCAAGACGACAGCAATATGTCCCGCCATCAGGATGACCGGCCATTCAGATGGCGTACAAAGTCGTACCGCCCGGTTGCCCCACCCTTTCGTACCCCCCCTAGACTGAACTTCCAGCACAGGTGGCTACACGCTCGAAAGGCGCCCCCGTGTCCATCGGCAACTCCCCAGACGGAAACTCCCCTGAGGACGTACCTCCCTTCGACGACGCCCGTGACGACGACGCGTCGGAACGCCCGTCGATCGGTCGAGCCCTGCAGCAGGCGCGTATCGCCGCCGGGCTGACCGTCGACGATGTCAGCAGTGCCACCCGAGTCCGCACCACGATCGTCCACGCGATCGAACAGGACGACTTCGCGCCGTGCGGCGGCGACGTCTACGCCCGCGGTCACCTTCGCACGCTTGCGCGAGCTGTGCGTCTCGACCCCGCCCCCCTGCTGGAGCAGTACGCCGCCGAGCACGGCGGACGCCCCGCTCCGACACCGGCGGCCCCGCTGTTCGAGGCGGAGCGCATCCGCCCCGAGCGCCGGGGGCCCAACTGGACCGCGGCCATGGTCGCGGCGATCGTCGCGGTGATCGGCTTCGTCGGCTTCACCCTGGTCAAGGGAGGCGACAGCGGGCAGAGCGCCAAGACGCCGGTCGCCAAGGGCCCCGAGGCGAGCACCGGCAAGACCGCCTCGGCCGTGCCCAAGAGCAGCAAGCCCGCCGCCCCGAAGCCCGAGCCGTCCGACAGTGCGATCGCCGCCGCGCCCCGTGACAAGGTGACCGTGCAGGTCAGCGCCGCCGACGGCCGCAGCTGGATCTCCGCCAAGGACCACAACGGCCGCACCCTCTTCGACGGGCTGCTCAAGCAGGGCGACTCGCAGACCTTCCAGGACAAGGAGAAGATCGACCTGGTCCTCGGCGACGCGGGCGCCGTCCAGCTCTACGTCAACGGCAAGAAGATCCAGGACGACTTCCAGTCCGGCCAGGTCGAGCGCCTCACCTACACGAAGGGCGACCCCGTCACCGGATGACGGACGGCCGCGGCACCCGAGTGGTGACCGAGCGGTACGCAAGGGGCACGAACACACGGGGTTGGCCAAGATCGGCCAACCCCGTCGACGTGGGCTGTCAGCGGGACGAAGTAGTCTTGAGCCCATGTCTGAACGCCGTACCGTCGCACTCGTCACTCTTGGCTGCGCCCGCAACGAGGTGGACTCGGAGGAGCTTGCAGGCCGTTTGGAGGCGGACGGCTGGGAGCTCGTGGAGGACGCCGAGAAGGCGGACGTCGCTGTCGTGAACACGTGCGGCTTCGTCGAGGCCGCGAAGAAGGACTCCGTCGACGCCCTTCTGGAGGCCAATGACCTCAAGGGGCACGGCAGAACGCAGGCCGTCGTGGCGGTGGGCTGCATGGCCGAGCGGTACGGCAAGGAGCTCGCCGAGGCCCTCCCCGAGGCCGACGGCGTGCTCGGTTTCGACGACTACGCGAACATCTCGGACCGCCTCCAGACCATCCTGAACGGCGGCATTCACGCCTCCCACACCCCCCGCGACCGGCGCAAGCTGCTGCCGATCACTCCGGCGGAGCGGCAGGAGTCCGCCGCGGCCGTCGCGCTGCCGGGTCACGGTCCGACCGACCTCCCGGAGGGCGTCGCCCCGGCCTCGGGCCCCCGCGCGCCGCTGCGCCGCCGGCTGGACGGCTCCCCGGTCGCCTCGGTCAAGCTCGCCTCGGGCTGCGACCGGCGCTGCTCCTTCTGCGCCATCCCGTCCTTCCGCGGCTCCTTCATCTCGCGCCGTCCCAGCGATGTGCTGAACGAGACGCGCTGGCTGGCCGAGCAGGGCGTCAAGGAGATCATGCTGGTCTCCGAGAACAACACCTCCTACGGCAAGGACCTCGGTGACATCCGGCTCCTGGAGTCCCTGCTGCCCGAGCTCGCCGAGGTGGACGGCATCGAGCGGGTCCGCGTCAGCTACCTCCAGCCGGCCGAGATGCGCCCCGGCCTGATCGACGTGCTCACCTCGACCCCCAACGTCGTGCCCTACTTCGACCTGTCCTTCCAGCACTCCGCGCCCGGCGTGCTGCGCGCGATGCGGCGATTCGGCGACACCGACCGCTTCCTGGAGCTGCTGGACACCATCAGAAGCAAGGCGCCGGAAGCCGGTGTGCGCTCCAACTTCATCGTGGGCTTCCCCGGCGAGACCGAGTCGGACCTGGCCGAACTGGAGCGCTTCCTGAACGGCGCCCGGCTGGACGCGATCGGTGTCTTCGGCTACTCCGACGAGGAGGGCACGGAGGCCGCGACGTATGAGAACAAGCTCGACGAGGACGTCGTCGCCGAGCGGCTGGCCCATATCTCCCGGCTCGCCGAGGAGCTGGTGTCGCAGCGCGCCGAGGAGCGGGTCGGCCAGACCGTGCACGTGCTCGTGGAGTCGGTGGACGCGGAGGAGGGGGCCTACGGCCGCGCCGCGCACCAGGCGCCCGAGACGGACGGCCAGGTGCTGTTCACCGGGAGCGAAGGCCTGAGCGTGGGCCGTATGGTCGAGGCGAAGGTGGTCGGTACGGAAGGTGTCGACCTGGTGGCCGAGCCGCTCGCGGGCTCGCTCGGGTGTCCTGAGGAGGCGGGCAGATGACCGGAATCCCGGCATCCGCGGCGGGCGGCTCCTCCCGCCCGCGGGGCGCAGCGTCCGCGCCGGGCACCCCCGGCATCGCGGCCATGTCCGGCTCCAAGGCGGGCAAGGGATCCTCCGGCACCCCGGCCGCCCGGTCGGCCCAGAGCCCGGACGCGCCCGGTTCCTCCGGCGCCCTGGACGAGGCACGGGCGCCGCGCGGCGGCAAGCTGACGGCCGCCGCGGTCAACCAGGCCAGCGTCTGGAACGTCGCCAATCTGCTGACGATGTTGCGCCTGGTCCTGGTGCCGGGCTTCGTCGCGCTGATGCTGGAGGGCGGGGGATACGACCCGGCGTGGCGCTCCCTCGCCTGGGCGGCCTTCGCCATCGCCATGATCACCGATCTGTTCGACGGTCATCTGGCGCGCACGTACAACCTCGTCACCGACTTCGGGAAGATCGCCGACCCCATCGCCGACAAGGCGATCATGGGCGCGGCCCTCATCTGTCTGTCCTGGCTCGGCGACCTCCCGTGGTGGGTGACGGGTGTGATCCTCGGGCGTGAGCTGGGCATCACCCTGCTGCGCTTCCTGGTCATCCGCTACGGCGTGATACCGGCCAGCCGGGGCGGCAAGCTGAAGACGCTGACCCAGGGTGTCGCCGTCGGGATGTACGTCCTGGCGCTCACGGGGTGGCTGGCGACCCTGAGGTTCTGGGTGATGGCCGCGGCGCTCGTCCTGACCGTCGTCACCGGGCTCGACTACGTACGACAGGCCATTGTGCTGCGCAGGCGCGGCATCGCCGAGCGCCGTGCCGCGGCCGAGGAGGCGGAACGTTGACATCCCCGGCCGCCGAAGTGCTGCGACTACTGAACGTGAGAGGCGAGACGCTCGCCGTCGCCGAGTCGCTGACCGGCGGCCTGGTGGCCGCGGAGATCACGGCCGTGGCCGGTGCCTCCCAGGCCTTCCGCGGCTCGGTGACCGCCTACGCCACCGATCTGAAGCGGGACGTGCTGGGCGTGGACGGCACCCTGCTGGCCGAGCGGGGAGCGGTGGATCCGCAGGTCGCGGCCCAGATGGCGGCCGGCGTGCGCAAGGCGCTCGGTGCGGACTGGGGGCTCGCGACGACCGGTGTGGCCGGGCCCGATCCCCAGGACGGCTGCCCGGTGGGCACGGTGTTCGTGGCCGTGGACGGGCCGCTCGAAAGCGTTTCCGCCGAACTCGGTGGCGGGAAAGTGGCCGCGCTGCGGTTGAACGGCAGCCGTGCGGAAATCCGTATGGAGAGTGTACGGAGCGTACTCGCTCTGCTTCTCGAGGAGCTTGCGGGCGAACAGACCGGGAATGAGCGGGCACAGGATACGGAACAGAACGGGGGGACTTGATGTTTGCAGCCCTGAGTGAACACAACAGCGCTCCCCGCACGGCCGCGGCGCAAGGCGGTACGGTGGGGCGTGAAGGATGCGGTTTCGCGGTCCGAGGAGGGAGCCACCGATGATTCTGCTCCGTCGCCTGCTGGGTGACGTGCTGCGTCGGCAGCGCCAGCGCCAGGGCCGTACTCTGCGCGAAGTCTCCTCGTCCGCCCGAGTTTCGCTCGGCTATCTCTCCGAGGTGGAGCGGGGGCAGAAGGAGGCGTCCTCCGAACTGCTCTCCGCGATCTGCGACGCGCTGGACGTACGGATGTCCGAGCTCATGCGGGAAGTGAGCGACGAGCTCGCGCTCGCCGAGCTGGCACAGTCGGCGGCAGCCACCGAACCGGTGCCCGCGCCGGTGCGTCGCCCGATGCTCAATTCGGTGTCCGTCACCGGTGTCCCACCGGAACGGGTCACGATCAAGGCGCCCAGCGAGGCAGTGGACGTGGTCGCCGCCTGACACCCCGCCGCGGGGTGCGCACGGCGCCGACGTGTACGAGGGCCCCGGCCGGGGCCTCTCCGGGGAGACCTGGAGGGGGCGGCCGGGGCTTTCGTGTGTCCGGGGGCGTGATGCTTTGTGGGCAGGGGGTCGGGGGCCGTGGGTGCGGCGCCGTGATCCTCGCCGCCGTCGGTCTCCCGCGCCGGCGGGCGTGCGGCCCCGTTTGCCGGGCCCGTGGGGTGCGGTCATCGTGGAAGGGCGCTCGGGGCCGTACGCACGCTTGCGGAGGATGTCGATGTACGTCGTGAAGAGCCCGCTGTCCGACACGGACCTCAAGATCGTCTCCGAGGCCCTGCAGGGAGCCCTCGTCGATCTGGTGGACCTCTCCCTCGTGGCCAAGCAGGTCCACTGGAACGTGATCGGGCCGCGCTTCCGCTCCATCCACCTCCAGCTCGACGAGGTGGTCGACAGTGCGCGCCTCCACTCCGACACCGTGGCGGAACGGGCGTCGGCACTCGGCGTCCCCCCGGACGGCCGCGCCGCGACTGTCGCTCAGGGCAGCGGCATCGGTGCGGTGCCCCAGGGCTGGGTCAAGGACACGGACGCGGTGGGCACACTCGTCTCCGCGCTCGGCGCGGTGATCGCGCGTATGCGGGAGCGGGTGCAGGCGACCGCCGCGCCGGACCCCGTGAGCCAGGACATCTTCATCGGCATCACCGCGGACCTGGAGAAGCATCACTGGATGTTCCAGGCGGAGAACGGGTGAGGCGAACGGGTGAGCGGGCCGGGTCGCGAGGGGTACCGGACTCGGGTGGTGAGGCCGGGCGCGGGGGAGGGTGTGCGCGGGGTGCGCCGTGTGCGACAGATGCCCGGGGCATGCGCTGGGTCCGGTGCGCCTGTGTGCCGCTGGTGCGCCCTCCCTGGTGGTGACAGGGCGGTCTAGGGTCTGGTTCCTCGGGTTGGAGGTGACGGCCATGGCGGGGCGCGCGGCGCGCTGGGGGGCGACGCTGGCGCTGGGTGCGCTGTGGTGGTGGGGGGTACTCCGACTCGTGCTGGCACCCGATGCGGGGGTGCTGGAGGGGGCGGTCGCGACCGGGGGGTGGGGGCTGAGCCTGCTACCGGTGCACTGTGTGCCGAAGACCCGTGCCGTGGGGGCGGCCGGGTCGGACCAGCAGGCCGGGTCCTGGCGCCGGTGGTGGACCGCAAGGGGGCGCGGGAGGGGCGCGCAACCGGGGTGAGGGTGGGCGAAGGGGGGCGAGCGGGGTCGGCTGGAGACGGTGTCCGGGGGCGTTCAGGGGGCTCCTGGGTGCGGTTTGCGGCCGGCCCGGCCGCCGAGGCCGACAGAGGCTCGGATGCGGGCTGTGCGGCCGCCCTCTTACGGGGCCTGCTCACCAGGGCATCGCTACGCCGCCGTTCGGGCGCAGGATCTGGCCCGTGGTGAACGAGGCGGCGTCGGAGGCCAGGTGCAGCACCGCGTGGGCGACGTCCTCCGGCTCGCCGACCCGGCCGAGCGGTGACAGCCGCGCCATGGACGCCTCGGTCCGTGCCCGGGTCTCCCCGTGCCGGTCGGTCATCGGTGTACGGATCCATCCGGGCGCCACCGCGTTGACCCGGATCCCATGCCGCCCGACCTCGGCCGCCAGGGTCTTCGTCAGCTGCACCACGGCCGCCTTCGCCACGCCGTAGCAGAGCAGTCCCGGGCCGCCGGTGTCGACGGCTCCGGACGCCATCGTGACGATGCTGCCGCGGGTACCGTCCGCGATCATGCGACGGGCCGCCTCCTGGCAGGCGTAGAGCACGCCCTTGAAGTTGACGGCCAGCACCCGGTCCAGGTCCTCGTCCCGGGTCTCCAGGACGGGGCTGCTGTGCATGATCCCGGCGATGGCGGCCAGCGCGTCGAGGCGCGCGCAGGAGGCGACCGCCTGTTGCAGCCGTGCCCGGTCCGTCACATCGAGCGGGTGTGGATGCGCCGTGCCGCCGCGGTCCTTGATCAGGGCCGCCGTCTCGTCCAGACCGTCTGCGTCCCGGTCCGCGCAGTGGACGCTCGCCCCGGCCTCGGCGAACAGCACCGCCGTGGCCCGGCCGATGCCGCTCGCGGCGCCGGTGACGAATGCGGTGCGTCCACTGAGGCCGTACGCCGTGACGGGCATGGTTCCGACGGTACGAGCATTTCTGACGGGTCGTCAATCAGCGGTACGCGGAGGGCTGTCGCGGGGGTCTGCCGGGGCGCGGCGGCGGAGTCGGCCCCCACTGGCAGGCGGGGCACCAGTAGGTGGGGCGCTCCCGGGAGCCGTCACCCTGGTCAGATACCCGGATCGGGGTGCCGCAGTACAGACAGGGGCGGGGCGCACGGCCGTACACGAACAGGTTCTGCTCGCGCCGTCCCGTGGTGTTGCGCGCCGGGCGGTCGCGGTTCGCCTCCAGAAGCCGCTGGGCGAGAACGGGGAGCTGTACGGCGCACTCGGCCGGGAGGTCGCCGACGGGCAGCCATGGGGTCACCCGGAGCAGAAAGCACAGCTCACTCTTGTAGACATTGCCGATGCCGGCCAGATTGCGCTGGTCCAGGAGGGCCTCGCCGAGGGGGCGGGCGGGGTCACTCAGCAGGTTCTCCCGTGCCAGAGCGGGATCCCAGTCCGGACCGAGGAGATCGGGGCCGAGATGGCCCACGGCGCGGGCCTCGTCGGTGGTGCGGAGCAGTTCCAGGACGGGCAGGCGATAGCCGACGGCCGTGCGGTCGGCGGTGCCGAGGATCGCCCGGATCTGGTGGGTGGGGCCGCCGGTCCAGCGCTGTCCCGCCGCGAAGATCTTCCAGGCGCCGTCCATCTTCAGATGGGAGTGCAGGGTGAGTCCGCCCTCGAGCCGGGTCAGCAGGTGTTTGCCGCGCGGGGTGACGTCGAGGACGGTACGGCCGGTGAGGTCGGCCGTGGCGTACTTGGGCACCCGGAGGTCGGAGCGCGTCAGCACCTTCCCTGCGAGCGCCCCGTGCAGACGCTTCGCGGCCATGTACACGGTGTCGCCTTCGGGCATGGGTCAAGGGTGACACGTCGGGAGGCCGCGGTGGCGGGCCCCTGGTCGGGGTGCGCCCCGGTGGCCGGGGAGCCGGTCGCAGGCTGGGAAGCCGGCGGTGCTGATGCCGGGGGAGCCGGCCGTGCTGTCGACGGGGTGCCGGCGGGGGCTCATGCGCGGATGCGCAGTCCTCGTGGGGTCGCGATGAAACCCGCTCCTTCCAGGAGAGCGCCGAACGGGGACGACAGGGCGGCTGCGCCATTGACGCGCTCCACCGTGACCGTGCCCAGGGAGCCCGCCCGTGCGGCCGCCCCGAGAGCCTCGGCGGCGGCGCGCAGACGTGCGTCCTGCGTCAGCTCGGCCTCCGGGTCCAGGGGCCAGGCCAGCAGGGTCTTGCCGCCGCGCTCCATGTAGAGCGCGAGCTCGCCGTCGACCAGGACCACTAGCGAACCCGCCTTGCGTCCCGGCTTGTGTCCCGCGCCCGTGGGCGGCTCGGGCCAGCCGAGCGCGGCACCGTACGCGTTGGCCGGGTCGGCGGCCGCGAGGACCACCGTGCGGGCGGGGCCGGTGGAGCGTGTCCGGTTCGGCGGAAGCCCTGGCCCGCGCTGCCCGTACGGCGGACGGGGGCCGGACTCCACGCCGGTCCCGGAACCGGAGCGCGGCCCTCCGAACCCCGGTGCGGACAGCGGGTCGGGGGGCGCCGGGCCCGAGTCGAAGGGGTCGACGAAGCCCGCGGCCGACGGATCACCGAAGGCCGGAGCGGGCGGGCCGTCGAAGCCGTCGTGGTGCCCGGTGATGCCGAAGGGGTCGTCCGGGGTCTCGTCGTAGCCGGTGCCGAAGGGGCTCTGCGGCGACTGCCCGTAGCTCCCGGGGAATCCGTTCGGGAATCCGTCGGCGAAGCCGCTCCCCGCGCCGGGCAGCGGTTCGCCCCGCTCACGCGCGTTCGCCACCGCGCGCAGCCGGTCCACCGCGCCGTCCATCGCGAACTGCGCCGCGCCCAGCCCCTCGACCACATAGCCGCGCCGGGCCTGCCCGCTCTCCTCGAAGACGGACAGGACGCGGTAGACGGCGGAGAAACCGCCCCCGACGCCCTCCGCCGCCACCGCGCCCCGGGTCACGACGCCGTGCCGGTCCAGCAGCGTCCGGGCCAGGGCGTGGGCGCGGACGGTGGGGTCCCCCTCGCGGGAGGGGAGCAGCGACCAGCGGCCCGCGACGGTCGGCGGTCCCGTACGGGACTGGGGGCGGGCGGCGGCCGTGAGTGAGCCGTACCGCCCGCGCGGGACCGCGCGCTTGGCACGGTGGGCGGTGGAACCCGCGGTGCGGCCCGAGCCGAGCAACGACCGCATCGGCGCCAGCGTGTCGTTCGTCAGCCGGCCCGACCAGGCCAGATCCCAGATCGCGTCGGCCAGTTGGGGGTCCGTGACGTCCGGGTGCGTCGTGGCCCGGACCTGGTCGCCGATCTGCCGGAAGAACAGGCCGTAGCCCCCCGAGAGGGCGGCCAGGACCGACTGGTGGAGCGCGGTCAGCTCCAGGGGGTGCGGGTCGGGCAGCAGCAAGGGGGCCGCGTCCGCGAGGTAGAGGGAGATCCAGCCGTCCTTGCCGGGCAGCGCGCCCGCGCCCGCCCACACCACCTCGCCGGCGGCGGTCAGCTCGTCCAGCATCGCGGGCGTGTAGGTGGCGACGCGGGACGGCAGGACGAGCTTCTCCAGGGCGGACGCCGGCACGGACGCGCCCTGCAACTGTTCGATCGCGCGCACAAGACCGTCCACGCCCCGCAGACCGTGCCCGCTGCCCACGTGCTGCCACTGCGGCAGGAACTGCGCCAGCGCGGCCGGAGGCACCGGCTCCAGCTCGTGCCGCAGCGCCGCCAGCGAACGCCGCCGCAGCCTGCGCAGCACGGCCGCGTCACACCACTCCTGACCGATCCCCGCGGGATGGAACTCCCCCTGGACGATCCGGCCGGAGGCCGCGAGCCGGTGCAACGAGCCCTCGGTGACGGCCGCCCCGAGACCGAACCGCGCCGCGGCGGTGGCTGATGTGAAGGGGCCGTGCGTGCGCGCGTACCGCGCGAGAAGGTCTCCGAGCGGGTCCTTGACCGGCTCGGTGAAGGCCTCCGGGACACCCACCGGCAGCGCTGTGCCCAGGGCGTCCCGCAACCGGCCGGCGTCCTCGATCGCCGCCCAGTGGTCGATGCCCGCGATACGGACCTTGATCGCACGGCGGGCGGCGGCCAGCTCGGGCGCCCAGTGCGGCTCGGCCCCCCGCTCCACCAGCTCGGCGTCGGTGAGGGGGCCCAGCAGCCGCAGTACGTCCGCGACCCCCTCGACGTCCTTGACCCGCCGGTCCTCCGTGAGCCACTGCAGCTCCCGCTCCAGCTCGGCCAGCACCTCGGCGTCGAGCAGCTCCCGCAGCTCCGCCTGGCCCAGCAGCTCCGCCAGCAGCCGGGAGTCCAGCGAGAGCGCGGCGGCGCGCCGCTCGGCGAGCGGGGAGTCCCCCTCGTAGAGGAACTGGGCGACGTACCCGAACAGCAGCGATCGGGCGAACGGGGACGGCTCGGGGGTGGTGACCTCGACGAGCCGCACCTTGCGTGACTCGATGTCGCCCATCAGCTCGGTGAGACCCGGGACGTCGAAGACATCTTGCAGGCACTCGCGGACCGCTTCGAGGACGATCGGGAACGAGCCGAACTCGCTCGCGACCTGGAGCAGTTGGGCCGCCCGCTGGCGCTGCTGCCACAGTGGTGTGCGGCGGCCGGGGTTGCGCTTCGGCAGCAGCAGCGCACGGGCCGCACACTCGCGGAATCGGGAGGCGAACAGCGCCGACCCGCCGACCTGGTCGGTGACGATCTGATCGACATCGCCCTTGTCGAAGACGACGTCGGCCGCGCCGACCGGGGCCTGCTCGGAGTCGAACTCCGCGCCCGCCTTCATCGGCTCCTGGTCGAGCAGGTCCAAGCCCATCAGATCGGCGTCCGGCAGCCGCAGCACGATGCCGTCGTCGGCGTGCATCACCTGGGCGTCCATGCCGTAGCGCTCGGCCAGCCGGGCGCCCAGCGCGAGCGCCCACGGGGCGTGGACCTGCGCGCCGAACGGGGAGTGCACCACGACCCGCCAGTCGCCCAGCTCGTCACGGAAGCGCTCCACGACGATCGTGCGGTCGTCCGGGACATGGCCGCAGGCCTCGCGCTGCTCGGCCAGATACGACAGCACGTTGTCCGCGGCCCAGGCGTCGAGACCGGCCGTCAGCAGCCTCAGCCGCGCGTCCTCCTTCGGCAGCGAGCCCACCTCGCGCAGGAACGCGCCCACCGCGCGGCCCAGTTCGAGCGGCCGGCCCAGCTGGTCGCCCTTCCAGAAGGGCAGCCGGCCCGGGACGCCGGGGGCGGGGGAGACCAGCACGCGGTCGCGCGTGATGTCCTCGATCCGCCAGGAGCTGGTGCCCAGGGTGAACACGTCCCCGACCCGGGACTCGTACACCATCTCCTCGTCCAGCTCGCCGACCCGGCCGCCGCCCTTCTTCGGGTCGGACCCGGCCAGGAAGACCCCGAAGAGCCCGCGGTCCGGGATCGTGCCCCCGGAGGTGACGGCGAGTCGCTGGGCGCCCGGGCGGCCCGTGACCGTGCCCGCCACCCGGTCCCACACCACGCGCGGGCGCAGCTCCGCGAAGGCGTCGGAGGGGTAGCGGCCCGCCAGCATGTCCAGCACCGCCGTGAAGGCCGACTCGGGGAGCGAGGCGAAGGGGGCCGCCCGGCGGACCATGGCGAGCAGGTCGTCGAACTGCCAGGTGTCGAGCGCCGTCATGGCGACGAGCTGCTGGGCGAGCACGTCCAGCGGGTTCCCCGGGACCCTCAGCGACTCGATGGAGCCGGACCGCATCCGCTCGGTGACCACGGCCGCCTGGACCAGGTCGCCCCGGTACTTGGGGAAGACCACGCCCGTGGAGACCGCGCCGACCTGGTGTCCCGCGCGGCCCACGCGCTGGAGCCCGGAGGCCACGGACGGCGGGGACTCCACCTGGACGACGAGGTCCACCGCGCCCATGTCGATGCCCAGCTCAAGGCTGGAGGTGGCGACCACGGCGGGCAGCCGGCCCGCCTTCAGGTCCTCCTCGACGAGGGCGCGCTGCTCCTTGGAGACCGAGCCGTGGTGGGCGCGTGCGAGCACCGGCGGCGCCCCCTGCGCGGCACCCGAGCCGCCCATCAGCTGGGCGGGGGAGTGGTGCTCTTCCAGGGACTCGCCGGTGGCCCGCTCGTAGGCGATCTCGTTCAGCCGGTTGCACAGCCGCTCCGCGAGACGGCGCGAGTTGGCGAACACGATCGTGGAGCGGTGCGCCTGGACCAGATCGGCGATCCGCTCCTCGACATGCGGCCAGATGGACGGGCGCTCCGCGCCCTCGGACCCGTCGCTGACCGGGGAGCCGCCCAGCTCGCCGAGATCCTCGACCGGGACCACGACGGACAGGTCGAACTCCTTGCCGGACTCCGGCTGGACGATCTCCACCTTGCGGCGCGGGGAGAGAAAGCGCGCGACCTCGTCCACCGGGCGGACGGTGGCCGACAGGCCGATGCGGCGCGCGGGCTTCGGCAGCAGCTCGTCGAGGCGCTCCAGGGACAGCGCGAGATGGGCGCCCCGCTTGGTGCCCGCCACCGCGTGCACCTCGTCCAGGATCACGGTCTCCACACCCGTCAGCGCATCGCGCGTGGCGGACGTCAGCATCAGGAACAGCGACTCCGGTGTCGTGATCAGGATGTCCGGCGGACGCGTGGCCAGGGCGCGGCGCTCCGCCGCCGGGGTGTCGCCGGAACGGATACCGACCCTGACCTCCGGCTCGGGCAGTCCCAGCCGGACCGACTCCTGACGGATGCCCGTCAGCGGACTGCGCAGGTTCCGCTCGACGTCCACCGCGAGGGCCTTCAGCGGGGACACGTACAGCACCCGGCAGCGCTTCTTGGGATCGGCGGGCGGTGGGGTGGAGGCCAGCTGGTCGAGCGCGGCGAGGAACGCGGCCAGCGTCTTGCCGGAGCCGGTCGGGGCGACCACGAGCACGTCCGAGCCCTCGCCGATGGCGCGCCACGCCCCGGCCTGGGCCGCGGTGGGCGCGGAGAACGCCCCCGTGAACCAGCCGCGGGTCGCGGGGGAGAAGCCGTCGAGGGCTCGGTGTGCAGGACTGGGCATGCGTCCATCCTGCACCCAGCCACTGACAAACCACCTGACCTGCGCAAACACCGCATGCGTGGGTGCCGGGCGGTGGGGCCGTACCGCAGAATGGAGCCATGGCAGGTTCCGGGGAGCGGGCACGGCACTGGCGGTACGAGGAACTGCCGGGCGTCGACCTGCTGCGGGCCCGCTACATCCACAAGACGTTCGTGCGGCACACCCACGAGAACTTCGTGATCGCGGCCATCGCCGACGGCGTCGAGATCTTCCACCACGGCGGTGCGGACCAGTACGCGGGCCCGGGAGCGCTGGCGCTGGTCAACCCGGACACCTCGCACACGGGCCGGGCCGGGGTACCGGAGGGCTGGCGGTACGGGGCCGTCTACCCCTCGCCGCGGCTGGTGGCCGAGATCGCCGCCGAGACCACGGCCATCCGCGGCACGCCCGGCTTCACCAGCCCGGTGCTGGAGGATCCGTACGCCGCCGGCCTGGTCCATGAGGTCCTCCGGGCCGTGGACGAGGACAACCCGCTCGCCGCCGACACCCTGCTGCGGGTCGCCGTGACCCGGCTGCTGAGGCGGGTCGGCGGGCCCCTGCCGCAACGGGCCGTGCGCACCGCCGGAGGCCGGGCCGCCGCACGCGCGCGTGCCGTGCTCGAGGAGCGGATGGCACAGCCCCCGAGCCTGGAACGGCTGGCAGCCGACCTCGGCACCAGTCCCTTCTCGCTGCTGCGCGCCTTCCGCACCGCCTACGGGATGCCGCCGCACACCTGGCTGACCGACGCCCGGGTCCGCCGGGCGCGGAGTCTGCTGGACGCCGGGACCACACCCGCCGAGGCGGCCGTTGCGGTCGGCTTCACCGACCAGCCCCACCTCAACCGCCACTTCACGCGGATCGTGGGCGTTCCTCCGGGGGCGTACCAGCGCGAGCGCAGGGAGGACGGATCCCGTACCGCCGGGCGCAAGAACGTACAAGACCCGAATGCGTGACTGCTCGTAGCCTCCGGGCGTGGCAGAACAGAGTGCTCTCGCGGACCTCCGCAGAGGAGACAGCGAAAAGCCGGACGCCGCCGTCGTCCGGGACGCCCTCGGGGTCGGGGTGGCCGTCGGCCTGTCCGGCTTCGCCTTCGGGGTCACCTCGGCCGGCAGCGGGCTCACCCTGCCGCAGACCTGCGCGCTCAGCCTTCTGGTGTTCACCGGCGCCTCGCAGTTCGCGCTCGTGGGCGCGCTCGCGGCGGGCGGCAACCCGCTCACGGCGGCCGCGGGCGCCTTCTTCCTGGGCGTGCGGAACGCGTTCTACGGGTTGCGGCTGTCGCAGCTGCTGGCCCTCCCGCGCGCGGTGCGGCCGTTCGCCGCGCAGTGGGTCATCGACGAGACCACCGCCGTGGCGCTCGCCCAGCCGACCCGGCGGAGCGCCCGCATCGGCTTCACCGTGACCGGGCTCACCCTGTACGTCCTGTGGAACCTGACCACGCTGCTGGGGGCCCTCGGCGCGCAGGCCCTCGGCGACACCAGGGCGTGGGGGCTGGACGCCGCGGGGCCCGCGGTCTTCCTGGCGCTGCTCGCGCCGATGCTGAGGACGACCGCGGAGCGTGCCGTGGCGGGCGCGGCCGTCGTGCTGGGGCTCGGTCTGCTGCCGGTCCTGCCCGCCGGTGTGCCGGTCCTGGCGACGGCGCTGGCGGCTCCGGCCGTCCTCTTCCTGGAGGGCCGTCGGGCGGCGGCGAACGCGCGGGGCGCACGGACCGAGACCGTGCGGAAGGCCGACGAGACCCGAGGGGAAGACAGTTGAACGTCTGGATCGCGATCGGCGTCACCGCCGTCGGCTGCTACGCCGTCAAGCTCCTCGGTCTGCTCGTTCCGGCCGGGATCCTGGAGCGGCCGCTCGTCCAGCGGCTCGCAGCCCTGCTGCCCGTCGCCCTGCTGGCCGCCCTCACGGCCCAGCAGACCTTCGCCGACGGCCGCGCCCTGGTGCTGGACGCCAGGGCGGCGGGGCTCGCCGCGGCCGCCGTCGCCCTGCTCCTGCGCGCCCCGTTCCTGGTCGTGGTCGGCGTCGCGGTCGTGGTGACGGCGGGGCTGCGCGCGCTGACCGGCTGACCGAGCGCCTTGCCCGCCCCCGGAGCAGCGACCGCGTCAGCCGATGGCCCGCCCGTACGCCCGGAGGGTGAGCAGCGCCTCGATGGTCACCATGGGGCGGCATTCCAGGGCCGTGCCCGGAGCCCACTGTCGCCACCGGACGGGCCAGCCGCCGTCCTCCTGCTGCTCGCCCGTGAGGTGGTCCAGGGCGCGTTCCGTCTCCTCGTCGGTGAACCACGCGCGCGCCAGGGAGTCCGGCGTACGCGCGAAGTCGTACGGGAAGTGGTGCTCGCCCGGCGCGTACCCGGGGGCGACCGGGTACTCCTCCGGACGGCCGGGGTCCAGGCACACGAGTCGCTCCTCGCGCACCAGGCGGCCCAGCCGGTCGGCGGCGCCCTGCGCGCGCGGCCGGTCGGGCGCCGAGTCCAGGAACGCCACCGCGGCCTCCACCTCGTAGGGATGCGTCTTCCGCAGGGAGTCGATCGCCTGCCAGCAGAAGTCGGTGGCCCGGAACAGCCACGCGTGCCAGACCTCGTTGCGGTGCAGCAGACCCACCACAGGGCCCATGGCGAGGAGGTCGCCCGGCGGGTCGTTGACGATGGGCAAGAAGGGAGCCGCCGGGTAGCCGCGCTGGCTGGGATGGATCGCCGGTAGGGCACCGTCCGGGGTCGACACGGCGGTCAGGTAACGGCACACGCGCTCGACCCGCTGTCCGCCGCAGCGCCCGATCGAGTCCAGGACGCGCAGCGCGTGCGCGGTGTGCAGGGGCTGGCTGACCGGACCCCGCAGATCGGGTTCGAGGGCATGACCGTACCCCTCGTCCTCGTTGCGGTAGGCGGCCAGCGCGGTCTCCACCGGGTCGGCGGCGCCACCCAGGAAGTGGTAGGCGAAGCGGCGCTGCTCCAGCACGCGCGCGGTGAGCCAGACGAACTGCGCGGCGCGGGAGAGCGGGGTGTGCGCCGGGGGTGCGGCGGGGAGTGAGGATGCTCCGGTTTCGGCCATGGATCAGACCGTAGGACGGAAAGCGGTCCTGGGAAGCGGTCCCGGGCAGGGCCCACTCTCAGGGGCTGGATACTGGAGTCATGCGGTTGACGGTTTTCTGGCAGCGGATGGCGGATCACTTCGGTGAGGCGTACGCCGAGACCTTCGCGCGCGACCATGTGATGTCGGAGCTGGGCGGTCGTACGGTGCACGAGGCGCTGGACGCCGGCTGGGAGGCCAAGGACGTGTGGCGGGTGGTGTGCGGGACCATGAACGTTCCGCACGAGAAGCGCTGAACGCGCACGAAGATCCGCAGGCGGTCTCCGGTTGTCGGTGGCGTCGGGGACACTTGCTCCGTGGCCCCGACAGACGAGACCGCACAGGTCCCCCAGCAGGAAGCGCAGCTCCGCACGCTTCAGCCCGACCGGCCTCCGGCGGGTGACGGCGCCGTGCCGGCCGCCCGCATGCCGCGCTGGCTGCCGCGTGCCATGGTGCTGGCGCTCGCCCTCATCGCCGTGTTCCAGCTGGGCAGCTGGGCGTTCCACCAGCTCACCGGCCTGTTGATCAACATCCTCATCGCGTTCTTCCTGGCGCTCGCCATCGAGCCCGCGGTGAGCTGGATGGCCTCCCGTGGCATGCGCCGCGGACTGGCCACCTTCCTCGTCTTCCTCGGTCTCACGATCGCCGTGGCCGGGTTCGTCACCCTGCTCGGCTCGATGCTCGCGGGCCAGATCGTCAGGATGGTCGAGGGCTTCCCGGCCTATCTCGACTCCGTGATCAACTGGATCAACACGACGTTCCACACCAAGCTCAGACGCGTGGACGTCCAGGACAGCCTGATCCACTCCGACTGGCTCAAGAAGTACGTCCAGAACAGCGCGACCGGCGTGCTGGACGTCTCCGCGCAGGTGCTGGGCGGCCTCTTCAGGCTGCTGACGGTCGGGCTGTTCTCGTTCTACTTCGCCGCCGACGGGCCGAGGCTGCGGCGCGGGCTGTGCTCGGTGCTGCCGCCCGCCCGGCAGGCCGAGGTGCTGCGAGCCTGGGAGATCGCGGTCGACAAGACGGGCGGCTATCTGTACTCGCGCGGTCTGATGGCGCTCATCTCGGGCATAGCGCACTACGTCCTGCTGGCGGCGCTCGACATTCCGTACGCGCCCGTACTCGCCGTCTGGGTCGGGCTGGTCTCGCAGTTCATCCCCACCATCGGCACCTATCTCGCGGGTGCTCTTCCGATGCTGATCGCGTTCACCGTGGCCCCGTGGTACGCGGTGTGGGTGCTGGTCTTCGTCGTGATCTACCAGCAGTTCGAGAACTACATGCTCCAGCCCAAGCTGACCGCGCGGTCCGTGGACATCCACCCCGCGGTCGCCTTCGGGTCGGTCATAGCCGGCACCGCCCTGCTCGGCGCGGTCGGCGCACTGATCGCCATCCCCGCGGTCGCGACGCTCCAGGCGTTCCTGGGCGCGTATGTGAAGCGGTACGCGGTCATGGACGACCCCCGGGTCCATGGGCACCGGACGCCGCGGGGCTCCGGAAGCCTGGCCGTGCGGCTGCGGCGGCTCTTCTCCCGCTGAGCGCCGCCGGGACTCACCAGGTGAGCGCCGCCCAGACTCCCGCGCCGAGCACGGCGACCGCGTAGGCGCCGACCGCCGCGCGCAGGACCCGCCGCTTCGCGGTGGCGCTCCAGGCGGTACGGGACAGCAGCCAGGTCAGCGCGGGCAGCACCAGCACGGCGTGCAGGCTGACGCCGTGCAGGGGCTTGAGCGGCGCCGTCGAGTCGTACGCCGCCTGTTGGTGACCGGTGCGGGACAGCACGACTCCCCGCGCGATCATCACCGCCCCCGACAGCAGTCCCACCATCAGGGTCGCGAAGCCGGCGCGCAGCGCGAGCGGCATGCCCGAGGGGCCGTCGGGCCGGTGCCGGAACGCTGCCGCGGCGAACACCGTGAGCACGACGACCAGGACTCCGCCGCCCACCGCGAGCGCCATCGCGACCGCGGTGTCGAAGGGCGTGGTGGTGTTGAGGTGCGAGGGCACATGACGCCACGCCTGGAGGGTGATCCCGGCGACCTCCACGACGCAGTCGACGGCGAAGACGACGAGCAGCACGGTGCGCGACCGCGCGCCGATGCGCAGATACGAGGTCACCCAGGTGACCGCGATCAGCGTCAGCCCGAACGAGAGTCCGAACGTGAAGGGCTTGCGCCAGGAGACAGGACCGTCCCAGGGGCCGCCGTCGACGGCGAACACCAGCAGATGAACCAGCCCCGACAGCACGAGGGCGGCACCGGTCGTGAGACAGAGGCGCTCGGCGGGACGGGCGGCGCGCCGCACGGCGCCGACCCGGCCGACGGGGACGGTGGCCGGGGCGGTGGCGGCGGTCCGGTCCGGGGCGGTTGCGGTGGGGATGCGGATTCCGTGTCGATCCATGGGGACAGCGTCTAGGTGACGGGCCTGCCGGGTCGTCGTACGACGGGAGACTCCTGCGGTACGTCCGGGGGAGCAGTCTTGGGGTGCGCCGGTGTTCGGGTCACCCTTTCTGTCGGCGGCGGCCCGTTGCGACGAGGCGTCTCAGCGCGGTGTGTGCGGGCGGGCCCCAGGTGGACTTGCCGCCCGGGCGGCCGCGGAGGCCGGCCTCTCCGATGAGGATGCCGCCGAGGGCTCGCAGCACCGCCCAGCCACGGGCGCGGCGCAGGGTGGCGGCGTCCGGGGCCGGCCGGTAGGCACGGTGGAAGCGTTCGGCGGCGCCGTCCGGCAGCAGCACCCACGAGGCGGCGAGATCACAGGCCGGGTCGCCCGCGCAGAGGTCGCCGAAGTCGATCACGCCGCAGAAGGTGCCCTCCGCGGTGAGGACGTTGGCCGGATGCAGGTCGCCGTGCAGCCACAGCGCCGGACCCGTCCAGACGGGCGCGGCGACGGCGTCCTCCCAGACGGCGCGGACGGCGTCCGGGTCCGGGATCAGCCCCAGCTCGGTGGCCTCGGCCAGTCGCTGGGCGAACGGCTCGGCATGGGCGGCCAGCGGCCCCCTCGGTCGCGGCCGGTCGGCGCTCCGTCGGGGGCAGGCCGATGAAGGGCCGTCAGGAAGGCGGCCAAGGCGTCGGCCGCCTCCGCAGCGCTCGTGGCGGGGGCGCGGTCGGCAGGTGTGCCCGGCACCCAGGTGGTGACGATCCAGGGGCGCGGAAACCGCTCCGAGGGTTCGCCGAGGCGCTGCGGGACGGGGACCGGCAGAGGAAGGTGCGGGGCGAGGGAGGGCAGCCAGGTGTGCTCCTTGCGCAGCAGCGCGTCCGCGGACCGCGTCGCCCAGGGCAACCGGACGGCGAGGTCGTCGCCGAGTCGCCACAGCTGGTTGTCCCAGCCGCGCGCACCGAGCCGCAACGGGCGGTCGGCCAGGTCGGGGTGCTGGTCGTGCAGCAGATCCCGGACCAGCGCCGCGGTGATCTCGATCTCGGTGTGGGTCATGCGGAGCCAGGGTAGTCCGACGGTGACTCACCGTTTGGGGCGATCCCCGCTCCGTGCCGAGGAACGTAGGCTCGGAGATGCGTGCGGTGCGCTTGACATGAAAATCGAACATCTATTCTTATGGAGCCTCCGGCTCAGTTCTCCGCGGGACTTCGACAGGGTTTCACGGAGAAGTGCCCGAGTTATCCACAGGCCGGACGAGCGTCGGGGCGCATTGTCAGTGGCAGGCGTTAGCGTCTTTGACGTGAAGCGATCGACTCAAGCAAACCGGGTGGAACCCATGGCAGGTACGGACCGCGAGAAGGCTCTGGATGCCGCGCTCGCACAGATTGAACGGCAATTCGGCAAGGGCGCGGTCATGCGCATGGGTGAGCGGTCCAGGGAGCCCATCGAGGTCATCCCGACCGGGTCGACCGCGCTCGACGTGGCCCTCGGCGTCGGCGGCCTCCCCCGCGGCCGAGTGGTGGAGATCTACGGACCGGAGTCCTCCGGTAAGACGACCCTGACCCTGCACGCGGTGGCGAACGCGCAGAAGGCGGGCGGCCAGGTCGCCTTCGTGGACGCCGAGCACGCCCTCGACCCCGAGTACGCGCGCAAGCTGGGCGTCGACATCGACAACCTGATCCTCTCCCAGCCGGACAACGGCGAGCAGGCGCTGGAGATCGTGGACATGCTGGTCCGCTCCGGTGCTCTCGACCTCATCGTCATCGACTCCGTCGCCGCGCTCGTCCCGCGTGCGGAGATCGAGGGCGAGATGGGCGACAGCCACGTGGGTCTGCAGGCCCGTCTGATGAGCCAGGCCCTGCGGAAGATCACCAGCGCGCTCAACCAGTCGAAGACCACCGCGATCTTCATCAACCAGCTCCGCGAGAAGATCGGCGTGATGTTCGGCTCCCCGGAGACCACGACCGGTGGTCGGGCGCTGAAGTTCTACGCGTCGGTGCGTATCGACATTCGCCGCATCGAGACCCTGAAGGACGGCACGGAAGCGGTCGGCAACCGCACCCGCTGCAAGGTCGTCAAGAACAAGGTCGCCCCGCCCTTCAAACAGGCCGAGTTCGACATCCTCTACGGACAGGGCATCAGCCGTGAGGGCGGCCTGATCGACATGGGCGTCGAGCACGGCTTCGTCCGCAAGGCCGGCGCCTGGTACACGTACGAGGGCGACCAGCTCGGCCAGGGCAAGGAGAATGCGCGCAACTTCCTGAAGGACAACCCCGACCTGGCCAACGAGATCGAGAAGAAGATCAAGGAGAAGCTGGGCGTCGGCGTGCGTCCCGAGGAGCCCGCCGCCGAGCCGGGCGCGGACGCGGCGAGCGGCACGGCCGAGGACACCGCCAAGACGGCGCCCGCGGCGGCGGCCAAGACGACCAAGGCCAAGGCTCCGGCGGCCAAGAGCTGACCCGTGACACGACGAACCGACTGGGCCGAGTACGCCTTCCCGGTGGCCCCGCAGGAGCGGGGGAGCCGGGGCGAGGGGGGATCGGCCGAGGACGGCGACGGGGCGCACGACGACATGTGGGGGGACTCGGATGCCCAGGGGGCGGGCGCTCCGCGTGACGACGGCCGTGCGCGTGGGGGGCGCGGACGGGGGCGGCGGCGCGGTTTCGGGGAACCGGCCGACGGCCCACAGGACGGAGGGCTGTCTTTCTCGTCGAGGGCCGAGAAGGGGGAGCCCCCGGCGGCGGACCCGGTGGAGCAGGCACGGGCGATCTGTCTGCGCCTGCTCACCGGGAGCCCGCGCACGCGCAAGCAGCTCGCGGACGCCCTGCGTAAGCGGGAGATCCCCGACGAGGTAGCGGAGGAGGTGCTGTCGAGGTTCGAGGAGGTCGGCCTCATCGACGACGGTGCCTTCGCGGAGGCCTGGGTGGAGTCCCGGCATCACGGCCGGGGTCTGGCCCGCCGGGCGCTCGCGCGGGAACTGCGCACGAAGGGCGTGGACTCCACGCTGATCGACGAAGCGGTGGGACAGCTCGACACGGAGCAGGAGGAGGCCACCGCCCGGGAACTTGTCGCCCGCAAACTGCGCGCGACACGGGGGCTGGAGCGCGACAAGCGCCTGCGCCGCCTCGCGGGCATGCTCGCCCGCAAGGGCTACCCCGAGGGCATGGCCCTACGGGTGGTCCGCCAGGCGCTGGAGGACGAGGGGGAGGACATGGAAGAGCTGGGGGACGGGGAGTTCTGAGCCCGCGGAGCCGCTCGGCGGCAGGGCGGGCCACGTGCGGTCCGGTGGGACCGGGCACGGGACGAGAGCCCTGGACACGGTGGACGCGCGGGGGCGCCGATCGCGTCCAGGGCTCGAAGGCCCGTGGCCCGTCCGGCAGGGCCTACGGCGTCACCGGCAACCCCGCCGCCTTCCAGGACTGGAAGCCGCCCACCAGGTCCGTGGCGCGATGCAGGCCCAGTTGGCGCAGGGAGACGGCGGCGAGGCTCGACGCGTAGCCCTCGTTGCAGACGATCACCACGCGCAGATCGTGGCTCGTGGCCTCGGGGACGCGATGACTGCCCTGGGGATCCAGGCGCCACTCCAGTTCGTTGCGCTCGATGACGAGGGCGCCCGGGATCAGCCCGTCACGGTCGCGCAGGGCCGCGTACCGGATGTCCACGAGCAGGGCGTCCCCGGCGTGTGCGGCGTCGTAGGCCTCCTGGGCCTCCACGCGGACCAGGCCCCCACGGACCCGCTCCAGCAACGCATCGATGCCGATGGGGCTTTCGGGTAGGGACGTCATTGCCAGTCCTCCGGACGCTCGATCTGTTCCAGACGCAGTACCTGCCCTGTGCGACTGTAGCGGCGGATCTGCGGCAGGGGCGGGTAGTAGGCGTGGACCGAGATCGCGTGCCGGTCGGTGGACTCGTTGAGCACCTCATGCACATGGTGCTGTCCGAAGGAACGGCCGTTGCCCGCCGACAGCCGCCGCTCGCGGTCCACCCCCTCGGTGAGTTCCAGGGTCCGCCAGCCGTCGGACGGCAGCCGGGCCGCGAGGGAGTTCTCCTTCAGTTCGCCCGAGGCGGTGACGAAGGCGCCCACCGAGTCGGCGTGGTCGTGCCAGCCGGTGCCCGTGCCGGGCGGCCAGCCGATCAGCCATGCCTCGCTGCCTCCGGGACCTTCCAGGCGTACCCAGGTACGGCCCTCGGGGTCGAGCGGGAGCGACGAGACCAGTTCCGTGTTCGCGGCCGTCCGGCGTACGAAGTCGAGCAACTCGGCCTGGCCGGGTGCCTGAGCGGGACCGCAGACCGACGAGGCGGGGGGAGACGAGACAGGGTAGACCGATGAGACAGAAGGGTGCACAGACACGGGGACCGTCCTGAGGTTCGCGTGGGGGCGCGCGGTGGTGCCAGACGGCGCGCGCGAGTGAAGGGGGTGCGAGATCAGCAGGACGGACGACACACGCAGCCCGCATAGCGGACGAGGTCCATATGGACCCTCCGCCACAGGCGCACACAGGTGTCGGTCACGATCCGGAGTAGACCATGGAGGTGGCGACCGGTCAACTCACCGTCACTATGTGGACGTCACGGTGACCGTGCGTTCGACCGAGAGCGTTCCCCGGCCTCTCAGCCGCGCCCGGAACGCCCCTCCGCCGTGCCCGGCATGCCCCTGAGCCGCCTTCAGCCGTGCCTGGAACACCCCTCAGCCCGCGTTCGCCGCCGCCTGTTCCTTCGCCGGGCCGCCCAGTGTCGCCTCCGCCGCCTGGTACAGGTCCGCCGGCCGCACCCCGCTGAGCGCCGTCACCAAGTGGCCGTCCGGGCGGACCAGAAGAACCGTGTGGGCGGCCGCGCCCGGATAGCTCTCGGCGACCAGCAGTTCGGCGGGATGCGGCAGAGCCGTCACCGCCGCCGCCAGGCGGGGCATGATCCCGGCCGACACCCAGTGCCTGCGCTCCCACACCCCGGTGCCCGGCGCCACCAGCACCACCAGCAGCGATCCCCGCCCCAGCCGGTCCCGCAGCCGTACGGACGAACCGTCCTCGGCCGTCACCCGCACATCCGCGACCGCCGCCCCGGGCTCGGTGTCCACCGGTACCTCCGACTCGCCGGCCGCGGGCTGGAGCGGTGAGTCGGCGTAGGTGCCCGGCGCGCCCAGCGCCCCGCGCCCCAGATGGCCGTCCGCGAGCAGCGCGTCCTGGCCGCGCGCGGTCCCGGGAACGTAGGACCGCAGAGGTCCGCCGCCGCGCAGCAACGGCAGTGCCTGGTCGGCGGCGCGCAGCCGGGCCGCGACCACGGCGCGGCGCTCGGTCTGATAGCTGTCGAGCAGGGTCTCGCGCGAGCCGTGGTGCCAGGCCAGCGCCAGCTTCCAGGCGAGGTTGTCCACGTCCCTGAGCCCCTCGTCCAGACCGTGGGTGCCGAGCGCGCCCAGCAGATGGGCGGCGTCCCCGGCGAGAAAGACCCGGCCGACGCGCCAGCGGCGGGCGAGCCGGTGGTGGACGGTGTGGACCCCCGTGTCCAGCAGGTCGTAGGCGGGGGTGGAGCCTCCGTGCCAGCCCGCGAGCGTCTCCCGGACGAGGGCCACCAGCAGCTCGGGCGTGACCAGGTCCTTGCCCGGCGGCAGCAGCCAGTCCAGGCGCCATACGCCGTCGGGCAGCGGGCGCGCGCTGATCTCGCCGATCGCAGTGCCCGATGGCCGCCACGGCGGCGTCCGGTGCAGCAACGCCTCGCCGGGCCAGGGCAGTTCGGCGCGCAACGCCGCCACGGCATGGCGTTCCACGGCCGTACGCCCCGGGAAGCGGATGTCCAGGAGCTTGCGCACCGTCGAGCGCGGTCCGTCGCAGCCGACCAGATGACTGCCGCGCCACCAGGTCCCCCGGGGACCACGGGTGTGCGCCGCGACTCCGAAGGGCTCCTGCTCGACGGAGTCCAGCCGGCTCTCCACCGCGACCTCGATCAGCGGCTCCCGGGCGATGGCCGCGCGCAGGGCGCCGGTGAGCACATGCTGGGCGATGTGCAGCGGGGCCGGCCCGTCGGCGACCTCGGTCTCCTCCGCCGTACCGTTCCGGCTCTGGGCGCCGCCGTGTCCGCCCCGGCGCCGCTCCGGTCCGCCATCGGCCGGTGCGAACACGACCTCACGGGTCGTCTGCCTGCGCCGCATCGACCGCCATCCGGTCCAGCGCAGCCCGGCTCCCGTGAGCGGGACCCCGGCCAACCGTTCCATCAGCGCGGTGGTGTCCTCACGCAGCACGACCGTGCGCGCGGCGCGCTGCTCGTCCTTGCCGGGGCCCTCGTCGAGGACGACGGAGGGCACTTCCTGGCGCGCCAGTGCGAGCGCGAGCGCGAGCCCCACGGGCCCCGCTCCCACGATGATCACCGGGTCCACGGCGCGGCGCCCCCTGCCCTGAGCGGTGCCCTGAGGGACGTACGGGAACAGGCAGTTGGAGCAGGGTGCACGATCACAGAACGTATGCAACCCACTGCCGCTGCGCCCGTCAAGCGAGCAGGGCAGTGGCGTGACGCCACTGCCCTGCGGGACGGACGGTTCGAGGAACCGGTCGCTCCGGCGGACATGCCGGCGGAGAGCCGATCGCACAAGCGCCGATCCGGCGGCCCGTCCGCCGGAGGATCGGTCCACGACCGCCTGAGGAACCGTCAGGCGTTGATGCCCGTCGACTCCGCGCCATTGACGGCCGCCGGGGCCAGGACGGCTCCGGTCGACTTCTTGGCCCGCCGCAGCCGCTTCTCCAGCCAGGCCGCGAACATCGACAGGGCGAAGTTGACCGCGAGGAACAAGAGGGCCACGATCGTGAAGCTGGCGATGGTGTTGGCGCCGTAGTAGGAGCTCATCGGGGAGACCGAGGACAGCAGTTCGGGGAAGGTGAGAACCGCGCCGCCGAGCGCCGTGTCCTTCACGGTCACCACCAACTGGCTGACGATCGCCGGCAGCATCGCGGTGACCGCCTGCGGCAGCAGGATCAGCCGCATGACCTGGTTCTTGCGCATTCCGATCGCCAGCGCGGCCTCGGACTGGCCCTTCGGTTGGGCCAGGATGCCCGCGCGCACGATCTCCGCGAGGACGGAGGCGTTGTAGAGGACCAGGCCGGTGACCACCGCGTACAGCGGGCGATCGTCCGCGGCGACGTTCGTGTACTGGGCGAACAGGGCGTTGCTGAAGATCATCAGAACGAGCACCGGAATGGCGCGGAAGAACTCCACCACGATCGCGACGGGAACCCTGATCCAGGCGTGATCGGAGAGCCGGGCGATGCCCAGGACCGCGCCCAGCGGCAGTGCTATGAGCACCGCCAGGGCCGCCGCCTCGAGCGTGTTCTGCAGACCCGGCAACAGATACGTCGTCCAGGCCTCCGTCCCGCTGAAGAACGGCTTCCACTGCGCCCATTGCAGCTGGCCCTTGTCGTCGAGGCTGGTGTACACCCACCACGCCAGGGCGGCCAGGACGGCGGCGAACAGCACGGTCCAGACGAGGTTGCGCCGTTTGGCGCGGGGCCCCGGGGCGTCGTAGAGGACGGAACTCATCGCTTCACCGCCAGCTTCTTGCCCACCCAGCCGAAGATCAGGCCGGTCGGCAGCACCAGGCACACGAACCCGAAGCCGATCACCGCGGAGATCAGCAGGAACTGGGCCTCGTTCTCGATCATCTTCTTCATCAGCAGAGCCGCCTCGGCGACACCGATCGCGGCGGCCACCGTGGTGTTCTTGGTCAACGCGATCAGCACGTTCGCCAGCGGGATCACGACCGCACGGAACGCCTGCGGCAGGATCACCAGCGTGAGGACCTGAGTGAACGTCAGCCCCAGAGCGCGAGCCGCCTCCGCCTGTCCGACAGGCACGGTGTTGATGCCGGCCCGCAGTGCCTCGCACACGAACGTCGCGGTGTAGGCGCTCAGACCGAGCACCGCCAGCCGGAAGTTGATGGTGACGAAGTCCGAGGCACCCAGATTGACCCCCAGGGTCTGGTTGAGTCCCAGGGAGGTGAAAAGGATGATCACGGTCAGCGGGATGTTCCGCACGATGTTCACGTAGGCGGTCCCGAAACCGCGCATCACCGGCACCGGGCCGACCCGCATCGCGGCCAGCACGGTGCCCCAGATCAGGGAGCCGATCGCGGAGAGGACGGTGAGCTGAACCGTCCCCCAGAACGCTCCCAGCAGGTCGTAGCGATCAAGAAAGTCGAACATGAGGTCCCGCGCTTCCGCGTGTCGGACAGGCCGGGTGCGCCGCCCACCGGGGGGCGCACGGTCGTCAGGCCCTGCTTACTGGACGATGTTGCCGATCTTCGGCGCGGGCTCGTTCTTGTAGTCGGCGGGGCCGAAGTTCTTCTCCACGGCGGTCTTCCACGAGCCGTCCGAGACCATCTTCTGCAGGGCGGCGTTGATCTTCGCCTTGAGATCGCTGCCCTTCTTGACGCCGATGCCGTAGTTCTCGTTGGTCATCTTGAAGCCGCCGAGCTTGAACTTGCCCTTGAAGGCGGCCTGCGAGGCGTAGCCGGCGAGGATCGAGTCGTCGGTGGTCAGGGCGTCGACGGCGCCGTTCTGCAGACCAGTCAGACATGCCGAGTAGGTCGGGTACTGCTGAAGCTGGGCCTTCGGGGCGAGCTTGTCGTGGACGTTCTGCGCCGAGGTCGAGCCCGTCACCGAGCACAGCTTCTTCGAGTTCAGGTCCGAGGGCGCCTTGATCTTGTTGTCGTCGGCGCGGAGCAGCACGTCCTGGTGGGCGAGCAGGTAGGGGCCCGCGAAGTCGACCTTCTGCTGGCGCTCCGGGGTGATCGAGTACGAGGCGGCGATGAAGTCGACGTCACCGCGCTGCAGCATGGTCTCGCGGTCGGCGCTCTTCGACTCCTTCCACTCGATCTGGTCCGCGCTGTACCCGAGCTGCTTGGCGACGTACGTGGCGACGTCCACATCGAAGCCGGAGTAACCCTGCGGCGTCTTCTGGCCGATGCCGGGCTGGTCGAACTTGATGCCGATCTTGATGGTCTTGCCGCCGCCCGAGGACGACCCGCCGTCCTTCTTGTCGCCGGATCCGCAGGCCGTGGCGGCGGTGGCGAGGGCGAGCACGGCGACCGTGGCGGCGGTGACCTTGCGGAACTTCATGCTGAACATCCTTTGAGTGGTGAGGAACGAGGTCCGTCAGGGAGGGCGCCCCGGCTCGTCAGAACGCCGGGGCCGCGCCGTCAGTGGTGCAGGATCTTGGAGAGGAAGTCCTTGGCCCGGTCGCTGCGCGGGTTGCTGAAGAACTGGTCGGGAGTGGCCTGTTCGACGATCCGGCCGTCCGCCATGAAGACCACGCGGTTCGCGGCCGATCGTGCGAACCCCATCTCGTGGGTGACGACGATCATCGTCATGCCGTCCCGGGCGAGCTGCTGCATGACCTCCAGGACCTCGTTGATCATCTCGGGGTCGAGGGCGGAGGTGGGCTCGTCGAAGAGCATGACCTTCGGGTCCATCGCCAGGGCGCGCGCGATGGCGACGCGCTGCTGCTGGCCGCCGGACAGCTGGGCGGGGTACTTGTCGGCCTGGGTGCCCACGCCGACCCGGTCGAGCAGGGCGCGGGCCTTCTCCTCGGCCTGCTTCTTCTCCGTCTTGCGGACCTTGATCTGGCCCAGCATGACGTTCTCGAGCACGGTCTTGTGCGCGAAGAGGTTGAAGGACTGGAAGACCATGCCGACGTCGGAGCGCAGCCGGGCCAGTTCCCTGCCCTCCTGGGGCAGCGGCTTGCCGTCGATCGCGATGGTGCCCGAATCGATCGTCTCCAGGCGGTTGATGGTGCGGCACAGGGTGGACTTTCCCGACCCCGAGGGGCCGATGACCACGACGACCTCACCACGGGTGATGGTCAGGTCGATGTCCTGGAGCACGTGCAACGCGCCGAAGTGCTTGTTGACGCTCTTCAGGACGACCAGTTCGTCGGTCGCGGCCACCGAGTCCTTGGCCACCGATGCTGCGGTCATTACTGGTTGGCTCCGTCCTCACTCGGTTTCGGAGGACAGTAATGAGGCCGCCCGACCAGCGTCATTACATCTGAGGGAGATCTGAGCATCACGATCCGATAGCGATCGTTCACTTGTCGTAGTCACCGTATGCCACCCGCGTACCGGCTGAATAACGGAAGGCGCCCGCAACCGGATCCCCCTTGACGCCGTCCTTGTTCATCGGCGTGACTGCCTTGGTGCACGCGCCCGCGTGCATTCGTTCGCACGGATGACGCTTTCCGCCTTCGGGCGGATGACGTCTTTCGGGTACAGACGGCTCCCTCCCGGGAGAGGATGCGGGCCGGCTCTTGTACCGGGTGACGGCGAACGGGACCGTGGGGCCGAGAGATCCGGAGGGGGTCGGCATGAAACTGCTTCTCGTCGAGGACGACAACCACGTCGCGGCCGCCCTGTCCGCCGTGCTCGCGCGACACGGCTTCGACGTCACCCACGCCCGCAACGGTGAGGAGGCCCTGCGGGCGCTGGTCCCCGAGGGTGCCGGTTTCGGTGTCGTCCTGCTCGACCTGGGCCTGCCCGACCAGGACGGCTACGAGGTCTGCGGGAAGATCCGCAAGCGTGCCAACATTCCGGTGATCATGGTGACCGCGCGCTCCGACGTGCGCTCCCGCATCCACGGTCTGAACCTCGGCGCCGACGACTACGTGGTCAAGCCGTACGACACCGGGGAGTTGCTGGCGCGCATCCACGCCGTCAGCAGGCGCATCCCGCACGTGGACGACACCGGCGCCACCGAGACCGTGCTGCGCCTCGGCCAGATGCAGATCGAACTGCCCACCCGCCGGGTCAGCGTGGACGGTTCGGTGGTCCAGCTGACCCGCAAGGAGTTCGATCTGCTCGCCCTGCTGGCCCAGCGCCCCGGTGTGGTCTTCCGCCGCGAGCAGATCATCAGCGAGGTCTGGCAGACCAGCTGGGAGGGGACCGGACGCACCCTGGAGGTGCATGTCGCCTCCCTGCGCTCCAAGCTGCGGATGCCCGCGCTGATCGAGACCGTGCGAGGCGTCGGGTACCGGCTCGTCGCCCCGGTCGCCTAGCGGGGGACGGGTGGGCGCACGACTGCTTCCGCTGCTCATCGTCCTGATGGCGGCCGTGCTGCTCGCGCTCGGTGTCCCGCTGGCGGTGAGCCTCGCCGCCGCGCAGCAGCAGCGGGTCGTCGTCGACCGGATCGACGACACGGCGCGCTTCGCGGCCCTCGCGCAGTTCGTCACCGACCGGCCCGCGGCCGGCTCCCAGGTGGGGACCGAGGACGAACGTGGTGAGACCCTGCGCAAGGAGCTCGCCATGTACTACAGCGTCTACGGCATCCGCGCGGGCGTCTTCTACCGCGACGACGTACCGATGGCCAACGCGCCGGAGGACTGGTACCTACCGCAGGAGGGCGACGGCCGCGACGCCTTCAACGAGGCCCTGCTCGGGCGGCGCAGTCATGATCCGGAGCAGGTGTGGCCCTGGCAGCGAACCCGGCTCGTGGTCGCCTCCCCGGTCATCCGCGACGGCGACGTCATCGCCGTCGTCGTCACCGAGTCGCCCACCGGGCAGATGCGGTCGCGCATCCTGCACGGCTGGCTGTTCATCGGCGCCGGGGAGATCGCCGCGATGCTGCTGGCGGTCGGCGCGGCGCTGCGTCTGACGGGCTGGGTGCTCCGGCCCGTACGGGTCCTGGACGCGACGACCCACGACATCGCGACCGGACGCCTCAAGTCCCGGGTCGCCGCCGCCGGCGGACCGCCGGAACTCCGGCGGCTGGCCCGGTCGTTCAACGAGATGGCGGACAACGTCGAGGAAGTCCTGGAGCAGCAGCGCGCGTTCGTCGCCGACGCCTCCCACCAGTTGCGCAATCCGCTCTCCGCGCTGCTGCTGCGCATCGAGCTGCTCGCCCTCGAACTGCCCGAGGGCAACGAGGAGATCGCCTCGGTGCAGACCGAGGGCAAGCGCCTCGCGCGGGTCCTCGACGACCTGCTCGACCTGGCGCTCGCCGAGCATGCCGAGGCCGACCTGAGAGTCACCGACGTGGGCGCGCTGGCCGCCGAGCGGGTCGCGGCGTGGAGTCCGGCCGCCGAGGCCAGGGGCGTACGGCTGATCGGGAGCTGCCCGGCCACCACCGCCTGGGCCGACCCCGTCACGCTCTCCAGCGCCCTGGACGCCGTCATCGACAACGCGGTGAAGTTCACCCCGGAGGGAGAGTGCGTCAAGGTCGAGGTCACGGCGGACGGCGAGTGGGCCACGGTTGTGGTCACCGACTGCGGCCCCGGACTCGGCGACGAGGAACTGGCCCGTATCGGGGACCGCTTCTGGCGCAGCGCGGCACATCAGAACATCAAGGGCTCGGGGCTCGGGCTGTCGATCTCACGGACGCTGCTCGCGGCGGGCGGGGGATCGATCGCGTACGCGCACCACGAGCCGCAGGGGCTGAAGGTGACGGTCACGGTGCCACGGACGGTGCGCGCGAGCGGGTCGTCCGGTTCGTGAGAGCGAGGCCGGGGGATGCGCGACACGGCGCGCCCCGGCTACGGCTTCACCGACTCGTAGTACCGCCGCGCGCCCTCGTGCAGTTCCAGCGGATCCGTGTAGATCGCCGTCCGGAGGTCCACCAGCTGGGCCGCGTGCACCTGGGCGCCGATCCGGTCCCGGCTGTCGATCACGGTGCGGGTGAGCTTCTCGGTCAGGTCCGCGTTCATGTCCTCCCGGGTGATCAGGAGGTTCGCGACGGCAACGGTCTGCACGGCCGAGCCCTGCTCGATGTCCGGGTAGGCGTCGGCGGGCATCACCGCGGCCCGGTAGTAGCTCGACGCGCCGCCCTGCGCGTGCAGCTTCGCCACCAGATCGCTGCCGATGGGCACCAGCCGGATCCCGAACCGGTTGGACAGCTGGGTGATCGCACTGGTGGGCAGTCCGCCCGACCAGAAGAACGCGTCGATCCTGTGCTGCTTGAGCAGGCCGGGCATGGTTCCGATGCCGTCGGACAGGGCGGTGATGTCCTTCTTCGGATCCAGCCCGGCCGCAGCGAGTACATGGTCCGCGATCAGCCGCACCCCCGAGCCGGCCGGCCCGACGGCGACGGTGCGCCCCTTGAGGTCCGCCACGGACCGCACGGGGGACGAGCGCGGCACCACCAGGTGGACATAGTCGTCGTACAGCCGTGCGCAGCCGCGCAGCCGGTCGGCGCCCGGCTGCTTCTCCAGCCGGTAGGTCTCCACCGCGTCGGCCGCGGCGATCGTGAAGTCCGCCTTGCCTGTCGCCACCCGTCGCACGTTCTGCTGAGAGCCGTCGCTGTCGCGCAGCCGGACGTCCAGTCGCGGCAGGTCCTTGGCGATGGCGCCCCGCAGCAGCATGCCGTACTTCTGGTAGACGCCGGTCGGGGTGCCCGTACTGAAGGTGACCGTGCCGCTGGGGGGCTCGTCGCCGATCGGCAGCAGCCACCACAGCAGCAGCCCGACGAGCGCGAGGGCCGCCGTCGAGCCCAGCAGCGCGCGGCGCCTGCCGATACGGGGGAGTGCCTGGAGCATGCGGGCGATCCTGCCAGGCCGCACGCACCCCTGACCAGGGCGGGGGGCGCGCGGATGAGCCCGAGGGGCGCGTCGGCGGTGGCCGATAGGGTCGCCGGATGCACCCTTCACCCGCCTCCCTCGTCCGAGAGTTCCACCTCGCCTTCGGCCTCGACGCCCGTACCGTTCCGGCCGAGGTCTCCCCGGAACTGGCCGCGCACCGCGGTGAGTTGCTCGCGGAGGAGGCGGCCGAGGTCGCCGAGGTGGCCGTCACCGGACCGCTGGACCGGCTGGCGCACGAGCTGGCCGACCTCGTGTACGTGGCCTACGGCACGGCGCTTGTGCACGGCGTCGACCTCGACGCGGTGATCGCCGAGATCCATCGCGCCAACATGACCAAGATCGGCCCGGACGGCACGGTCGCCCGGCGGGAGGACGGGAAGGTCCTCAAGGGCGACCACTACCGGGCCCCGGACGTGTCGGCGGTGCTGCGCCGTCAGGGGTGGACGCCGTCCTCGGTGCAGGACGCCCGCGACTGCACCTCGTAAGGACGGCCCGACGTCCTCACCGGCGCAGGAACCGCTCCACCGCCGTGAAGCCCTCCTGGACGAGTTCGAACAGGGCGTCGTCCACGAGGGGTTCGGCGGTCCATCGTTCGAAGGCGACACGGAACGTCGTCGTCGCGGTCTCGGCGGCGAACACCGCGTCCATGGGGCCGAGGCCGCGCGCGCACAGGATAGTCGTGAGCGCGGCCGCCCATGACGCGAGATTCACCAGTTCACGTTCGCGCAGCTCCGGGGACTGCCGGATGATCCGGGTGCGCAGCACCAGCCGCTCCCGGCTCGGTTGCAGGGCACCGGTCAGCGCCTTCAGACCGGCGAGGATGGTCTCGTAGGGCGTCGCGTCCGCCGGCACCGCGGCCGATGTACGGGACTCGCCGCTGCTCGGCGAGCCGGCCGGGCTGCCCCCCGCCGTGGTCCTCACCGCCGGACTCGACCCGCTCCGCGACGAGGGCAGGGCGTACGCGGCGGCCCTCGTAGCCGCGGGCGTGCCGACCATCTTCCTGGAGGCCGAGGGCAACCCGTCCCCTCCTCGCAGGCCGACATCGCCGAGGCCCTGACGGCACTGCGCGCGGTCGCGGACGGGGCGCGCCGCCCGGTCGGCTGACCGCCGGCCGGCCCTCTGCCTGCCGCCGTGTCCCCGGCAGCCTTCGTCCGGCGGCATGCCGCTTCGGCGGCCCGCCCTCGGTGGGACAGAGCCCCCGGAGTCGCCCCTAGACTAGGGCGACTCTCAGGACATGACCCGCAACGGGAAGGGGACGACGACGGTGGCGGCAGGCGGCGGTGGTTTTGCGCAGGACCCGCCCCCCGAGGTGTGGTCGGCGGCGGCCGCCGCGTTCGGGCTGCTGGCCTCGCCCGCGCGACTGCACATCGTCTGGGCGCTCACGCAGGGCGAGAGCGATGTCACCGGACTCGCCGAGCGCGTCGGCGGCGCACTGCCCGCCGTGAGCCAGCATCTGACCAAGCTGAAGCTCGCCGGACTGGTGCGCTCCCGTCGCGAGGGCCGCCGCCAGGTGTACTTCGTCGACATCGCCGACACCGCCGCCGACGCGGACGTGGTGACGGTGGTGCGCCTGGTGGTGGACCAGCTCAGTGAGCGTGCCACCCCCACCGGTGTCCCGGCCGCCCGGCTCCGTGGCCTCTGAGACCGCCGCACCGTCGCCGGCCTGGCCCGCGGGCGTCGGCCCCGGCCCGGGGGCGCCCACCGCTCTCCAGGAACTGCGCCGGCTGCGGAGCAGTCCGCGCGGACTCACCGACGCGCAGGCCGAGTCCCGCCTCGCGGACGTCGGCGAGAACGTGCTTCCCGAGGCCCGGACCCCCTCCTGGTTCCGGCGCTTCGTGCGCGGTCTGCGCGATCCGTTCACCACGGTCCTGCTCTGCCTCGGCCTGGTGTCCGCGACGGTCAGCGCCTGGGGCACCGCCTGCGTGATCCTCTCCCTCGTCGTCGTCAGCTGTCTGCTGCGCGCCACCGGCGAGTACCGGGCCGACCGCTCGATGGCCGCGCTGCGCGACCTGGTCGCCACCACCGCGACCGTGCTGCGCCGCCCGGACGCCGACCTGCCGCCCCGGGAGTGGGAGACACCCGCCGCCGAACTGGTGCCCGGCGATGTCATCCGCCTCGCGCCCGGCGACCTGGTCCCCGCCGACGTACGGCTGCTGCGCACGGGCGGCCTGACCGTGCATCAGGCGGCGCTGACGGGTGAGTCGGCGCCGGTCGCCAAGTACGCCCTCGACGCGCCCACGGCCGTGGCGGCAGGCCCCTACGAACAGCCCCATCTGTGCTTCCAGGGCAGCAGTGTCGCCACCGGCGGCGGCACCGCGCTCGTCCTGGAGACGGGCACCCGCACCCGGTTCGCCCGGGCCCACGGGGTCCGGGCCCGGCGTGAGGCGAGCGCCTTCGAGCGGTCCGTGCACGGCATCTCCTGGGTGCTGATCCGGTTCATGCTGCTCACCCCGCCGCTGGTGCTGATGGCCAACGCGACGCTGCGCGACCGGGGCCTGGAGACGCTGCCCTTCGCGGTGGCCGTCGCCGTCGGCCTCACGCCCGAGATGCTGCCCGTCATCGTCACCACCTGTCTGGCGCGCGGCGCCCGGCTGCTCGCCCGCGCCCACGGTGTGATCGTGAAGCGCCTGCCCGCCCTGCACGACCTCGGCGCGGTCGATGTGCTGTGCCTCGACAAGACCGGCACCCTCACCCAGGACCGGCCGGTCGTCGAACGGGCCCTGGACGGCGCCGGCCAGGACGCGCCCGAGGTGCTGCGCCAGGCCGCCGCCATCGCCTGGTGGACCCTCCAACTCGCCGACCTGCCCACCCCGGACGCCCTCGACGAGGCGCTCCTGGACGCGGCCGACGGCAGCTGGGAGGCGTACGACGGCGTGGCCGCCGTACCGTTCGACCCGGTCCGCCGGCTCGCCACCGCCGTGGTCCGCGGCGGCCTCGGCACCCACACCCTCCTCGTCAAGGGAGCCCCCGAGGCCGTACTGGAGCGCTGCGCCGTCGCCCCCGACGAGTGGGAGCGGCTGCTCGCGCTCGCCGCCGACCAGGCGCGGGACGGCCTGCGGGTGATCGCGGTCGCGGCCGGCGACCGACCCGCCCGCACCCGCCCCTACACCCCCGCCGACGAGCGCGGACTCACCTTCCGAGGCTTCGTCACCTTCCGGGACGCCCTCGCCCCGACCGCCGCGCGGGCCCTGCGGGACCTGGCAGCCCGCGGCGTCACCGTGCGCATCCTCACCGGCGACCATCCGGGCACGGCGGCCCGCGCCTGCCGCGACCTCGGCCTCGACCCGGGTGAGGTACGGACCGCGGGCGCCGCTGACGATCACACCGCGACCGTCGTCGCCCGGTGCACCCCCGAGGACAAGGCGCGGATCGTCACCGCGCTGCGCCGCGCCGGGCACACCGTGGGCTTCCTCGGCGACGGCGTCAACGACGTCCCGGCGCTGCACGCCGCGGACGTCGGGATCGCCCCGCGCGACGCCGTCGACGTCGCCCGGGAGAGCGCGGACGTCGTCCTCGCCTACAAGGACCTCACCGCGATCGACCACGCCGTCGCCGCCGGGCGGCACAGCAGCGGCAACATCGCCACCTATCTGCGCGTCACGCTCTCCTCCAACCTCGGCAACGTCGTCGCGATGCTCGGCGCGGGCCTCCTGCTGCCCTTCCTGCCGATGCTCCCGGCCCAGGTGCTGGCCCAGAACCTGTGCTTCGACGCGGCCCAGCTCGCCTTCGCCTACGACCGCCCCGCGCCCGGGGTGCTCACCCGCCCCACCGTGCTGCGGCCGCGCGACTTCCTCCGCTTCATCACCGGCTTCGGTCTGCTCAACGCCGTCGCCGACCTCGCCACCTTCGCCGTCCTCGGGCTCGCCCTGTACGGGCCCGACCCACTCGACGACGAAGCGGTCTTCCACTCGGCGTGGTTCACCGAGAACCTGCTCACCCAGTCCCTGGTGATGGTGCTGCTGCGCTCCGGCCGAGGCCTCGCCGCCGGGCGGGCTCCGGGACCGGTGGGCCGGGCCGCGGGCGTCCTCGCCGCCCTGGCCCTCCTGCTGCCCTTCACCCCGTTCGGTGCGGTGCTCGGCATGACCGTGCTGCCGATGGGCTACTACGTGCTGCTCGCCGCCGTCCTCGCGCTGTACGCGCTTGCGCTGTGGGCGGTCCGGGCGCGCTACGGGCGGCGCGCCGCGGCCGGCGGCGATCACCTGTAGGTCACGGTTCGGTCGTGGCGGGCGTCCCACGCTCCCGATCGCCTCTCACGGTCGTACAGTTGCGCAAAGTAGCAACCATGAACCGGACGGGCGAGTGACGGAAGGCGTCCTCGGCCGAGGCGAGGAAGGCGGGCAGGCCGATGCTCCGCAACGGACTGGAACCCTGGCATCTGCTGATCGTGGCGATCGTCGTCATCATGGTGTTCGGCTCGAAGAAACTGCCGGACACCGCCCGTGCGCTCGGCAAGTCGATGCGCATCCTCAAGAGCGAGGCCAAGGCGATGAAGGACGAGAACGCGCCCTCCGCCTCCGGCTCCGAGTCCGCCCCGGTGGCCCCGACCGCGGTCCGGACCGCCGCCGAGGTCGCGGCGGCCGAACCGCCGGCCACCGCCTCCTGAGGCGGGGCCGCCCGTCGGCCCGGCCGGGTCAGGGGCTGGCGCTGTCGTAGCCGTACATCAGGGGCTCGTCCCGGGCGCCGAGCCGGCGCCGGTACACATACAGCGCTGCCACCTGGACGCCGTCCGCCGGGTCCTCCACCTGGCACGGACAGGTCACCTGCACCACCGAGGGCCGGCCCGCGACCCGCATGCGCAGGCCGTCGGCCGGCCCTCCCGCGAGGACCGCCGTCTCCCACTTCGTCGCGACATGAAGATCCATGTCTGTACTGTAAAGTTGCGCAATCGCGAAAGTGTTGTGAGCTCTACCACCTCGGTGCGTGATGCCCGAAGCGGGCTGTGCCACCTCAGTCGGTGAAGCGCGGATCGACGGGGAGAGTCAGCCGGAACAGCGCCCCGCCCCCCGGTGCCTGATGAGCGGTGAGCTCCGCCCTGTGGGTCTGGGCGATCTGCCGGGCCATGGCCAGGACCAGGCCGGAGCCGGGCAGCGCACGAGCGGTCCGGGACCGGTAGAAGCGGCCGAAGACATGGGGCAGGTCCGCGGCATCGATACCGGGACCGTGGTCGCGGACGGTGATCTCCAGCCCGCCGTGGGCCGGTGCGGTGTGCGCGGCCACCTCCACCCGTCCGGCGGCCGGCGAGAACTTCGCCGCGTTGTCCAGGAGGTTGGAGAAGAGCCTCGTCAGCCGGCTCGGCACGGCGGCCGTCATGGCGGCCGCGGCCGCCGGAGCGATGTCGAGGGCGAAGGCGACCTGGGGCCAGTGGTCGCGGGCCGCGGCCACGGTGTGCTCCAGGAGCGCCGTCGGCTGCACCAGTTCGAGCGCCTGGTGCGGTTCCTCGTCGCGGGCCAGGTCCGATCAGGTCGTTGACGAGCGTGGTCACCTCCCGCAGCTGCCGGGTGAGGGCGGCCGTGGCACGCTCGCGCTGGCGCGGGGTCAGCTCGTCCGTCCGCAGCAGGATCTCCGCGTTGGCGCGCAGCGCCGTCAGGGGCGTGCGCAGTTGGTGCGAGGCGTCGGCGACCAGCCGGCGCTGCGCGGTGACGGACTCCTCCAAGGCGTCGAGCATGGTGTTGATGGTGACGGCGAGTCGGGTCAGCTCGTCCTCGCGGCCTCGGGGCCCGCCCGGCACCTCGATGCGCAGCCCGGGGTCGCGGGTGGCCGTGATCCGCTCCGCGGTCGAGGTCAGCCGGCTCACGGGAGCGAGCCCCGAACGGGACACCCAGTAGCCCAGCAGCGCCGCGACCGGCACGCCCGCCCCGCCGATCACGGCCAGGAGACCGGCGGCCTGACGCTCGGCCCGCATCACCCCGTCGGACCGCAGCGCCGCCTGCATGGCCAGCCCCTTGCGGGCCGGAGTGGTCAGCACCCGCACCGGATGGCCCGCCACCGAGGCGACGCTGTAGTACGGCGCCCGACGCCGGCCGCGGCCTGGCGCACCGCCGGGGTCACGGGCAGCAGAAAGCCGTCCCGCGGATCGTCGGCGGCCCTCTCGGGCACGAGCTGGGCGCAGGCGGGCGCCGCCAGATACCGGCACTGACCGGCCTGGACGCCGGGCCCCTCCCGGGCGTACTGCTGGACGGCGAGCGTGGCCGCCTGCGTGAGCTGCTAGCCGCCGGAATCGGGCACCGGGGGCCCGCGCCCCTCTGCGGGTCCCCCGGTCATTACCCGCCGCGGCCGTCGGGACCCGCAGGGCGGGCTCAAGGCAATCGCGCGTCGTCCGGCGGGAAGCCGTGCCGCCCCTGGAGCCGGACGAAGCAGGCGGCGGTCAGCACCCGCAACTGCCGCAACTCCCGTTCCGTGCGCTCGAAGCACACCACCTGCTCGTGCCCGCCCGGCCCGATCGGCTGCACCAGGCGGCCGCCCTGCCGCACCTGCTCGACCAGCGGCGCGGGCACCTCGGTGAACGCCGCCGACACCAGGACCGCGTCGTAGGGAGCCCGGTCCGGCACGCCACACGTGCCGTCGCCGACCCGCAGGTCCACGTTCCGTACGCCCTGCCGCGCGAGATGTGCGCGCGCCTGCCGGGCCAGGTCCGGCCGTACCTCGATGCTGACCACGTCGGCGGCCAGCCGCGCGAGCAGCGCCGTCTGGAAGCCGAGGCCGGTACCGATCTCGAGGACGTGCTCGCTCCCGTCCAGAGCGAGACCCTCGATCATCAGGGCGGACAGCGACGGCTGGGTGGTGACCTGTCCCTGCCCGATGGCGACGGGCACGTCCCGGTAGGCGGCGGCCGTCTCCCCGGCGGGGACGAACCCCGCCCGGGGCGTCGTTCGCACGGCTTCGAGCAGTCGCAGGTCCCTGATCCCGGCCGCTCTGAGGGCTCGCACGAGATCTCCGGGATCCCTGGGTACCGAGGTCACGGTCGGGTCACCACACCAACGGGCCGGGCAGCCGCCGGGCTGCGGGTTTCGACGAGGCGCCCGCTCCGGGCAGCACCGGGGCAGGGACTTCCAGGAAACGCCTACCCTTGAGGAATGACCAGCAGCAGCGACCGGAGCCTCGCAGTGGACGTTCCCGCACCCAAGAGCTATGAGATCCGCACCTACGGGTGCCAGATGAACGTCCACGATTCAGAGCGATTGGCCGGGCTGCTCGAAGACGCCGGGTACGTGCGCGCCCCCGAAGGGTCGGACGGTGACGCGGACGTCGTCGTCTTCAACACCTGCGCCGTGCGCGAGAACGCCGACAACCGTCTCTACGGCAACCTCGGCCGCCTCGCGCCCAGGAAGGCCGACCGGCCCGGCATGCAGATCGCCGTCGGCGGCTGTCTCGCGCAGAAGGACCGCGACACCATCGTGAAGAAGGCGCCCTGGGTGGACGTCGTCTTCGGTACGCACAACATCGGCAAGCTGCCCGTCCTGCTGGAGCGCGCCCGGGTCCAGGAGGAGGCGCAGGTCGAGATCGCGGAGTCGCTGGAGGCGTTCCCCTCCACCCTGCCGACGCGGCGCGAGAGCGCCTACGCGGCCTGGGTGTCGATCTCCGTGGGCTGCAACAACACCTGCACCTTCTGCATCGTCCCCGCCCTGCGCGGCAAGGAGAAGGACCGCCGGCCCGGCGACATCCTCGCCGAGGTCGAGGCCCTGGTCGCCGAGGGCGTCTCCGAGATCACGCTGCTGGGACAGAACGTCAACGCCTACGGCTCGGACATCGGCGACCGGGAGGCGTTCAGCAAGCTGCTGCGCGCCTGCGGCGCCGTCGAGGGCCTGGAGCGGGTCCGTTTCACCTCCCCGCACCCGCGCGACTTCACCGACGACGTCATCGCGGCCATGGCCGAGACGCCGAACGTCATGCCGCAGCTGCACATGCCGCTGCAGTCGGGGTCGGACACGGTCCTGAAGGCGATGCGCCGCTCGTACCGCCAGGACCGCTACCTGGGGATCATCGAGAAGGTGCGGGCCGCCATCCCGCACGCCGCGATCACCACCGACATCATCGTGGGCTTCCCGGGCGAGACCGAGGAGGACTTCGAGCAGACGATGCAGGTGGTGCGCGAGGCGCGGTTCGCGCAGGCGTTCACGTTCCAGTACTCCAAGCGGCCCGGGACCCCGGCGGCCACCATGGAGAACCAGATCCCCAAGGAGGTCGTCCAGGCGCGCTACGAGCGTCTCGTCGCCCTTCAGGAGGAGATCTCCTGGGAGGAGAACAGGAAGCAGGTCGGCCGCACCCTGGAGCTGATGGTCGCCGAGGGCGAGGGCCGCAAGGACGGCGCCACCCACCGCCTGTCCGGCCGCGCCGCCGACAACCGTCTGGTCCACTTCACCAAGCCGGACGAGGAGGTCCGTCCGGGCGACGTGGTGACGGTCGAGATCACGTACGCCGCCCCGCACCACCTGCTCGCCGAGGGCCCCGTGCTGAGCGTGCGCCGCACGCGCGCGGGCGACGCGTGGGAGAAGCGGAACGCGGCGGAGGCCGCCAAGCCGGCCGGCGTCATGCTGGGGCTGCCGAAGATCGGGCGCCCGGAGCCCCTGCCGGTCGCCACGGCCGGGGCCTGCGGCTGCGACTGACGACAGACGTCACCGGGGCGGGTGCGGGCGGGGCGGCCGGACGCCGACCGGCGACGGGTGCCCCGACCGCGTCCGTGAAGTGCCATGGCGCCGTCCGGCGGGGTTACGCTGCGGATCATGCTCGTCGCCGCCGCCGTCTGTCCTTGTCCGCCCCTGCTCGTGCCCGAGGTCGCCGCGGGTGCCGCGCCCGAACTCGACGGTGCCCGCACCGCGTGCGCGGACGCCCTGAGCGTGCTCGCCGCCGCGCGCCCCGACCGGCTGGTGGTCGTCGGCCCCGCACCGGAGAGCGGCTGCGGGCCGCATCCGCAGGGCACGCGGGGGTCGTTCCGCGGGTTCGGGGTGGACGTCGACGTACGACTCGGCGGCGCGTGGCCGAGGCCGCTTGCGCCGGAGCAGGAGCTTCCGCTCTCGCTCGCCGTCGCCGCCTGGCTGCTGGAACGCCTGAACTGGGCGGATGCGCCCGTGGAGGGGGTCGGTGTGCCGGAACTCCTGGCCCCCGAGCGGTGCGCCGAGACGGGGGCGGCGCTCGCCGCGCAGGACGCGCGGGTGGCACTGCTGGTCATGGGCGATGCGAGCGCCTGCCGCACGCTGAAGGCGCCAGGCTATCTGGACGAGCGCGCGGCCGGCTTCGACGCCACCGTGGCGCGTGCGCTCGACACCGCGGACCTGACGGCCCTGCGGGCGCTGGACGTCGGTCTGGCTCACGAGCTGCAGGCCTGGGGCCGGGCGCCCTGGCAGATCCTGGCGGGCGCGGCGGAGGGCGCGGACCTCACCGGCGCGCTTCTGTACGACGACGCGCCCTACGGGGTGGGGTATCTCGTGGCGACCTGGTCGTAGCACCTCCGGCGGCCCGGCTCGGGCCACCGTGTCCGTGACCCCGGCACCCCGTGACCACGGACACGGCGGACGGCCGGGAGGCCCCCGCCTCGCGGCCCTCCGCCGATGTGTCGTGCCGTGTCAGGACGCCGGAGGCGGCGATCCGCCGGGCGGCGTCTGCCCACTGGCCGCGGGGCCGGTGTCCCGGTGCGCGATGCGTTCCATCGCGTGCTTCGCCTTGCCCGTGCCCGTGTCGATCTTGCCGCTGTACTTGCCCTTGGTCTTGTCGTCGATCATCTTCGCGGCCTTCTCCAGGCCACGATCGACCTTTCCTTCGTGCTGTTGCGCGAAGTTCGAGACCTTGGCCATCAGGTTGTCCACGAGACCCATGGTCCACCTTCCCTGCGAAGCGCGGTTATGTGCGGGCGCCCTCCTCGGCCTCGTTCTCCGCGGCCTCCGCGGCGGACTGCTGCCGGGGGATCCCTACGCCGCCCTCGGCGGTCGGAGCTGTCTCCTGCGTCGCCGCCTCCGGCCCGGTCTCGGTTCCGGCCGTCCCCTTGCCTGAGTCCGTCGCCTCCGCCTCGGTCCCGGCCGTCGTCCGCGCGGCCTCCGCCGCCACGGACTGTGCCTCCTCCGTCGTCCTCGACCACCGGAAAAGCCGTGCAAAAACGCCCATACCTACTCCATACGTTACTCGTGCGGGCGAAATACCGCGTCACTCGGTGCGCCCGTTTGCATCGCCCGGCCCTCCCGCCCTCGAACCGGTGACCGGAACCTCGCATCAGGCAACGACCCCGCATACGGCGCGTAACGTCGCTCGTTCGAGGAGGGGTCCGGAGGTTTGCGAGACTGTTGCGGTGAGTAGCGCAGCCCCCGCACCGCGGGTCATCGCCGTCGTCGGACCGACCGCGGCCGGAAAGTCCGATCTGGGCGTATTTCTTGCCCAGCACCTCGGCGGCGAGGTCGTCAACGCCGACTCCATGCAGCTCTACCGGGGGATGGACATCGGCACCGCCAAACTGACCCCCGAGGAGCGCGGCGGCATCCCGCACCATCTGCTGGACATCTGGGACGTGACGGTGACCGCGTCCGTGGCGGAGTACCAGCGCCTCGCCCGCGCCCGGATCGACGCGCTGCTTGCCGAGGGCCGCTGGCCGATCCTGGTGGGAGGCTCCGGCCTGTATGTGCGGGGCGCGGTCGACCATCTGGAGTTCCCGGGGACCGACCCGGAGGTGCGCGCCCGGCTCGAGGACGAGCTCGCCGTGCGCGGCTCCGGAGCGCTGCACGCACGCCTGGCCGCCGCCGACCCGGGGGCCGCGCAGGCGATCCTGCCCAGCAACGGCCGCCGTATCGTCCGGGCCCTGGAGGTCATCGAGATCACCGGCAAGCCCTTCACCGCCAACCTCCCCGGCCATGACTCGGTCTACGACACGGTCCAGATCGGCGTGGACGTGGCGCGCCCCGAGCTCGACGAGCGCATCGCGCGACGGGTCGACCGGATGTGGGAGGCGGGACTCGTGGACGAGGTGCGCGCACTGGAGGCACAGGGGCTGCGGGAGGGGCGCACGGCGTCGCGAGCTCTGGGATACCAGCAGGTGCTCACGGCGCTCACGGGGGAGTGCACGCTGGAGGAGGCGCGCGCGGAGACCGTACGCGCTACCAAGCGCTTCGCGCGCCGTCAGGACTCCTGGTTCCGCCGCGACCCGCGGGTGCACTGGCTCAGCGGCGCCGTTGCGGACCTGCGGGAACTCCCGCACCGCGCGCTGGCGTTGGTCGAACGACCGGTTACAGCCTGATCACGTGATGGCATCGGGACGCCCCGGCCGTCATCCGGGCCTCCGGCGGCATGCCATCATCGAGCTTCGATCGACCAAGTGGAGTCCGAGTTGGGAGGGCGCGTGGCGATGGAGGCCGGCCCTCGCGACACCGCAGGGAGCGCGGAGCACGAGACCGCGGAGGCCGGGGACCAAAGGCTCAGTTCCGATGGTCCCGACGATCACCTTTCGGGCGGTGTGACCGACGACGGGCCGAGCCCGGAGGAGCTGTCCACCGGGCCCGAGGTCGAGGTCGAGCTGCGCCCGCAGCGGCGGCTGCGGATCTGGCAGCTCGCCCCCATCGTGGGACTGGCGGCGATGGGCTCCCTGATGTTCGCCTTCCCGCTGGCCTTCGAGTTCGGTGACGGCGGCGCCGTGGTCGCCATGCTCGGTCTGCTGATCTTCTCCTGCGCGGCCGGCTGGGGCATGATGGCCGCGCGCCGGGTCGGTTACACGTGGCCCGGCCTGCCGCAGCGCGGCTCCGGACGGCGCCCGGACTGGCGGGTCGTCCTCGCCTACGTCGTCCTGGTCGCCGCGGTGGTCGTACTCGCTGTGTGGCGCGTGGCCCGACTGCGCTGAGCCGCCCGGGCCCCACCGGGCCGACCGCCTTTCCCGACCGGCCGTGTCCCTGCCGCGATCCCGTCGCCGTACCTCTGTGACGATCCCGTCGCCGCCTCGGCTCACGCCCCCACCAGGCCATCCGTCCCCCGGACCGCTCGTCCCGGGTGTCGTGGCGACCCCGTACGATCGAGGAATGAGCACGCGGATCGCCTTCCTCAAGGGGCACGGCACGGAGAACGACTTCGTGATCGTCCCCGACGCCGAGAACGTCATCGACCTGCCCGCATCCGCCGTCGCCGCCCTGTGCGACCGCCGCGCGGGCATCGGCGGCGACGGTCTGCTGCACGTCGTGCGCTCCTCCGCGCACCCCGAGGCGCGGGGGATGGCCGACCGGGCGGAGTGGTTCATGGACTACCGCAACGCGGACGGCTCGATCGCGGAGATGTGCGGCAACGGCGTGCGCGTGTTCGCGCGCTACCTCCAGCGCGCCGGGCATGTGGCCGAGGGGGACCTCGCGGTCGCCACGCGCGGGGGCGTCAAGACCGTGCACATCGCCAAGAACGGCGACGTCACCGTCGGTATGGGCCGGGCGCTCCTCCCCGAGGACGGGGTCACGGTGAGCGTCGGCGAGCACAGCTGGCCTGCCCGCAACGTGAACATGGGCAACCCGCACGCGGTGGCCTTCGTCGACGACCTCGCGCACGCGGGCGACCTGTACACCCCGCCCCCGTTCAGCCCGGCGGCCGCCTACCCGGACGGGGTGAACGTCGAGTTCGTGGTCGACCGCGCGCCCCGGCACGTGGCGATGCGCGTCCACGAACGGGGCTCCGGCGAGACCCGCTCGTGCGGCACGGGCGCGTGCGCCGTGGCCGTCGCCACGGCCCGCCGCGACGGCGCCGACCCGGCCGTCACGGGCACCCCGGTGACGTACACCGTGGATGTTCCCGGCGGCACCCTGGTGATCACCGAGCACCCGGACGGCGAGATTGAGATGACCGGCCCCGCGGTGATCGTCGCCGAGGGCGAGATCGACACCGACTGGCTGCGGACCGCGGCGCGCTGACCCGACACCCTGTCAAGCCGCCCCGACCAGCGGCTCCTTGGGGGCGAACGGGCGGCGCGCGGAAGCACGGGGTCGCACATGAACGTGATGCTCGGCACAGGAGGGTGGCCGGAAAACGTCCCCGGCCTCTCCTCCGTGCGGCTCCGGATCGCAGCCCGGCCTCCTCAGGGCGCTCCGATCCGCAGCCCGGGGCGGCCGGGTCTGCTCGAATCGACGGTCGGTGCCTCGGCCCATGGCTGAATGCCGTAAACCCCTGAATCGTCGCTCGAATGGGTGATCCGGTTCACGCTCGGCGAGAGCCGGTCGGGCGGGCGTGGTGGGCTCGATAGCATCAAGCACCGGCCCGGACGGGGGACCGTCGCCATCCCCTGCGCCGCGTATGCCAGGGGGCACTCCGTCCGCCGGTCCACGAGCCGGAGGTGCCCCATGAGTGCGGAGGCCACGAACCCTGCCACCCCCGCCCCTGCCCCTGCCACGCCGGGGCCGCACCGCAGGAAGAGCCGCGCCCGGATCGACCTGCGCCGCCTGGGGCGCGCCGCCCTGCTCGGCCCCGCCACCCGCGACCGGCTGCCCGACGCGATCGGCCATGTCGCCGAGGCGCACCGCGCCCACCACCCCGACGCCGACTTCGAACCACTGCGCCGCGCCTATCTGTTGGCCGAATCCTCGCACCGCGGGCAGATGCGCAAGAGCGGCGAGCCGTACATCACGCACCCCCTCGCCGTGACCCTGATTCTCGCCGAACTCGGGGCCGAGACCACCACCTTGACCGCGTCCCTGCTCCACGACACGGTCGAGGACACGGACGTGACGCTCGACCAGGTGCGCGAGCAGTTCGGCGAGGAGGTGCGCTACCTCGTCGACGGAGTCACCAAGCTGGAGAAGGTCGACTACGGCGCCGCCGCCGAGCCCGAGACCTTCCGCAAGATGCTCGTCGCGACCGGCAGCGACGTCCGCGTGATGTCGATCAAACTCGCCGACCGACTGCACAACATGCGCACCCTCGGCGTGATGCGCCCGGAGAAGCAGGCGCGTATCGCCAAGGTCACCCGGGACGTGCTGATCCCGCTCGCCGAACGCCTCGGCGTCCAGGCGCTCAAGACCGAGCTGGAAGACCTCGTCTTCGCGATCCTGCATCCCGAGGAGTACGAGCACACCCGGGAGCTGATCGTCGAGAACGCGGCGCACGGGGACGACCCGCTCGCCGACATGGCCGAGCAGGTGCGTACGGTACTGCGCGAGGCGGACATCCAGGCCGAAGTCCTCATCAGACCACGGCACTTCGTCTCCGTGCACCGCATCTCCCGCAAGCGCGGCCGGCTGCGCGGCGCGGACTTCGGCCGGCTCCTGGTCCTGGTGAACGAGGACGCCGACTGCTACGGGGTCCTCGGCGAACTGCACACCTGTATGACGCCGGTCGTCTCGGAGTTCAAGGACTTCATCGCCGTCCCCAAGTTCAACCTGTACCAGTCGCTGCACACCGCGGTCGCGCGCGAGGACGGCGAGATCGCCGAGGTCCTCATCCGCACCCACCAGATGCACAAGGTGGCGGAGGCGGGCGTGATCGCCCTCGGCAACCCCTACGCCCCCGCCCCCGACGACCCGTCCGACGGCGAGCGCGTCGACCCCACCCGCCCCGGCTGGCTCTCGCGCCTGCTGACCTGGCAGGAGGCCGCCCCGGACACCGACACCTTCTGGTCCACCCTGCGCGAGGACCTCGCCCAGGACCGGGAGATCACCGTCTTCCGCCCGGACGGGGGCGCACTGGGGCTCCCCGAGGGCGCGAGTTGTGTGGACGCCGCCTACGCGCAGTACGGGGAGGACGCGCACGCCTGTATCGGTGCCCGTGTCAACGGACGGCTCGCGACGCTGGGCACCGTTCTGCAGGACGGCGACACCGTGCAGCTCCTCATGGGCCAGGACCCGGCCTCCGAGCCCTCCAGAGAGTGGCTGGAGCACGCCCACACGCCCGCCGCGCGGATCGCCATCCAGCGCCGGCTGGCGGCGCCCGCTGCGGACGCGCCGGGGGACCCGTCCGCCGGCGCGTCCGCAGCGGGCGCCGCGCATCACGGCTCCGAGCCGGCTGCGGACGGCGCCGGCGCGCACACCACCGCGCCCGACACCGCCGCCCGCCCCACCGCGCTGTCCTCACGCCCGCCCGCGCCTTCCACGCGTCCCACGGCGGCGGCGCACGGCGCACGCGCCGCCAACGCGGTCGTCGACCTGCCCGGCGCCTCGGTACGTCTCGCCGGCTGCTGTACGCCCGTGCCGCCCGACGAGGTCACCGGCTTCGCCGTACGCGGAGGCGCGGTGACCGTGCACCGCGTCGAGTGCGCCGGAGCGGCGCGCATGAAGAGCACCGGGCGCCCGGAGATCGGCGTGCGCTGGGGCGACACCACCGACTTCCGGGTCACGCTCGTCGCCGAGTCGTTCGGGCGCCCGCACCTCCTCGCGGATCTCACCGAGGCCATCGCCCTGGAGGGCGTGGCCATCGTCTCGGCCACCGTCGAACCGCCCAGCCAGCAGCGGGTGCGCCACACCTACACGTTGCAACTCCCGGACGCGGCCCACCTGCCGGCCCTCATGCGCGCGATGCGGAACGTGCCGGGCGTGTACGACGTCAGCCGGGCCCACAACGCCGCGGCGGCCACCCGCTGACCGCCGTGCGGTCATCCTCGGGCCGCGTGGCCGCCGGGGCGTTGGAGGCCGGGAACTGAATCCGTTCGGGTGGGCCCGGCGCGCGTCGTCACCGCGCGGTGCACGCGCGCTGGTAGCCGTGGTCCATGCCGCACACCCCCCGTTCCGCCATCCCGCGTGCCCGCCGTGCCCGGGCGGCCCTGCTCGCCTGTGTCGTCTCCGGCTGTCTGATCGCGGCGGGCGCCCCCAACCCCGCCGTGCCCCTCGGCATCGGCGACCGGCTCTTCCCGACGCTCGGCAACCCCGGCTACGACGTCCTGTCGTACGACCTCTCCTTCACCTATCCCGGCAGCAACAGCAAGCCCCTCGCCGCCGTCACCAAGATCCGTGCGCGCGCCACCGAGCGCCTGGAGAGCGTCAATCTGGACTTCGCGCACGGCACGGTGGCGTCCGTCGACGTCAACGGAGCGCCCGCGCACTTCACCACCGCGGGAGAGGACCTGGTGATCACACCGACCGCCCCCCTCCCCAAGGGCGGCGCGATGATCATCACCGTGCGGCACACCAGCAACCCGGTGCCCGAGAAGGGCCGCGAGGGCGGCTGGGTGCAGACCGACGACGGGCTCGTGATGGCCAACCAGGCCGACGCCGCCCATCTGGTCTTCCCCTGCAACGACCACCCCTCCGACAAGGCACTGTTCACCTTCCACGTGACCGCGCCGAACGGCTACCGGGCGGTGGCCAACGGCCTCCCGGTGGGGACCCGGACCAGCGGCAACGCCACGACCTGGAGCTACCGCACCCAGCACCCCATGGCCACCGAACTCGCCCAGGTCTCCATCGGCCACACCACCGTGCTCCGGCGCAGCGGACCGCACGGGCTGCCCCTGCGCGACGTCGTCCCCGCCCAGGACGCGGCGCAACTCGAACCCTGGCTGGCGAAGACCCCCGCCCAGATCGCCTGGATGGAGCGGAAGGTCGGCCCGTACCCCTTCGAGGCCTACGGGCTGCTGATCGCCCGGGCACGCACCGGCTTCGAACTCGAGACCCAGACGCTCTCCCTCTTCGAGAAGGACGTCTTCGGCAACTCCGCCTACCCCCAGTGGTACGTCGAGTCGATCATGGTGCACGAGCTGTCCCATCAGTGGTTCGGTGACAGCATCAGCCCGCGCACCTGGTCCGACCTGTGGCTCAACGAGGGACACGCCACCTGGTACGAGGCCCAGTACGCGGAGGAGACCGCGCACCGGCCGATGGAGGCCCGTATGAAGGCGGCCTACGCCTTCTCCGACCGCTGGCGCGCCACCGGAGGCGCGCCCGCGGCCCCCCAGCCGCCCCGGAAGGGCCAGAAGATCGCCATCTTCCGGCCGAGCGTCTACGACGGCGCCGCGCTCGTGCTCTACGCGCTCCGCCAGGAGATCGGGCGCCCCGCGTTCGAGCGCTTGGAGCGGTCCTGGGCCGCCCTGCACCGGGACGGCACCTCGACCACGGCCGACTTCGAGCAGCTGGCCTCCCACGTGGCGGGACGCGATCTGAGCGCCTTCTTCCAGGGCTGGCTGTACGGCAGGAAGACCCCGCCGATGCCGGGCCACCCGGACTGGAAGACAAACCCCGTATGAGCCCCGGAACGAGACGACAACTCGGATGACGGGACAGGCCGTGCCGTGCGACCATCGATGGGTCGGCGGCGCGGCCCCGGGCCCGGGCGACGGGAATCTCCCGGGCAGCCCGAGCGTTGTGACCTGTGCGAGTGGTGTGGCCGAGACGGCTCCCACCGACGCCGCAAACGGAATCCCCAACGACGTAAGGACCCAATGACCTCCTCTTCTTCCCCTTCCCAGGACACCAAGCGCTTCGCGCACACCTACCCCGAGGGTCTTCGGGCCGATGCCCTGATGGAAGAGGACGTCGCCTGGAGCCACGAGATCGACGGAGAGCGGGACGGCGACCAGTTCGACCGCTCCGAGCGTGCGGCCCTGCGCCGGGTCGTGGGCCTGTCCACCGAGCTCGAGGACGTCACCGAGGTCGAGTACCGACAGCTGCGCCTGGAGCGCGTCGTGCTCGTCGGGGTGTGGACCTCGGGGACCGCGCAGGACGCGGAGAACTCGCTGGCCGAGCTGGCGGCTCTCGCGGAGACCGCCGGCGCGCTCGTGCTGGACGGTGTCATCCAGCGCCGGGACAAGCCCGACGCCGCCACCTACATCGGCTCCGGCAAGGCCGAGGAGCTGCGGGACGTCGTCCTGGAGACGGGCGCGGACACCGTCATCTGTGACGGTGAGCTGAGCCCCGGCCAGCTGATCCACCTCGAGGACGTCGTCAAGGTCAAGGTCATCGACCGCACGGCCCTGATCCTGGACATCTTCGCGCAGCACGCCAAGTCCCGAGAGGGCAAGGCGCAGGTCGCCCTTGCCCAGATGCAGTACATGCTGCCGAGGCTGCGCGGCTGGGGTCAGTCGCTGTCCCGGCAGATGGGCGGCGGCAGCGGCGGCCTGGCGACCCGTGGTCCCGGTGAGACCAAGATCGAGACGGACCGGCGGCGGATCCGCGAGAAGATGGCGAAGATGCGCCGGGAGATCGCGGAGATGAAGACCGGCCGCGAGATCAAGCGCGCGGAGCGCAGGCGCCACAAGGTGCCCTCGGTCGCCATCGCGGGCTACACCAACGCCGGTAAGTCCTCCCTGCTCAACCGCCTCACGGGCGCGGGCGTCCTGGTCGAGAACGCACTGTTCGCGACCCTCGACCCGACCGTGCGCCGGGCGGAGACCCCGAGCGGGCGGCTGTACACCCTGGCCGACACGGTCGGCTTCGTCCGGCATCTGCCGCACGACCTGGTCGAGGCGTTCCGCTCCACCATGGAGGAGGTCGGCGACTCCGATCTCATCCTGCACGTGGTGGACGGCTCCCACCCGGACCCGGAGGAGCAGCTGGCCACCGTGCGCGAGGTGATCCGCGAGGTCGGCGCCACGGACGTGCCCGAGATCGTCGTGATCAACAAGGCGGACGCGGCCGACCCGCTGGTGCTCCAGCGGCTGCTGCGGGTCGAGAAGCGTGCCATCGCGGTCTCGGCGCGCACCGGCCGGGGCATCGAGGAACTGCGCGGGCTCATCGACAACGAGCTGCCCAGGCCGGCGGTCGAGGTCGAGGCCGTCGTGCCCTACACCGAGGGCCGACTGGTCGCGCGGGCCCACTCCGAGGGCGAGGTGATCTCCGAGGAGCACACCCCGGAGGGCACGCTGCTCAAGGTGCGGGTGCACGAGGAACTGGCGGCGGACCTGGCACCGTACGTCCCGGCTCCCGCGCTCTGACCCACAAGCGGTAAGGCCCGCTCCCCGAGAGGGAGCGGGCCTTCGCGTGTCTACCGGTGTTCCGTCACCGGCCGGCGAACTTCTCGCTCACCGAGTCGTAGACGCCCTTGGCCACCTGGCCCAGCCGCGGTCCGGCCAGCCAGCCCGAGGACACCGGGCCGATCGAGGTGTTGGAGACCAGCGCGGGCTTGCCGCTCGCGTCCCGCTCCACCCAGCCGCCGCCGGACGCGCCGCCCGTCATGGTGCAGCCGATGCGGTACATCGTCGGGTCCGTCCGCAGCAGCGAGAGCCGGCCCGGCTTGTCCTGGCACTGGTACAGCGCCTGGCCGTCGTACGGCGCCGCTGCCGGGTAGCCGCTCGCCGTGATGCTGTCGACCTTCGGCACGGCCGGCGCGTTGAAGTTCACCGGCAGCGCCGAACCGACGGTCTCCTCCAGCGACTTCCCGCCGCTGCCCGCTTCCGGCGTCACATGGATGACGGCGAAGTCGTACGAAGCGCCCTGGCCGCCGGTCTCGCCGCCCTGCGCGATCCACTGCTGCGAGGTCTGCGCCCAGTCACCCCACCAGACGCCGTACGGGGCGACCTGCTGCCGTGTGGCGCTCGCCAGCTGCGTCGCCGTCAGCCCGGAGTTGTTGTACGCCGGCACGAACGCGATGTTGCGGTACCAGCCGCCCTGCTTGCCGGCGTGCACACAGTGCCCGGCCGTCCACACGAGATTGGACTTGCCGGGGTGCGCCGGGTCCTTCACCACGGTCGCCGAGCAGACCATCGTGCCCTTGGGGGAGTCGAAGAACACCTTGCCCGCCGTGGGCGCGTGCTCGTGGTAAGCGGCCGGCACGGCCTGCGCGGGGACCGGCGCGGGCGTCGGGTCGCTGACGCCCTGGTCGCCCGCGAGATCGTCGGCGCCCACGACCTTGTCGGGGTCATTGGCCTTGCGCATCCGGTCCGGATTCCACAGGCCCTTGATGACGGGGTTGATGAAGTCGTCGGCCTCGCGCAGCCAGTCGTCCTTCTTCCAGTTCTTCCAGGCGCCGTTCTTCCACTTGTCGACGTCGATCCCGTGTTCCTTGAGCTTCCGCTTGATGTCGTCCGGGATCTTGATCTTTCCGTCGTCGGCGGAGGACGCGGACGCGCTCGCCTCGCCGCTCGCCCGGGCACCGTCACCGGAGTCGCACGCGGTAGCGGTCAGCGCCAGCGCCGCGGCGAGGCCGACTGCCGTCAGCCCTCGGGACGTTCTGGCGTGCACGCTCCCTTCCCTGCGCACGGTGAAGGGCGGGCGTATGCGTCGCATGGTCTGAACTCCCCCTGACATGAGCCAGCGTTGAACGGCCTCCCACACTATGGGCCGGCTGTGGGCGGCATTCCATGGAACGGCAACGGTTCCGCTACAAGCTGCCTTGGCGGTTCCCGCAGCCGCCGTCCTGGCGTTGCCGACCGCCGGATCCGTGGCCGTGGACCATGAACCCCAGGTCCGTGGCCGTGGACCATGAACCGCGGCTGTGGAGCCGAGCGCGTACGGAGCGAAGCACCCTGCGGTCCAGTCGTGTCATTTGTCCGGGTGTGGCAGCCTCGTGGTATGACTCCGGCGAACACGACGGGTGCCGACGGTGCCACGGTGTACTACGGGAACCTGGACAACGGTCACGCCCTCCAGGTGTTTCTCGAACTGCGCGACCGGGGCAGTCACCGCATGGCGGAGAGCCTCCTCGGCACCATCCGCCAAGCCGCGGACGACAACAGGTTCGTCGTGAAGTTCCATTTCGCGGCGACCATGGACGACACGGTCGGCGGCAGCGGTTCCCGGCGCGGTCTGAGCGCCCTCGGCGCGGCGAGCGACGCGGGACAACGGCAATTCATCGAGTACTTGGCCGCGTTGTTGGCGGCGCAGCCGTTCCCGCCCGGCGACGACCGTTTCTCCGACCCGTCCGTGCTGCTGTCGGTGGCGAGCGAGGTCGACGGACTGAGGTGTCCCGACTTCGACCACAAGGTCACGGACGACACCTATCTGACCTGGGCCGGAGAGGTGGTCGGCGGCTTCCCCTCCTTCGGCGTGGTGGGAACGCCGGTCGTCTGGTACGACGACGAGGTGATCCCCGTCGTGAAGACCGAGGACGGCTCCGCCGTCACCCCACAGGAATTCCTGGCCCAGCTGTCGACGTGAGCCCGGCACCCGTCGCGTCCGGAGCTCTCAGGGCCGATGGCGGTGCAGCCGGGCGAGCAGACGGTAGGCGCGCTGTTCGGTGGCCACAAGCAGTGCCGGGTCGATCCCGGCCGGCCACAGCTCACCGGCCGCGGCGTCGTCGGCCTCGCACAGTTCCACGACCGCCATGGCCAGATGCACCTGGACGAACGCGGGCGGCGCGCCGGTGACGTGGTCCAGTGCCCGTTCGGCCCGCTCGGCGGCCTCCTGGCACGCGGCCAGCGCCCGTTCCACCCGGATCGCGGCCTGGTCGTGGACCAGCAGCAGCGCACACAGCAGTGCCACGGAGATGCCCACGATGCTGCCCAGCACCCGGTCGAGGACCAGCTGTCCGGCCGGGGCGGGAGCCGCCAGATCGCTGAGCAGCAGTGCCAACGGCGTGAGGAAGACGACGCCGAGGCCGTAGTTGCGGGCCACGACGTACTCCAGCAGGAACTCCAGGACCACGATCAGCACCGCGAGTGCCGCGGGTTGCAGGTGTGCGGCGAGGGCTCCGAACGCGAGCAGCAGCCCGATGACCGTGCCCAGGGTCCGCTGCACGGCTCGCTGGGTCGTGGTGCGGAGGTTGACCGAGTGCAGAACGGCGGCCGCCGAGATCGCCGCCCAGTAGCCGCGCTCCAGGCCCAACAGGGCCGCGATCCCTCCCGCCGCCCCGGTGCCCAGCGCCATCCGTACGGCGGGAACGGCCAGGACGGCGAGGCGGCCGGTGCCCCTGCGTCGTCCCATCAGCAGTTCGGTGGCGCGGCGCGCGGCCGCACCGCTCTGCGACGCGACCGGCGCGGCCGGACGAGGGACCCCCGCAGCGTCCCGGCCCTCTCCTGTCGCCCCGAGGGCGTCCGAGTCTCCTGATGCCCTTGATTCCTCTGATGCCTCGGGGCGCAGCTCACCGAGCATGAGGGGATCCCGGAGCCGTCGGTCGGTGAGCAGGCGAGCCTGCCGGCGCAGGAGGTCCGCGGTGGCGGCCGGGTCGGCGGGGGAGTGGGCCGCCGAGCCGATCAACAGGGTCCAGGACAGATCGGTCAGCCGGACGAAGGCCGCGTCGCGGGTGGGTTCCGCCCTCCCGGCGCCCGAGGGCGGCGCGACTCCGAGGGACCGGTACGCGTGGAGGACGGCGACGGTCGCCCGGTGCCGCCGCTGCCGGGGCGCCTCCCCGGCGGCGGACGCCTCCAGGAGCTCGGAGAGCCTGCGCAGTGCGGTGGCCACCGCCAGGCGCTGCGGCCGGTCCGGGTGCACCAGCCGGCCCGACACGCCCAGCAGCCAGGCCAGGGCCGCTCCCACCGCGGCGAGCGCGGTGTACGGGAGCACGTCGGCACTCCGGGTCGAGTTGTTGGCCGCCACCGCGAACGAGAACAGCAGCAGCACCGCACCCAGCCCGCTCAGCCGTTTGGCGTCACAGACGAACTTCGCCGCTCCCGCGACCAGGGCCGTCGCCGTGACCACCGCCGCGGTGCCGGCACCGCCGGCCGACGGCCGCGCCCACGCGGCGAGGGCCGAGCCGCAGCCCACCAGCACGGTCATGGTCACGGCCACCACGGCCAGGACGCGGGCCCGCCGCGCGTAGGGCAGATTGCGGCCGAAGGTGGTGGTGAAGGAGCCCAGCATGGCGTAGACGGCGAGGTCGGGCCGCCCTGCCTGGGCGAGCGGCACCGCGAGGAGCCCCATGGCCAGGGCGGCCCGCAGGGCGAACAGAAACGCTCCGTCGACCGCGTGCAGCGTCAGCGCACCGCGCGGCGAGAGCGCGTGGGGTGCGTCGGCGAGCCAACGCCGCGGGCCTTGCCGAGGCTCGGAAAGGGGGAAGCGGCGCACAATCCGCATGTCGGGTGTATACCCCCTGTACGGGCCACACCGCGCCCGCCGCCGGTCGCGGCACTAGCCCAGGGACACCACCAATGCGGTCGCCTGCCCCCCGGGTGCGTCGTAGCTCACCGTGTCGCCCGCGTGGTGGCCGAGGAGCGCGCGCCCGAGCGGGCTGTCGGCCGTGACCAGCGTCGGGTCCAACTCCTCGGCCGTCTCGCCTATCTGGAGGGTCTCCACCGAGCCGTCGGGGAATCGCACGGTGACCGTGCTGCCCACACCGACCAGGTCGGTGGGCGGCGGGCCCGCCGTCTCCGCCTCTCGGAGCCGTGTGCTGATCATCGAGATCCGGGCGTCCAGACGCTGCATATCACCGGCTCGCTGCAACTCGTCGGCCTCGTCGGCGCGATCGCCCACCGCCGCGTCGGAGTCCCGAAGCGTCGCGGCGACCATCGTGCGTTCGGCGCGCAGGTCGGCGAGCTCTTGTTCCAGGGCGTGACGGGCGGCGGCGCTGATCGGTGCTGGTTCGTTGGGCATGCCTGCTCCTCGGGGGTGCAGAGGGAGGGTCCCAAACAGGATATTGTGCATCATATCAGTCACATTTAAGGATCGGTGTCGTGTCGATTCCGTCGCGTGGCGCCGTCCGACCCCCCCGGCCTAGCCTGAGAAGAAGTGCCGGTACCCGGCCCATGCCCGGACGGGTGAAGGGGTGAGATCCTTGAACGCCTCGGACGACCACCAGGACGGACTCGAGCCCCGAGTGGGGCCCGAACCCGAGGGTGAACCGTTCTTCCACCCCTACCACCATCCCGCCGCGGGCTGGGGGGCGGCCAAGAGCGTGACCCGGGTGCTGATGCGCGAACGTGCCCTCGTGGACGGACCACGGGCGATCATGCGCATGAACCACGAGAACGACGGCTTCGACTGCCCCGGCTGCGCCTGGCCTGACGACACCAAGGGCCTGCACCTGGACATCTGCGAGAACGGCATCAAGCACGTCACCTGGGAGATGACCCCCAAGCGGGTCGGCCGCGACTTCTTCGCCGCCCATTCGGTCACGGAGCTGTACGGCTGGAGCGACTACGCCCTGGAGGACCAGGGCCGGCTGACCGAACCGATGGTCTACGACCCGGAGTCGGACCACTACCTCCCGATCAACTGGCACGACGCGTTCGAGCTGGTGGGCCGCACCCTGCGCGAGCTGGACAGCCCCCATCAGGCGTCGTTCTACACCTCCGGGCGCCTCGGCAACGAGGCCACCTTCCTCTACCAGTTGATGGCCCGCGAACTCGGCACGAACAATCTGCCGGACTGCTCCAACATGTGCCACGAGGCCAGCGGTCGCGCGCTGGACGCGTCGCTGGGCACCGGCAAGGGGACCGTCGACCTCAAGGACTGGGAGACCACCGACGCCCTGTTCATCATGGGCGTCAACGCCGCCTCCAACGCGCCCAGGATGCTCACGGCCCTGGCCGAGGCGTACCACCGTGGCGCCCAGATCGTGCACATCAACCCGCTGGTCGAGGCGGCCGCCACGCGCACCATCGTGCCGCACGACTTCACGGACATGGCCCTCTTCAAGACGACGCGGACCAGCACCCTGAACCTGCAACCGCGGATCGGCGGTGACATGGCCCTCATGCGCGGCGTCGCCAAGGCGGTCCTGGAGCAGGCCAAGACCGACCCCAAGGCACTGGACCAGGAGTTCGTCGACCGCCACACCTCGGGCTTCGACGAGTACCGGGCGCTGTGCGAGGACACCTCCTGGGACGAGATCGAGCGCCAGTCCGGCGTCGACCGCGACGAGATCCTCAAGGCGGCGCGGGTGTACCGGGACGCCGACCGGACCATCGTCAGCTGGTGCCTGGGCATCAGCCAGCACGAACACGGGGTCGACACCGTCCGGGAGATCATCAACCTCCTGCTGCTGCGCGGCAATCTGGGCCGCGAGGGGGCCGGACCGTCCCCCGTGCGCGGGCACAGCAACGTTCAGGGCAACCGGACCTGCGGCATCGACCACCGGCCCACCGAGGACTTCCTGGAGCGCCTCGCGGGGATCTGCAAGATCGACCCACCGCATGCGCACGGCCTGGACACCGTCGGCACCATCGAGGCGATGCACCGCGGCGACGTGAAGGTCTTCGTCGGCATGGGCGGCAACTTCGCCCTCGCCGCGCCCGACACCCCGTACACCTACGAGGCGTTGCGCAAGTGCGACCTCACGGTCCAGGTGAGCACCAAACTCAACCGCAGCCATCTCGTCCACGGCCGGCGCGCGCTCATCCTGCCGTGCCTGGGCCGCACCGAGAAGGACCACCAGCGCCACGGCATCCAGAGCACCTCGGTCGAGGACTCGATGAGCATGGTCCATCTGTCCCTCGGCATGAAGCGGCCCGCCTCGCGGCACCTGCTGTCCGAGCCCGCCATCATCGCCGGGATGGCCCGCGCCGCCCTGCCGGACAGCCGTACGCCCTGGGAGTGGTACATCGAGGACTACGACCGTATCCGCGACACCATGGCCCAGGTCCTGGACGGGTTCGAGGACTTCAACCGCCGGGTGCGGCTGCCGCTGGGCTTCCGGATCAAGCAGCCCGCGCGCGAACTGGTCTTCCTGACCCCGTCGGGACGCGCCGAGTTCTCCAGCGCACCCCTGCCCGACGTGGTCCCCGCCCCCGGCACCCTGGCGCTGGGCACCATGCGCTCCCACGACCAGTGGAACACCACCATCTACTCCGACAACGACCGCTACCGCGGCATCAAGAACCTGCGCACGCTCGTCTTCATGAACAAGGACGACATGCGGGAGCGCGGCATCGCGGAGTTCGATCCGGTCGACATCACCAGCACCGCCAAGGACGGCAGCCACCGTCACCTCAACGGCTTCCTCGCCATTCCGTACGACATCCCGCGTGGCTGCGCGGCGGGCTACATGCCGGAGATGAACGTGCTGCTCGCGATCTGCGACTACAGCGCCCAGAGCGACCAGCCACTCATGAAGCACGTCAAGGTCACCATCGCCCCCGCCACCTGAGGGGCGGCGAGGGCGGCGGCACCCGGCAGCGTCAGCATCGTCCTTGGTCCGCCTGCGGCCACTCCCAGCCGAGCTGGAGAAAGAAGCCGAGGCGGTCGAACGCCTCACCCCTGTTCGGCGGCTGCTTCCTGAAGGTCCTTGTGGCTGTGGTCCATCAGCTCGCCCAGGTCGTCCAGATCGGGGGCGAGCTCCTTGGCGCGCGGCGCGACCTGCCGCAGGCACTCCGCCATGGCGAGCGCGAGCTCGACGGCCTTCTCCTTCTCCCCGTCGCTGAGGAGTTCCTCGATCCTGAAGGCGATGCCGGCGATGGTCTCGTCGTCGGTCTCCGGTACCAGGTAGCCCCTGAGGCCCGCCGGGTAGGGCGTCCGCTGACGGAACTCACGCAACGCGTCGACCACGGCCGAGTTCTCGCTGAGCCGGTCGAGGAGCCCCATGAACACATACAACCGAGCCGCCAGCCGGGGCGGACCGGGGAAGCGGTCCAGCCAGACCGCCAGCTCGCGCTGACCACCGAGATGCTCGGAGACCTGCGACATCGCCTCCGCGGACGTGTTGGACTGCGACCAGTGGTAGGGCAACAGGCCAGCCACCTGCCGAGCCAGTTCCGCCTCCTGCTGCGGGGTGAGGGTGCCGGTGACGAAACCGCTGACCAGCGCGCCGTCGAGGCCGAAGGCGACCGGTGTCGAACGGTCCTTCGCGGTGCGCGACACGTCGTGACGCAGGCGCAACAGCTCGTCCTCGATCCTGCTCAGCAGTGTCTCCCGCATGCGTCCTCCCAGCCGTAGGGGCTTGCCGTCCCGTCGGGTGCTCGTGCACGGCCGCACCCTGTGGGGCGCGGGGAGCGCGGGAGCAGCCGACCGAAGCCCGCAATCAACACCATGCCGCCCGAGGCCGGGACACGCGCGTTCGGTGGCCCATGCGGGCTAGTACTCCAGCCGTAGTTCGGTATCTGGGCTGGTCAGCGGCCTGGTGGCGTGGAGTGTGGCGGGGCGCCAGGTGGGCGGGACGGACTTCCCCACCGTGCCCCGGCGAAGAGGTAGCCGCGCCGTTCGTAGTGGCTCTGGCGGGCGCGTGCCTGGTGGCGTCGTCTCCACCGTGACCAGGTCAGCGTGTGGTTGTGGCGTGCGCGGGGGTGCGGGGGTTCAGCTGCCAGGAGACGGCGGATCTCGGCCGGTGTGAGGTCCACGAGATCGGGCGTGTCGTCGCCGGGGCCCCCCTTTCGCGTTCCTGGGCGGCGATGGCGGCGAGGAACGCGTGGGCGAGCATGGCGAGGGTGATGTGCCGGTACCAGCCGGTGTAACGGCGGACCTCGTACTCGTCGAGGCCGCACTCGTTCTTCGCGGACTGGAAGCATTCTTCGATCTTCCAGCGGCATCCGGCGATCCGGGCCAGGTCGGCGAGGGTGGCGTCCAGCGGAGCGCTGGCCAGGAGGTAGGCGATGTCCTCGGGGTCGGTGATGCTGCGGCGGGCCAGCATCCACCGCCTGCGGGTGGGCTCGTCGCCGTCGCGTTCCTCGACGACGGGCA